>DYDH01000495.1:1128-1735 GCA_020717985.1 Herpetosiphon sp. | reverse complement strand
CCGCGCGTGCTTTCTGACCTGGTGTCGTTGGTGCGGCATGTGGCGCTGGATGAGGACATCGAGCCGTATCCGGCGCTTGTCCAGCGGCGTTACGTTGAGTGGTTGAAGGCGCAGGAGGCCGGGGGGCGGGCGTTCACGCCGGAGCAGCGTTGGTGGCTGGACCAGATCGCGGCGCACATCGGGATCAACCTGGAGATGACCGCCGAGGATTTCACCGCCGGGGCGTTCTTCCAACGCGGCGGACAGGTGGCCGCGCTGCGGGCTTTCGGCGGGGAGTTGATGCCGGTGCTGGATGAGTTGAATGAGGCGTTAAGCGGTAAAATGGGGATGTGAGAAAGGAGTAATAGGATGACTCTTGACACTGAAGTTGTCAATAAAGTGCAACGCATGTCACAGGCTGAAAAATTGGCGCTGTTGAGAGTGCTCGCCGATTCTCTGAACCAGGAAACTCTGAAAACGAAGCGCAAGCACACTTTGAAAACGCTGTATGGAGTATTGCGCCCCAAAGATGGCCGCATCCCGACGGACGATGAACTCAAGCAGGATTACATCAATTACCTGGCAGAGAAATACAAATGATACGCGCCTTGTTGGATACGAACATCAT
>DYDH01000495.1:0-1121 GCA_020717985.1 Herpetosiphon sp. | reverse complement strand
TTGTGTGCGCGTGAGCCATTTGGCGAGCAGGCCGCCGCAATCTGGAAAGCGCATGAGGATGAGCGTTTTACGGGATATTTATGTGCCATCACGCCTGTGAATGTCTTTTATATTGCTCGAAAAGAAGTTCAGCGCAAACACGCCCTGCGGATGATGAACGATTTGATGAATACCTTTGAGATCAGCCCGGTCAACCGGGATGTTTTGCGTTCTGCCTTGCAGTTGGACATGAAGGATTTTGAAGACGCGGTGCAAATTGCTAGCGCGCTGGCGGATGGATTGGATTTCATCATTACACGGGATATCAAAGATTATGAAAATTCGCTCATCCGGGCTATTACCCCGGCGGAGTTCGTGAAAGAATTGCGGTGAGACTTGGCCATGCTTGTACAGACCCTAAAGGTTTCGATGCCTTTAGGGTCTCTTTTTCAGGAAGGTGAATGACGCGCTTGGTGGAAGATGAAAGATTTAACCACGAAGGTCACTAAGCACACGAAGGAAGAAAAAAATCTGCGCGCCTTGCCGGATGGGTGGGTGTGGACGACATTGGAAGAATGCGTTGATATTCTCGATAACCGTCGTAATCCAATAAACAGCGATGAAAGAGAACAACGGATTGCTGGTAAAGAGCAGTCCGAACTTTATCCCTATTATGGGGCAACAGGGTTAGTAGGCTGGATTGATGACTTCATTTTTGATGAAGAGATTGTTTTGCTTGGTGAAGATGGTGCTCCGTTTTTAGAGAAAACAAAAGATAAAGCCTATATTGTCCGGGGTAAGTGTTGGGTGAATAATCACGCTCATGTTTTGAGAGCAAAAAATGGTGTGACCACCAATTTGTTCTTGATGCACTATCTGAATATATTTGATTATCACAACTACGTTAGTGGTACAACCCGCCTGAAATTGAACCAGGGACGTATGCGTGAATTTCCTATTATCCTGCCTCCGCTGCCGGAGCAGGAGCGGATCGTGTCCCGGCTCGATGAACTGCTGAGCGACTTGGAGGCCGGTGTGGCGGCGCTGGAGCGAGTCCGCGCGGGAGTGAAGCGCTACAAGGCGTCCGTGCTCAAGGCGGCGGTGGAAGGCGACCTCACCCCCGGCCCCTCTCCTAAAAGGAG
>DYDH01000171.1 GCA_020717985.1 Herpetosiphon sp. | reverse complement strand
TTGGAGTTTGAGACAATTTGCCCGAAGCGCGGCTGGAGTCAGGTTCCTCACATCGGATAAAAAGATTTGTCCCCTGTTTTCGTACAACTCAATCGCTTCGTTGAATCTGATCCACTCGTCACTCGAAAGTGCGCCCGTTTTTATTTTCGTGGATTCAATTTTTGCCTCCTGTGCGATAAAACGTCTTGCGACTTCCTCACCGCTCATTTCCATCGAAAAAATTGCAACGTTTTTCTTTTCCTTCAAAACATTGTGTCTGGCGATATCGAACAACAGGGAAGTTTTCCCTTTTCCTGTCATCGCTGCAACGACAACATTCTCCTGCTTTTCAATGCCCAGGAGCAGCATGTCCAGGTCAATCAAGCCAGTCTTAATTCCTGTGACAATCGCTTCTCCTTTTGCTGTGCGCTCTGCATTGTCGACAGCACGGTCATAAACCGCGGACATACATTGTTTGAAAAAATCTGCTTTATTGCCTTTGCTTGTCGAAATTGAGATAACTTCGCGGCTGGCCGCCTCGACGGCCTCCTGCGCCGACATAATTTTTTCATTGTAGGCAAGAGTAGCAATCTTGTTCGCTGTCGTAATAAGTTTGCGCCGAACTGAATGACTCTCAACGATACGCCCATAGTATTCAGCATTCAGAGACGACGGGACCTGATTGATGAGCGATGTTAGATATGCCGATCCGCCGACATCCACCAGCAGATTAAATTTTTCCAATTCCTCGGATAGCGTCAGCAGATCAACAGGAATCCGCCTCTCGTTGAGCCGGTCGTACGCCTGCCAAATCCATTTATTGCGCTCGATGTAAAAATCGTCTGCGGAAAGGAATGACGCGATGTCGTAATAGACTTCGGGGTTAATCAGCACTGCCCCGATTACAGCTTCCTCAGATTCGCGGCTGTGTGGAACTGTAGATGGTGTTGGCGATATCTGTTCTTCTGGCGGGAAAATGTCGGATGTCATAGTCTGATTCCATTTCTCCAGTCACCTGCAGATATTTGCGTTGGAGCGATGCGATTCGGCTTACGTTGATTGGATGCGCGTAGACTTCCGGCCACACCGACAACCGAGAACGGGTCTTTGATCGTTAGCCCATCTGCAAACATTTGGGTGCAAGCCATCGTGACGTTTTCTGGAGCCAGTCCAGTGCGAATCTTTTGGTCGCTGAATGCCTTACACCAGCCAGACACGTCTTCCCTGATCGGGAAAATACCCGTAGCGAGGACGAACGCGCGGACAAGTTCTTTGTGCTCCTGCGGAAACTGCTCTACGGCGTTGGCGATTCTGGCTTCCTGCAGTTCCTCATCGCTCGGAAGTGTCACAGTTTCGACGCCTGCTGCGATTTGCCAGTCAATGCCCCACGCGGCTGGTGGCGCTGTTTTTGCGCCGTCTTCTTTGTGTTCTTCTTGTTTAATATTCTTTGTTTCAGCAGGTGATGGGGTTTTTTCAGCAGGTGAAAGACCTCTTTCAGCAGGTGAATTGTCAGACCTTTCAGCAGGTGAAAGACCGTTTTTCGCTTTTTCATCCCGCGCCTTTTGGCGTTGCTCAATGAGCGCCGCTCGTTGCTCGGACTTGTATTTCAGGCGGGTGGAAATACTCTTGTTTTTTGCACTCCAGTCCGTTGATTTTTCCCAAAGGTCGGGGATGCTCAAATGCCAGACAGCCAGCGGGTAACCTGGGTCTTTTCGGACTTGTCCTTCCAGCAAACCGCATTTCAGTAGGTATGCGCGGCTTTCGGAACACTGTCCAACGCTCATCATCGCCAATACAGCTAAGTCAGGAGTTGAGATATAGCATTCGCCATTGTCCCCCGCAATATCCTTGATGGTTTGCCAGAGAGCAAGATCATACGGCGTGCGAGAAAACGCCCACACGATACGCGGTGTTTGTGTGAAGTAGTGATGATCCCCGCTGTTGTTTTTTACGCGGTTTTTTTCGTTGTCGTCTGTGCTATCTGCCATGATCAACTTCTCCAATCTTTTATTTCTGATTTTCTTTGGTTGACTTTTCGGATTCTGCTTGCTCAATAATTTGCGGTAAATTCGCCTGAATGTCTTTGGCAAGTTTTGTGGTAACGATTATGTCGCCTTCATCGGTATGAATCACCACAGCCTTTGGCAATGCAATCAACTGAGCGCGGGTAGATGGTTTACGTTTTTTTCCAGTGATCCGTTTTATTAAGTCCAAAGTAATTCTCCTAAGTGGAATGACGCCGGGCGCAATTGCGCCCGGCAATTTGTCTTGTTAAGTGTTCGCGTCAGATTAGAAGGGGATATCATCTTCTGGAGGAAGCGGCGATTCCTCGTAAGGGGCAACTTCTTCATGATTGGCGGAATGTTGGTTCTTTGCTGCGGATTTTTGCATGTTGTCAAAAACATTGAGCCATTCTTGCGCCTGCTCGTGAATGTCAGCCATAAATTCAGCCATCGGATCGCCGACATACATATTTTGAACTTTATTTTCATCAAGGCTTTCTGGAATAAATGCGTTCATGGGCGTGATGTACTTTTGATCAGAACCCTTGCCAACGGGAATCTGCTTTTGTTCACCGAATGTTCCGATGTACATCCAAAATAGATTCAGGACGGAGTCTGAAAAGTCCGGGACAAGTTTCTTGACATGGGGAGTGATGGCTTTTCGCCATGCCGTAAATGCGCTTTGGATGTGATTGCACTGGTATCCGCTGGAAGTAAGCATCACTGGCGCCCAGGGTTGAATCTGTTTTTGTTCGTTCTTGTACCCAAGGACGCCAAGAACCTGAATGCCAGGCGTTGCACCTTTCGTGAATGGCGCGACGCGTCTTTCCATGCCGTTTTCTTTGAGTACGGAATACATTCGCATTCCGATTGAGGCGAAGATGATCGATCGGGCAGACTGGACGTAATATTGAGCGCCTTTGCTTGTGCGCTTGATTTCGTACAAGCCCGGGATTTTCTCCGGGATGTCTTCCCACTTTTCATTCGCCTTTTTGAGATTATCATTGCTGCATGCCCATCCGCCGAAGTAGAGCGAGTTATTAAGCGCTTCGAGGTCGGGGTTGCCATTGATGACATAAAAGGCGGGACATGGGAATGGGAGTTCGACGGCTGATCGGGTTTTCATTGATCCGTCGAACGCATTTTTAGCCTTGCTAGGAATATTGATTGTCATATTTTTTCTCCTTGTTGAAAATTAAACAGATCACAAATAACGGATTGTTTTTGAGTAGTCGCCTCCTGTGTCAAAAGTCATATGCAAAATCGGCGGAGCGCTGTTCAGAGGTGGCTTTTTCTCTCAGTCTTCGCATTTCTTCCGCTGTATGAACCGGCATGAGTTTTCTTTTCCATGCCCTTGAATAACCTTTGTTTTCGCGGACGATCCAGCCGTGTTCGCGGCACCACGCGATTGCCTGCCTGATCTCATCTTCTGATTTGATGACATCTGACATCGGTCTGGTTGTCGCTTTCCATCCATGTGGATATTTTTTGATGTGCCATCCGTCCACCTGGCGGACAAAGTCAACTCGCGTTACCTCGCCGCGCAGGGCGCGGGCTTTATTAGCCCCGCTCATGGTTATCGAAAATCCATGCGCCTCAACTACAGCGCATAATTGCGGTACAGTTGAGGTTCCGCCATCAAGCATGTCTTCAATGTCTGGAGCGCCGGCATCTTCGGCGTTATATCCTCGTTTCCAGACACGAACGAAGATTGTCGTAAAACCGACCTTTTCAATGTCTATGCGGGCAATGTCTTTTGAGATGCTTTTCAAGTCAAACATGGTCTTTTTTCCTACCCTGATAAGTGTTCATGAAACGAATGTTCCGAACCCATAACTTTTTTCGGACAAGGCTCTGAAATTGGCATAGGCGCGGATGGGACAAGCGTAGAACTACGAACGACGCGGTTTTGGTGTTTAGTGTGCATTTGAAATTAGCATTGCTTGTAGCCCCGTATATTTATTTTGTTATCCAGATAAAAAAATACCCGTCCATGTGGACGGGTATTTTTTTGGATGGCGCTGCTCAAATTCTGCTGAGCAGTTCAGCTTTTTTCTTGGAAAAATCTTCGTCTGTTAATACACCACTATTTCGCAACTCTCCCAACTGCTTTAGTTTTTCGATTACATCGTCATCTTTGTTCTGTGGCGTTTTTGAGGATTTTGTTTTTTCGATTGCCTCGGAGATTATTCTTGAAACTCTGTCCGTTTCCCATTTTGGCACATCAATTTCCATGACGTTGGTCATGGATTGAATACGCAGAACGGAAAAAATCAAGCCGCCCTTTGTTTCAAAATTATTTATGTTTTCAAGCGAAATCTGCTCGACCTTTGTGTTGAATAAAACCTTTGCACAATGCAATATCCTTTTACTCGTAACAAGGAGAACACCGGCGGTTTTGTTCTTTATGTCCAACGCATTTACCTTAAGAGCCTCTCCTGTGGATAATATTCCAACATTTGGGGTTCCCAAATACAGAACATGTTCATCGCCCATCAGTTGCTTTTCAACAAATTCATACACACTATTTCCAAGTAACGGATTAAGTCTTTTGGTGCTCTTTGCTTCGTTGTAAGCATTTTGCAAATCGTCACGCATAATATTTCCTCTCTGAAAATCCAAAATGGGTTTCTGCGAACTGTCACAAAAATTATATAACAAAAAACCTGTCATATTTTGACAGGTTTTACAACATGTTTTTTTAGTCTGATAAGTTTTTAGGCAAACGCCGTGGAAAAACCAAGTCCAGTAAGTTGCGTAGCAATGTTCTTGATCGCTGACGAGATTGCTTGATCCGACTTTTGCAATTTAAGGGCAATCTCGCGCTGGTTGTGACCGAGCGACAACATCGAGACAATTATCTGATACTCTTTCGGCAGGGCGGAGATCAATTGCATGATGGTCGCCACTTTTTCACGCTCGATAAACTCTTCCTCTGCAGAGAGGCTTGGGCTGACAACCAACTCCATGTCGTCTTCGGTGTTGGCAATCATGATGGCTTCGTCTTCAACCATCATGGAATATGCCTTGTATTTCCGTACACAGGCTTTCGCCGCCCAGGTTGCGCGGGTAAGTATGCGGGCGTCAGAGTCTTCTGGTTTGCTCTTGAATAGGATTTCATCAATCATCGAACCATAGATGTCATCGGCTTCCAGTGGATCGTTGGAGTATGATCGTGCTTTGGCACGGAGTTTGCTTTCGAGGGATTCAATTCGTTTTGCAAGGGGAGCGAACAGTTCGGGAGGATTTAAGAACACGATGCGCTTTTTCCCGCTTGGTGTGTGCGCTTTGCGGCAGTCTTTACAAATTCTTTGGTGTGAGGCTCCGCGTCTGTGAAACTCAGTGATGGCTTTTTCCTTGTTGCATTTCTTGCAGGTTTGCGTGGTGTGCGTCATGGTGTTGCTCCTTTTGATTTTATTTTCGGAAGTTGCATTCCGATGCTGTATTTATACTATGATACACATTTTTTTGTCAAGGGTGTATTCATGGTACAATACAGGCATGAAACAGAAAACAAATATCATTTTCAGGTTAGACGAGATTCTGAAAGAGAAGGGACGGGGAGTCCGCGAACTTTCGCGCGCAACCGGTGTCAGCACATCCACGATTATGAACATTATGAATAATCGCTCAAAGGCTATATATCTTGATGTTCTATCACGTCTATGTGATGAACTGCAAATTGAGCCACATGATATTTGCAAAAAGGTAGTCATCAAACATTAAAAGATGACGGCGGATGTGCAACCATCCGCCGTCTTTACGACTTGCACGTCCAATCTTAGGGAGCAACACCACGTTGCCAAGATTGAGCGTTTTGGTCGCGGCTGAGCAGGTCCTACAACCACACACAGCCTAACTATATCGCCCGCGCATCCTCGGAGAACCGAAGGACGCGCGGGCGGAAGTTTTATTTACGTGTGCGCTGCTTTCTCCATCAGTTCAAGCGCCTTTTCAAGTGCTTCTTCAATGTCGGCAGTTTTGATGAATTCAACAGGCAAGTCTACGCCCTGAGCGTTGATCGCTCGGCGGCGTAGCATGACATGCGGAGATTCTCCGTCTTTTACAAAGGCGGAGAATGGCATAAGCGCAATTTCTTTGTTGTCGCGTGGTTTGATCGGGAATTTTAGTGTTCGCTCAATGGTTTTCTTATCACTGAGCGCTGTGGCTGTAATGGTTAATTCCTCGCCGATGAAGACGAGCATTCCAAACACATTGAAATTTTTTAATGCCATGACACATCTCCAATTTGGAAGTGTGCCCCAGCCAGGAGTCGAACCCGGAACCTACTGATCCGAAGTCAGGCGCTCTATCCATTGAGCTACTGAGGCGTGCGCGGAATTATACACGATTTGCCGGTATCGCAAACGGCATGTATCAGCCCAAGATTATGCCTTTCTTATTTCTCTTCTCGCCAATCACGTTTTCAGATATTGCCGTGGACTTGGAGAGTGGAGCCGGGAAATCCCAGCTCCACTTTTGTCTAACTCGCCAGATCAGGTTGCCAGCCCAGCCTTGCTGATGCTCAAGGGCTGGAGAGAATCCCTTACGGTGAAGCGAATGTAGCTGTGACGGATTTGGCGGCCGTCATGGCTACGACACAGGTGCTGGTTCCGGTACATGCTCCGCTCCAACCGGTGAACCTTGAGCCAACGGCACGTGTGGCGGTGAGAGTGACTGTGGTGTTGTAGTTATAGCTTTGTGAGCAGTCGGTGCCGCAGGTGATTCCGATTGGGCTGCTGGTGACCGTGCCGCTGCCCGTGCCAGCCTTACTGACCGTTAAGAGATAGGTCCTCAAAGTAAAGGTGGCTGTGACGGATTTAGCAGCGGTCATGGCGACGACACAACTGCCGGTTCCGGTACATGCTCCACTCCAACCGGTGAAGACTGAACCGATGGCAGGTGTGGCGGTGAGAGTAACCGTGGTGTTGTAGTTATAGGGTTGTGTGCAGTCGATACCGCAGGTGATGCCTATTGGGCTGCTGGTAATCGTGCCGGCCCCTGTGCCAGCCTTGCTGACCGTCAAGAGGTAGGTCCTCAAAGTGAAGGTGGCTGTGACGGATTTTGCAGCGGTCATGGCGACGACACAACTGCCGGTTCCGGTACATGCTCCGCTCCAACCGGTGAAGATCGAGCCAGTGGCAGGTGTTGCGGTGAGAGTAACTGTGGTGTTGACGTTATAGATTTGTGAACAGTCGGTGCCGCAAGTGATGCCGATTGGAATGCTGGAAACCGTGCCGCTGCCCGTGCCAGCCCTGGCAACCGTCAGGAGATAGGTCTTGGTGAATATAGCTGTGACAGACTTGACGGTTGTCATGTGTACGACACAACTGCCGGTTCCGGTACATGCTCCGCTCCAACCGGAGAAGACTGAGCCAGCGGAAGGTGTTGCGGTAAGAGTAACCGTGGTGTTGTAGTTATAAGGTTGCGTGCAGTCAGTACCGCAGGTGATGCCGATTGGGATGCTGGAAACCATGCCGATACCCGTGCCAGCCTTGGTGACCGTCAGGAGATAGGTTCTTAGCGTAAAGGTGGCAGTGACGGATTTAGCAGCAGTCATGGCGACGACACAACTGCCGGTTCCGGTACATGCTCCGCTCCAGCCAGTGAAGATCGAGCCGGTGGCAGGTGTGGCGGTAAGAGTAACAGCGGTGTTGTAGTTATATATCTGTGAGCAGTCGGTGCCGCAGGCGATGCCTATTGGGCTGCTGGTAACCACACCGCCGCCCGTGCCAGCTTTGGTGACCGTCAAGAGGTAGGTCCTTAGAGTGAAGGTGGCTATGACGGATTTAGCAGCGGTCATGGAGACGATACAACTGCCGGTTCCGGTACATGCTCCGCTCCAGCCGCTGAAGATCGAGCCGACGGCAGGAGTGGCGGTGAGAGTGACTGTAGTGTTGACGTTATAGTATTGTGAACAGTCGGCACCACAGGCGATTCCGGTTGGGATGCTGGTGATCGTGCCGGTGCCCGTGCCTGCCCTGCTGACCGTTAGGAGATAAGTCTTTGTGAAAGTAGCTGTGACAGACCTGACGGCAGTCATGGACACAACACAACTACCGGTTCCGGTACACGCTCCGCTCCAACCGGTGAAGGCTGCGCCGACGGCAGGTGTGGCGGTGAGGGTGACTGTGGTGTTGTAGTTATAGATTTGTGAGCAGTCGGTGCCGCAGGTAATGCCGGTTGGGATGCTGGTAACCGCGCCGGTCCCCGTGCCAGCCTTGGTGACTGTCAAGAGGTAGGTCCTTAGCGTGAAGGTGGCTATGACTGACCTGACGGCTGTCATGTGGACGACACAACTGCCGGTTCCGGTACATGCTCCGCTCCAACCAGTGAAGACTGAGCCAATGGCAGGTGTGGCGGTGAGAGTGACTGTAGTGTTGAGGTTATAGTATTGTGAGCAGTCGCTGCCGCAGGTGATGCCGGTTGGGACGCTGGTGACTGAGCCGCTGCCGTTTCCAGCCTTGATGACTGTCAGAAGGTAAGTATTGGCAAAGGTGGCTGTGACAGACCTGGCTGCCGTCATGGCGACAACACAAGTGGCAGTTCCGCTACATCCTGCACCGCTCCAACCGGTGAAGACTGAACCAGTGGCAGCTGTGGCGGTGAGAGTCACTGTGGTGTTGTAGTTATAGTATTGTGAGCAGTCTGTGCCGCAGGTGATTCCGATTGGGCTGCTGGTGACAGAGCCGCTGCCGATCTTGAGCACCGTCAGGTTGTATTCATCCTGCGTAACTTCATCCGCGCCCAGGTCAGGCAGGCTGCCTGCCGGTGAGGGTCGCACATTGCCATCCATATCCACTACACTTAGCCCGGGCAGTCCTTCCCCAATGGCGTCGGAAGTGGTTTGAATGTGATATCCATCCGCCTCGAAGTCTGCGGAGCCATTAATGGTGTTCAGTTCCGTTACCGCACCGCTTGAGAAGGTAGTGTTGGCATCTGCCAGATTGGTATCCAGGCTGGCCTGTCCGTTGCCTTCTGCCATAACCGCCAGCGTATTCTGGCTGAGGATGGAATTTTTGAGGAGTCCTGTTCCGCCTGTACTCACATAAAAACCATAGCGGCCGGTTCGCGCAATCGTCAGGTGGCGGGCTTCCGCTGTATATCCGCTTTCTACATAGACCCCGTCAAACACCTGATTGGTCACAGCCAGGTTGTTGACGATCATATTCGTTGCCAGATAGATGCCAGTATTGCCGCCTTTGATCAGGTTGTTATCCACCTGGGCAGTGGGGCTATCGATCACAGCCAGGTCCACGAACTTTGAGTTTTGTACAATGCTGTGCTCCACTACCACCGATTTGTCTGCCGCCAGTTTATAGATCATCAGGGTGGTGAGGTTGTCGTTCCACCATTCACCGCCCAGCTCGACAATCGCATGATCCAGGTGCCCACTGGCGCCGGAAGGACCGTCAAAGATCAAACCGCCCCAAGTATCAATAATGGCAGGGTCAAAATAGCTGGGAATGCCGCTGAAGCGGATGGGCAGCGCTGGTGTGCCGGCAGCCTCCAGGTGGCCTTGGACGATGATGTGCTTGTTACCACCCGTAAGCAGCGTCGCCCCAGGCTCGACGGTCATCGTCCGCCCGGCGGGAATGGTTGTCCCATCCCAAAAGACATAGGCATCCAGCCCGGTTTGGGCTGGCAGACTGAAATCCTGCCCCATCAGCGCGTCTGGGTTAATCGCAATCGCATTCAACGGAATGGGATAATTAACATT
>DYDH01000494.1 GCA_020717985.1 Herpetosiphon sp. | reverse complement strand
CGCAATTCAATGCTTCTTGTCTTGCGAATGTTTCGCATGATAAGTTATGCAATTCAGCCTTTTTTAGGGTAGTCTCATTATATTCGAGATGAATGCAGTGTCTCGTTAGCCAGCTTATATCGCATGGCCTGAAAGTGGGGTATTTGTTTTTCGTAGCATCAATTTTTCTTTTCCCATTTGTTCAATCAGCACAGCGGACCTGATAACACATTCAAGGCTAATTTTATTCAGTTGGTCATCGTCCTTTACGTAAGTTGATAAGTATTTCTCGGATGGGTTTTCAATTCCCAGCCGTTGACATACGAGGAAACACACCGACTCGGCTTCCAATTCACAGGCGCTGTCAGATAAGCCGCGACGATCGGGCCACCATTGTGGGTTGGGAGACCCTAAGTGACCACAGTAGAGGTGCGCCAGTTCATGCGCCAAAGTTGCATATTGAGTTTCTGCGCTTTGCTTCGCATTGAGCAATATCCCATACAGCACTGGAATAGATTGGTATTCGGGTCGAGGTTTTTCTCGCAGAAGAAATTTTGTGGTTTGTCCTGGCTCGATTGTTTGTATGCTGCCTGCGCTCAATGAGCCCGCATCTTGCTGAGCAATATTGATGCCATCCCGCTTGGCATTCTCAATTGTCTTTTCTAATTCATCATGAACATGTCCATGCTTGACGGCAAAGGGATCAGTGACTTCTTTTGGTAACTTTGGTGCGCCTTCCAAGGGCTCTGTGTCACTGACATCGAAGACGAACATTACAGGTCCCATTGGCTTCAAGATCACAAGTGGACGCGCGCCAAGGCGAATGACCCTATGGTAATCGCGCTTCCAACGCGCGGGGGGAGCAACAAATTTTGCTCCAGGCATCTGGACATGAACCAGCAGGGCATTGAATACCGAATAAGACCGAAAGTGGGAGATAAATTCAAGCAGGCTTCGATAATCCTTACCGGACCTGTACTGGCGTACCTGCACAAAGAGTTCATCCAATGAGCGTTTGGCTGCATCTCGATCCCATGCCTCTGCAGGAGTGTCTTCGAACATCATTGTCATTTTGCTGGCTCCATTTTATTTAGATGCGCTTTTTCTGATCTCGTCCGATAACCATTCCAAAATGGGCAGGAATTTATCAAGTGATTATTTCTGCCAATACGGACGGTTTTACGCTCGGTCTTCTTTCGATCATGTCCGCAGAGATTTGCACGCCTTCAATATTATTCAACTTTCTCATAACTTCCCGGCGTTTTTCTTCGGTATCAAAAGGCGGTTTGTACTGATTTACTTCCAGAATCTACCCGATGAGTAAATTGCTCCATTGGGGTGGCTTGACCTGTGAAATGGCGCTGGCGGTGGGACAATGAACTGACTGGCGTCTTCGTCATCTTCGTACTTCGCAAACCCATTGATGCGCAACTGCTTTTCGGCTTCGGTAATTTCTGCAAATTCTATTTGGTCGAAAACACCAGACGTATCGCTGACAAAATAGACAACACAACTTTTTCCAGATTGAGATGGTGCAATGAGTCCCCAGTTTTGCTGGAGCATTTCAACGACTTTGAACCAGTAATCTTTGCTCAAAATTTCTACAACTTCATTCTTCATAATTCATCCCTCATCCTTGTTTACCTTGCCCATCCCACGCCTCCAACACCAATCCCCTCGTCCGACTGCGGAGCGTCCCCAAACTGCTTGACTTCCTTCTCCTTCAGCACGCGGAA
>DYDH01000493.1:1468-1703 GCA_020717985.1 Herpetosiphon sp. | reverse complement strand
TTGAGGAACTCGGCTGCTTCAGCGGGGGTGAAACGTAAATCGGCAGCGCGTAGTTCGGTCAACTGGCCGCGGACGCGCAAGCGGGACAGTGGCAGGGGCGGGTCTTCGCGCGTGGCAATGACCAGATGCATCTGTGGCGGCAGGTGCTCGATTAGAAAGGTGAGTGCATTGTCGACTGATTTGGAATCAATAATATGATAGTCGTCAAGGACAAAGACAAAATTGTCGGGAAAGG
>DYDH01000493.1:0-1458 GCA_020717985.1 Herpetosiphon sp. | reverse complement strand
ATTGAGCAGGGCTGTCAAAATGGCTTCGTCTGACGGTGGCTGATGCTGCGATGCGTGGAGTGTAGTTAACAACCCCTCGCCAATTCCTGGCTTGATAGTCTGTAACGCTGCTATCAGGTACGAGATGAAACGCACCGGATCGTTATCCCCTTCATCCAGCGACAGCCAAGAAACCGGTCTCCCGCAACCGGCAACCCATTCGCTGACCAGCGTGGTCTTACCAAAGCCGGCAGAGGCAGAGATGAGGGTCACAACTGGCATGCGTCCCGAAGAGAGCCCCTCGTTTAGCCGCTCGATCAGGCGGGGACGGAGGACAATTTTAGCCCGAGGTGGAGGGACATAAAGTTTCGTGGCTAAAATTGGCGTGGACATAGAACCATTATAAGGCAGACACAGCAAAATTCAATAAGCAGCAAAACCGTCTATTTTATATCGGCAAGATTATTCACTCCAGCCAGTACATCCTCCTGCAAAATATGTCCCATTTTTTCAGGTTCTTCAAACAATGGGCTGTGGGCGGACTGTTCGAATGTGTAAAACCCTTTTATTGGCGCCTTGAGTTGGTCAAAATACTCCTTTGCCAATGTGTAGGAGCAGGTGTAATCATAGATGCCCTCAAAGAAATAAACGGGAATGGAAAGCTCCGTCACCTCTTTGCTCAGATCTGTGGACAGTATGTCATCCCAAAGTGGAGCCACGCCGGAGTTGGCTTTGCCGCGCCAGGTATTTACCTTTTCACTTAATGTGTAGTCTCGGCTCTGTAATGATGGTATGAAGATACCGGTGAGAACTGAATCCATGTCATGCATTGTGCCAATGCCAAGGCTGTGCATTGCGGGGTCACGCAAAGCGAGGTATGCATCCGGTGTGCCGTCCGTCATCGTGACCGGTGCCGCTTCAAGCTTTCGCGCCATTTCCTTGTTTCCGTTCTTTTTGAATTGTTCAAGCATATATTCATATGCCAGCTTTTCAGATTTGAGCTGATTCGACATCTGAGCCACGCCAATGTAGGCGTAGTACAACTCCGGTGCCCGTGCCGCTGCTTGTATGCCAATGAAGGTTCCACCCGAATGTCCCATCAGGTATATCTTTTCTTTACCAAAGCGATGACGCAAGTAATTTGTCACCTCCAATGTGTCAGATATCATTTGCTCCAACGTCATCGTCTCTGGTGGAATGTCAGTACTGTAGGAGATTCCTGAACCACGCTGTTCCCACCAAACGACAGTGAAATAGTCTTCAAGGCCTGTAGGGTATTTCTGTGTAAGGAAGTAATCAGGCATGCCTCCATGAAGGTAAAGCAGAACGGGATTATTTATATCTTTGCTCTTGATGAACATCCCTTGTTCCACACCGTTGATGGTAACAAACACTTTCTCCGAAATGCTGCCCGCCAGCGGATTTCCGTTTTCATCCACAAAGGGTTGCGGTTTTCCGGGATAGCTCCATAGCTGGAGT
>DYDH01000492.1 GCA_020717985.1 Herpetosiphon sp. | reverse complement strand
CACAAGATCGGAGATCGCAGAAGCAACTCTTCCTGTTCCGCCGCCAACATCAAGCAGACGTCCGTTGACAGGCAGCATGGCAATCTCGCGCAGGAGGATTGCTTTGGAATAAGTAACACGCGCATATAAGGGGGCAATTGCGGCAAAATGATCGAAGGCTGGCATTAGACTGTTATCAAATCCTTTATTTCTTCAAATGTGGACAGGAGAACGCCCGAGACATTCATAATTTCTTCAATTGTGGAGAATCCACCGTTCAGGTCACGATAGTCAATTATTTTTTGCGCGGTGGTTGGACCAATACTGGGAAGGGCTATCAGTTCCTCCAATGTGGCGGTGTTGAGATTGACCAAATCCACACCGGAGTTATCTGTCGGTTCCTCGGTCGCAGATGATGGAAGATTAAGCGTCGGGTCTTCAGTAGCCCCCGCAATTGGCGCACTTCCATCCCGATAAGGAATCACCAATTGCTGGCCGTCTTCAAGCAATGCGGCCAGGTTGAGCGCATCCACATTTGCTTCCGCAAGCATACCGCCTGCGGCGTCAATTGCATCCTGTATACGCGCGCCTTCCGCAAGCTCATACAAGCCGGGGCGCGGCACTGCGCCAACGACATGCACCGCAAGCGGCGCTTTGGTGGGCGCAGGCTGTAAAATGATCGGCTCACCCGTTGGCGCGCGCGAGACAAAAACAAGCGCGCCCGCAAGCACAAAGCCCGCCATGACACCAAGTAAAACATATAGAGCATTCTTCATACAGATGATTTTACTCCAACTTCATCACCAGTAATTTCTCGCCTGACTTTCTGAACGCATCGGCAATGTCAAATAATTTTTTTATCCGCGCGAAATAACGCGGCATTTGTTTGTCCGCGATCGTTTGAAAACTAAATTTTTCATACATTGGCCCATTGTGCGAAACGCACATCAAATACAAAGGTCTCGGATTTTCACGCAATAACATTTCGATTATGGCGCGCGCGATGCCTTGTCCGCGAAATTCAGGGTCCACCGCAATGGACGCAAGTTCGCGGATGTCGACGCCGTGAGGTTTGATCTGCCCGCAGGCAATGACCTGTCCATCCGCATTTACCGCGACGATAAAACGCCTCCAATCCAACCCTGTGGGATTGATCCCGACCAAATTGATCAATTCTTTAATTTGAGTTGACTCTGATTCCAATGCGGGGCGAATTATGTGATTGGTCATACGGTTACTATATCATGCCCGCGGCGACAATAATGACAAACGTGGAAATGAACCAGTGGATGAGGAACGGCCAGACAAATGATTTTGTGCGATACGCCACCCAGCCAAAGGCAAATCCGCCCAAAATGGTGGAGAGTGTCTCAACATCGGGTTTGCCGATATGCGCCAGAGCAAACGGAACCGCCTGCAGCCACAACGCATCATGTCCAAATCTGCGCACATACGCGAACAGAATCAAGCCGCGAAAAAAGAATTCCCAGCCGATCAGATCAAGGAAGGTGGTCCACGGCAAGCCGGGCAGCAGCCAGCTGTAATAAATTTTCATCGCCGCGTTACCGCTTCCCAGATAATAGATAATGGGAGCCATGAGGAGGATGCCGAGCGCGGTATAGCTCAGTCCCAATTTCCAGTTGCCAAAGGAGAAGCCATACTCTTTGGGATTTTCGCGAAATAAAATCAATATCAGC
>DYDH01000170.1:5488-9686 GCA_020717985.1 Herpetosiphon sp. | reverse complement strand
AATGGCTGTATTCAGAAATTCGGCGACAAACACCACAGCGGTGGTCAAAATCAGGATTGCCCAATCACGCGCGGGCAGGCGCAGCCAAAGCCCCAAAATAAATACAGCGGTGGCTACGAGGCTATGTATCCACGCGTTTGCCTGCGTACGTAAAACATAATGCCAGCCATGAAACGCATGACCAAACGACACGGCCCGCGAGGAAAAAAAGGACTTCATTACACTACGTGTCCTGCACCTTGATGTGGGACAACCCGAGGCTTGACATCACCTCCGCCTGCGCTTTCCACATCCGGGCTTTTTCCCCCGCCTCGGCATGGTCGTGACCAAGCAAATGTAATGTTCCATGCACGACCAGCAATTGCACTTCAGCTTCAACAGGATGACCCGCGGCTTGAGCCTGTTGTGTTGCGCGGGGGATCGAGATAAGAATATCTCCCAAATATGGCGTGCCTGTTTCAGGATCGGATTCATCGGCGGGGAAGGAAAGCACATCCGTGGGGGCATCCACGCCGAGATATTCGAGATTCAATTCATGCAGTTGCGCGTCATCTGTCAGGACGATGGTCATATCTGCGTCAGCAGGGGCAGACTCGAGGCTGAGAGTAAGACGGGCGGCGCGCTCAAGTAGAGCGGTATCCGAAAAATCCTGTTTTGATTCAATGTGGATCATTTTCTTCTTTTCTTGTGTGGAGCAAAGTTGTATCCTGGTCGGGGACTTTTGCATTGGGATATTGAATGCGCGGGTGATACGTGCCGCGCAAGGTGGTGACAAATGATTCAGTGATCAGATTCAGGTCACGGAGCGTGAGAAGCGTATCATCCAACTGACTGTATCTCTGCACCGTTTCGATCACACTGCGGACAAGCGCGCGCAAACCGTCATCGTCAACGGGGCGTTCGGCGCGGGCGCGGGCTTCGGTGGCATCCGCAAGCATCAGCAAAGCGGTTTCGCGTGAATTCGGACGCGGACCCGGGTAACGGAATTTTTCGATGTCCACCTGGGTCGCATCCCCATTTGCCGCATTCATAGCCTGGGTATATTGATAGCGTGTGATCAGCGTGCCATGGTGCTCAAGAATGAAGTCATGCAAGCGGCCTGGCAGGCGATATTTTTTTGCCAGTTGAATCCCATCTGTCACATGGCGGATAATGGTCGCGGCTGATTCTTCGGGCGGAATGTCGTGGTGTGTATTTACATTTCCAGGGACTTGATTCTCAATGAAAAAGGTTGGGTTGAGCGCCTTGCCAATATCATGGAATTGCGCGCCAACACGCGTAAGCAATGGGTCAGCGCCGATATTTTCCGCGGCTTGCTGCGCGAGATTGGCAACCTGCAAACTATGTTGATATGTGCCAGGCGCGCTGCGAAGAAAAAACTGCAAAAGAGGATAATCGGGGCGCGAAATATCAAGCAACTGAAACACAGTTGTGATCCCCAGAGTTTGCGCCAGAAGATATTGGAGTAACAGGGTAATGCTGGCGGCGGAGAACCCCGCAAAGAGTACGACCCCAACAAATTGAACAATACCAAGCCAATCAGGCGTGAAAAATGGCAGGCGATATGCCAGAAGCACGACCAGCCCTGAAAGCGAGATGGCCATACCCGCGCGTAAAAATCCCCAGAAACGGCGCACAGGTCCCAATACAAGCAAGCCGATAAGAGACGAGAGCAAATAATAGGGCGCGAGGTCCAGCGTGTTTGGCAAGCCATAGGAAGCCAGCAGGCAAAGCGGAATGGAAATCACCAGTCCCGCTTCAAGCCCGAACAAAGCGGTGATCAATAACCCCGCGGCTTGTAATGGATATCCATACGGAGCGAGTGTGCGATTCGTGAACAGACGCGCGCCAACCAAAAAAACAATGAAAATAATCGCAAGCACCAAAATACTGCGCGGGTCATTGACAACCACTGAGCGCTTGCGGCGGTAGAAATAAAGTGGGACAAGAACCGCTGAAAGTATGATAACGGCGGCCGCGCCGAGCATATCCTCCCAGCGCTGGCCGGGGCGGATCATGCCGAGTTGCTGAAAGGCTTCCATATCCGCGGGGGTGATGATCTCACCCGCCGGTGCGATCGTCTCCCCTGTTTTATAAGTTCGCACAATCGGCTTGACAGCATCACGCGCAGCCTGGCGCGCGGCTGTGGTCAACTCTTCGCTATAAAAACTGTTTGGCACAACGAAGGCTGTCACAAGTTCCGCAACAAGCGCAGACTGTTGTTCGTTCAATGTCAGGCTTACAAAAGTGGAAACGCCCGACTGGGCAATTTCCACTTTATCTTCATAGATCGCGCGGCGCATGACCTGTTCCAAAACCCGCAGGGATTCAGATTGCACGGCTTCCCAACGCAAATCAGAAATGCCAATCACATAGTCTATCGTCTCAAGGCTTAAGCGGACATCGCTCAGCGTAACAAGGTTTGACTTTTTATCATCAAGCGTCAATTCAGTATTTGCGCGCACGGAAGTAATGTATTGCATGGCAGTGCGCAACTGCTCGATCTGCTGACGCGCAATGGCAGGGTCTGGAGCAGTGTACACAAGCTGCACCGCGCCCTCCGCGGCCTTTCGCGCTTCTTCTGTGCGGACATCACTTACATATTCAATATCGCGCGGAGACTGCATGGTGATCTGCAACACGCCGCCAACGTCCAATGCCTGCGTGGTGGGACGCAGGGCAATCGGCATGGTCAGTGCGGCAAAAGACACAAAACTGACCGCAACGATCAGACTGATCTGTAAAATTCGGATGCGAGTGGAAACCGGGGTGCGCGCAGGCATGAAATTTATTCGTGATAACAGGTGACAATCACTGATTCAAAGTGACTGTCACTTAAAAGAAATCACTTCGTGAGCAATTCTTTTACTGTTGAACTGATCATATCGTTCGGAGCGCGGCCCGCAACTTTGGGCATGACGATCTTCATCACTTTGCCCATGTCGCTCGGCGCGGATGCGCCCGTCTCAACAATGGCAGCCTGCACCAGTGCGCGCAATTCTTCAGCGGGCATGGCTTGGGGAAGGAACACCTCCAAAATTTTTATTTCCGCTTCGTTCGCTTCGATCAGGTCGGGACGATTAGCCTTCTTTCCCTCTTCAATGGCTTCGCGTCGATTCTTGATCTCCTTTTGGATCAACGCCACAACCGCCAGGTCGTCCAGCGCAACGCGCTTATCCACTTCGACCTGTTTGATCGCGGCAAGCACCATGCCCACAGTGAGATTGCGGACTTTATCGCCACTCTTCATTGCGTCTTTCTTTGATTCATTAAGTTGAGTTTTTATATCCATAATTTGATTATACCCTTTCATTAATAATTGGATGATGAAATGCCCGCTTCACACCTGACCTCGAACCTGATTCTGCGCCCGGGCATTTTCTCCGCTGGGGCTGTCTCGTCACGCTGCAAGTGTGACCTACGGCTGGAGGTCGGTAAATTTTGCGATCATTTCGGGCGTGAGGATTTTCTCCAAAATCTCAAACTCATAGACAGTCCGTTTGACCGCGGCGGCGCGGGCATATTCAAAGCGCGGACCTTGTTTGGGTGAATCCAGGTTCATTTTTCCGTGCGAATCATGCGGTAAAAGGGCGAGTGAAATCTTGCGCAGAAATGGAACAAAGTACAACGCGTCCATCGGCAGGTATATTTTGCCGGAGCGAATCTTCGGGCTTTTGATCAAGTCCTTGTGAACAGGATCAACTTCGGGCGGGGCGGGCGGCGGGACTTCGTGCGCGTGAGCGTCAAGCCACAGTGGGATGTAATTCGTATGGGCATAAAAATCCTGCGCGGTATGGAGCAATCTTCCAAAAGCAACCCAGGCTGAAAGTACGCCGGGCGAAAGCAGGGAAGCAATCACAAAACCGCGTTGTTCATTAATATAGCGATAGCCTGCCTCAATGGCATTGTTGTCAAAGTGATATTCATCGTGACCGATCTGCATGGAGAGGGCATCCTGCTTGCGGTTTGCGGCGACAATCACCTCGAGCGCGCGCGGGCTAAAAAATGTGCTGAGGGCTTCGCGTGTCATTTCTTCATGAATAGGGATAAGCATTCCAAAATTATAAGCGATGCGCGTGCTGCACGCGCAAAGTGGTTATAATGCTGCCCATGACTTTTTATACCGCAAAAGGCGACGATGGCACAACGGGCTTGCTCGGTGAAGGCCGCGTGCCAAAATATCATGTCCGTATGGAGG
>DYDH01000170.1:0-5468 GCA_020717985.1 Herpetosiphon sp. | reverse complement strand
GCCTCTGCCTCGCTTGGGTTGGCGCGCGCGCAATGCAGTGCGCCACAAACCCCATCAATCCTGCTTCAAGCCCAACGCGACCTTTATAAATTAATGGCCGAGGTTGCCGCCACGCCAGAGAATGCGCAGCGTTTTCATTTCATTGATGAAACGCGTGTGGGTTGGCTGGAAGAACAGACCGATGAACTGAGCAAAATCGTTGAAATGCCGAAGGAATTTATTCTGCCGGGGGACACACTCGGCGGTGCGGCGCTTTCGCTCGCGCGTGCCATTGTCCGCAGGGCTGAGCGCTGCGTGGTGAGTCTCTTCGATGACGATGAAGTGATCAACCCCGATCTGCAGCGCTATCTAAACCGGCTGTCATCTTTGTGTTTTGTGCTTGAACTGCTTGAGAATCAAAACGCGGGAAAGAAGACGACTCTTGCAAAGCCGCAAGAATAACAAAAAAGAGAATTCACCACAAAGAGCACAGAGTCCACTGAGATTCTAAAAAGGTTTTCTCTGTGATCTTCGTGGTCTGCTCTGGCACCCGCCAGAGCAGGTGTGTGGTGAAATTACTTAACACCAATTCAAATCACAAAAAGGGTAAAACATGACAGGCACATTCATTAACGTTGCCGCCATTCTCATCGGCGGGACAATCGGTTTACTTTTCGGCTCACGTATTCCTGAAAAATTTAAGAACACAGTCATCGCTGGCATGGGACTTTTCACCTTCGCCCTGGGTTTGCAGATGTTCCTAAAAAGCGAAAATTCATTGATCGTGCTGGGCGCGTTGATCATCGGCGCGCTGCTCGGCGAGTGGATTGGAATCGAAGACGGTTTGCAAGCCCTCGGTCAGATGCTTGAAAAACGATTCTCGCGTGACACCGAGTCCGGTTCCAATTCCAGATTTGTGCGCGGCTTTATGGTTTCCTCCCTGCTCTTTTGCATTGGTCCCATCGCGATCCTCGGCTCCATTCAAGACGGGCTGACAGGCGATTACAAACTGCTGGCTGTGAAATCCACACTGGATGGATTTGCGTCCATTGCGTTCGCGTCCACGCTGGGGGTGGGGGTGTTGTTCTCCTCGCTTATCATCCTCATCTATCAGGGCGGAGTCAGCCTGCTGGCGAATCAACTCAATGCGATTGTCACCAACCCCATGATGGCTGAAATGACCGCCACTGGCGGCGTGATCCTGATGGGGGTGGCGGTCAGCAATTTGCTGGAATTCAAGAAGATCCGTGTTGGCAACTTTCTGCCCGCGCTGGCAGTGGCTCCGCTGATCGTATGGGTGCTGAGCTTTTTTGCCAAGTAAAGACCAACGCAAAACATCGTTTAAAAGCCCAAGGGACTGACACACAAGTAAGTGTGTGTCAGTCCCTTGATTTTGGTGACCCCGGGGGGGCTCGAACCCTCAACAAATTGCTTAAGAGGCAACTGCTCTGCCATTGAGCTACGGGGCCGTAAATCTTCGCGGACGGTATTATACCGCAAAGGAAATGAGTGTCAATAAATTAGCGGCGGCTTTTGCAAAGTTTTCAGGCTGAACGCCCTGTGGGCATCCAGCCTGATTTCATCCTCACGGGCAGGTGAAAGATACCGAAGTTACATTGTTTTGGTCCGAAAGGCTAAATTTCACAACCGTTCCTGCTGGAAATATACGGGTAAGAACATAATGCGAATCGGTGGTTCTGACGTTGTGACCGCTTTTGTAAATCTGTGTCCCATTGAGCGTCCCGATCACAACTCTGCCATAACGACCTGGAACCCAATCTACAGTGATTATAAAATTGTAGTTGCCGTCGAGCTGGTCTTCGCAGACCACCGATGAATTCGTGATGACCTGAGCATAATTGCAGGAACCATCATCGCTGTTGGCGTTGGGATTATAGTTATTGGCGGTTGGGTCGGTACAGCCCAAAATGGTTGCCTGTGCAGTAAAGATGCAAGAGCCGTCATCCACGGTGGCAGCGGAATTGTAATTGCCCGCGGCTGGATTAGTACACCCCGTCACAGCGGGTGATGTGGCGCTAGCGGTGACGGTGACAGTGGCGATTGCGATAGAGGTGTTCGTTGCCGTAGGCGTCAGTGTTGCGGCAGAGGTGGGAGTGACCACATCTTTCAGGCTGGCAGTGTCTCCGCTGATGGTGGCATATTTTCCCCACAGCCAGCAAGTCCGTCCGTTCTGCCCGGGAATCTCGATGATCCAGTAACCCGAATAGGAATTTTTGGCAACCACTTTTGCCACTTGTCCCACCGGCATACCATAAATGCTGGCGAAAGCCGTGCTGGGTCCAGTGCGACAATTGGTCGTTGCGCTGACGGTGACGGTCACATCGCCTGTGGCGGGCGGCAAAACAGCGGCGGGGATGACTGCTTCTTCTGTAGGTGGAGCGCTCTGTGCATCGCCCGGTTGAGGCGTGGCGGTAATCTCCACAACATTCCCTTGCTGCGCCGCCTGGTCGATCAACATCTGCTGGACGATGGCGGTCAACTCAAGGTTGGCGGCGTTTGGGTCTTGCGGACTTTCTACCAATTGCAGGTTGCAGGCGGAAAGTATGAATATGGGCAGAACCAGCCATAAAAACCTGGTTTTGAAGTTCATCAATAGCCTCTTTGATTATGGACAAGAGAAACTGGTTGAGACGGGAGCCGAACTGCCAGTACCGTTTTGCGCACTCAGGCTGACGGTAAGATTCGTTCCTGCCGGAAGCACTTCGGTTAACGTATGGGATGTCGCATTGGGGCTCTTTCCATCGAGCCTATTGGAGGACGTCGTGATTACAAACATCGTTTCGTTATTAGAGTTATCTGCCCAATTGAGTTCAATCGCATAGTTCCGGTTGCCGCCGCCCGCATCAGAGCAAGTCACAAACGAGGTAAGGATCTGAGGCGCATTCGGTGCAACGGCTGCAGCGGTTGTGCTCGTGGCAGTCGGCTGGACGGTGTTTGTGGGCTTGGGCGTGTTGGTAATGGTCGGCGCGGGCGAAGTAGGCGTGGCCACCTCCTTCAACGTGGAGGTATCGCCGTTGATCACAGCGTATTTCCCCCACAGCCAGCAGGTCTGCCCGCTTTTCCCGGGGATTTCGATGATCCAATAGCCCGAATAGGAGTTTTTAGCAACCACCTTTGCCGCCTGTCCAATCGGCATTTCGTAGACCACATTGAAACTCTGCGAGGGTCCGGTGCGGCAGTTGGTTACAGCAGTGACGGTAACCGTCACGTCACCGGTGGCAGAGGGCTGCACGGGGACTGGTTGGGAAACCGTGTTTCCATCTGGCGTAGCAGTAACAACGATCACCGCTTGTTGAGCGGGATCCTGCACTGCGGCTGGCTGTCCGCCTTGTTGAAGTAATACAGCCTGTGCGGTGATGGTTGCCTCCAGGTTGGGCGCTTCAACAACCTGAATATTTTCCAACCCACAGGCTAGCGTGAATAGGACGAGAGTTATTAGTAACGGGATTGCATATTTTCGGGCGGTATTCATTCTGATTCTCCTCGTTAAGAAACTGTTTCCTGATGGATTTTTCGCCACAAATTTCCATAATGTTCTTTATGGACAGGTGAAATTATTGGTCTGTACTGGATTTGATTCGCCTTTTTCATTGGCGGCAACCAGTGTGGCGTAAAGGCTGGAACCAGAAGGCAAATTCTCTTCGAAACTAAAGGATGTCTTATTGGGAGAGGCGGAGAACTGACTTGAGTTCGAGGTATAGATCACGAATTTATTTTCGTTGGTGGAATTATCCGCCCACTTGAGGAGCATTTTATATTGATAGTTGCCGCCGCCAAGGTTAGTGCATTTTACTTGCGCATCCAGAAGCGCCGGAACATCGGGAGTGCCATTGGATACCGCAGTAGGTGTGGCAACATCTGCGACCATCGAGGCATCACCTGTAACTGTGGCGTATTGTCCCCACAGCCAGCAGGTTTTTCCTGGGCTATCGGGCAATTTGACGATCCAATAATTGTCGAAGGTATCCTTGCCGACCACTTCGGCGATCTGCCCGGGGTTCAAAGCGCCAACCTCGTTAAATTCCACGCTTGGTCCAGAACGACAATTGGTGTTCTGGCTGACCGTTACAGTGACTGTATTAGATGTGGTGGCTGCGGGCGCTGTGTTGGCTGCGGGGTTGACGGTTGGTGCGAGGCTGTTGGGGTCTGGCGTTGCCGTTACTACGATGACGATGGGTTGGGATTGTTGCGCTTGCTCTGTTTGTGCAAGCCACTGCAATTGAATGGCTTGCACGGTCAATGTCAGGGCGAGGGGCGATGGGGGAACACCAACCTCTCTTTTAGAACAAGCAGCGAGTCCAACGATGCATAAAATCAAAAAAATAAAAGCAAATGATTTGCGAACAGCGTTCATGGAGCAGCTCCTATAAAGATTGGAATACTTTTGAAGGTGAGGTGAATTGTATGTTTGTCAAATAACCTTCCTATTACTCCATCGTCTGAACGGCTTTACCTGTGCGGAGCTGGCATGCAATAAAGAACATAAAATGAAGGCAAAAAAACTTAATGTCCTAACAAGACAATTCTGCCCATTTTACTAGACTTTTTAATTATGAAAACTATTCTTAAGTACTGGAAATGAAACTTCACGCCCAATTCCCTGGCGAAAGAACCTGACAATTGAAATCAAAAAAGCCAGCCCCGTAGCGGACTGGCTTTTCATTTACACTTTGATCGTTTCACAAACAGGTCTTATGAATTATTTTCCCCAAGAATAGTCTTTACCATTGCCAGCAAAGCAGGGACTTCGTTTTCTACAATATCCCATACAGTTTCATCGTCAATGCCAAAATATTCATGCGCCACAATGTCGCGGAATCCTGCTATTTTCCGCCACTTGATTTTGGGATATTTTTGCCGCGTTCCTTCCGAAATATTCTTTACAGCTTCGCCGATAATTTCAAGATTGCGTAGTACTGCATCAAAGTGCAAGTCATCATGGACGAAGTCTTTGTATATCATCCCCTTCGTAAACCTCAAGACCTTTTCACAAGACTCTTGAATATCTGCGAGATAAAGAGATTCGTCACGCGACATGGACTAAATCCTGCATAATGAACGGTTTCATGCGCGGCTTGATCGCCTTTGGGGTGACCAAATCCACCTTGCAGCCGAGTAAATCTTCCAAATAGAACTTCGTATCCATGTAGCGGTCTAAGGTGGCTTTCCCCTTGAACTCAACCAGGATGTCCACATCACTGTCTGGACGTTCCTCTCTGCGGGCAACCGACCCAAACAGGGACAATGACTTCACGCCCAATTTTGTCAATTGAGCGCGGTGCTTGCGGATGCGGGTGATCACAGTCCTGCGTGTCATGCTTTGATTATACAACAAGTGAAAATGCTCGTATAATTCAATTACACCATTTTGGTGGGAAACCTATGTCCGAACCCAAACGCCCTCTCAAAGTATTTCTCTACCACGCCCACGCGGACCGTGACCCCGTCCCACAAGGGGATGATATGCG
>DYDH01000169.1:1610-9774 GCA_020717985.1 Herpetosiphon sp. | reverse complement strand
CCAACTCCCACCGCAATGGGAATGCCGCCCGCCACAACCCCATTTGCGCCGAGGTTGCCACCCTTAACATCCGCAATGTGCATCGAGCCGCCGCGTCCATGACAGTAACCAGACTCCTTGCCTAAAAACTCAGCCATCATCAATTTCAAGTCAGCGCCTTTGGCAATACAGTGCCCATGCCCGCGATGGGTGCTGAGAATCAGGTCATCGGGGTGCAGGTTGAAAATGGAACCAACCGCCGAGGCTTCCATGCCAATTGAAAGGTGCATGGTTCCGTGAATTTTTCCGAGGATATAAAGTTCCTCTGCTTTTTCTTCGAAAGCGCGGATGGAGTACATCATTTCCAACATCCGCAACTTAAGTTTTTTGTCCATTTTTTTTGACATGCAAATAGAATCCTTTCCAACTATAAGGATAGTTGGGAAACAGCAGAGCTATGATTTGGTGTAATATGCAAAATGCTATGGGCGGGTGAAATAAAATATATGGAAACTACGCCCAGAACATTTCACCAGGAGATTCGACGCAAACTGCCTCTTTCAGAGCAGCCAACCCTTTTTGCAAGCCCTCGTCAAAAGACATCAACCCATCTTCATGCTCGATCGAAATCACATGGTCATACCCCACCACGCGCAAAGCGCTTACGATGTCTTTCCAAACCTTAATGTCGTGCCCGTATCCAATGGTGCGGAAAGTCCATGAACGTTGTGGGATTTTTGAATACGGTTTGTGGTCATTACAGCCATTGACCGCTATATTATATGGATCAACATAACAATCCTTGCCATGCACATGCACAATTGCATCGCCCAATTTGCGGATGGCAGCCACAGGGTCAACGCCATTCCAAAACAGGTGGCTGGGATCAAAGTTACAGCCCAATGCTGGACCGCAGGCTTCACGCATCCGCAAGAATGTTTCAACGTTATAGATCAACATGCCGGGGTGCATCTCCACGCCAATTTTGACGCCGTGCTTTTCGGCAACCATTGCGGCGCCGCGCCAGTATGGAATGGCAACTTGATTCCACTGATAATCCAAAATCTCCAGAAAATGCGGGGGCCAGGGACAAGTCACCCAGTTTGGGCGGGTATCAGTTGGCGAGCCTGCTGGAAGTCCCGAAAGAACATTCACTGCCGGCACGCCCAACTTCTCAGCCAGTTCCACCGTTTTTCGGAAAATGACATCCGACTCTTGCGCAACCTGTGTATCCGGGCTGATGGGATCCCAATGGCAACTCAACGCGCTGATGATGATGCCGCGCGATTCGACAGCTTTGAGGTACGCCGTCCGCTTTTCAGCGCTGGCAAGTAATTCATCCACATTGCAGTGATGACTGCCGGGCAAGCCGCCTGTGCCAATTTCCACTGCCGAAGCGCCAGCCGCCGCAATCTTGTCGAGCGCCTGTTCAAAGGGAAAGTTTTGATAAAGGACAGTAAATACGCCAACACGCATGGTTTTGCTCCTTTACGAAAGTTGATCCTGCATTCTTCTTA
Source organism: Herpetosiphon sp. (assembly GCA_020717985.1). GTDB lineage: Bacteria > Chloroflexota > Anaerolineae > Anaerolineales > Villigracilaceae > Villigracilis. The sequence goes on along the minus strand of DYDH01000169.1, from coordinate 8,278 downwards.
ACTTGACAACAGTCTGTGCCTCGTCGAGACGGACATCCTGCCAACGGACGATTTCACTCGCGCGAACTGCACGCACCATCACCGCGCCGGGAGCGAGTCCTACGGGAAGGGCATTTAACTCGCTGGCAGTTTTTGCCCGCTCCATGACTCCGTGAAAAGTGAAGCCGCCAAACTCATCCAGCTTTTCCCCCACAAGCAAATCACGCTTGGCAATGGTCATGGATTCCGCCACCGGAACATCCTGCGGAACAAGCGTGGTCTGCCTGTAAAGATAAGCGCGTGCCACCGAAATGGGCGCTTCCAAAAACCATAAGTGATACGGACGGAAGAAGGTGTAGTAATAACCCTTACCAACTTTTAGATATTCCAGGTCGGCGCGAATACGCGGGTCTTCAATGCGAACTGTGACAAATACACCGCCCGCCATGCCATTACCCTGCACAAAATCAACCGTATGAGATTTTTCAATCAAACCGCCATCGGATTTCAGCGCAAAAACTTTCGAGACAGTGGTCAGGTCTGCTTCGGGTCCGATCATGCCGCGTTGTTGGGGCAGACAGCCAGTGGCATTCGCCGCGCAAGTCATCTCGAACATAGTCTTGGTTCCATCCACATAGGAAGCCACGGTAAACGGGTCTTTATCTGACTTACGCGCTGATTCAGCAACCGTATCAGGTGTGGCTTGCGGATTCAGCGGATTATTTTTTCCCTTGCCAATCACCATTGGCTCATAGCCCAGACTGGTGACAAAATCCCACAACTCCATCAAACATCCTGGCTCATCGCCCGATGAAACGGTATATAAAATTCCAGCCTCTTTCGATAATTTCTTGAGAATGCGCCCGACCGTGACATCTGCCTCGATGTTGACCATGACGATGTCTTTGTGATTCTGGATGCAGCTATAGGCAGTTTCAGCGCCTGATGCAGGCGACGGTGTTACATCGGCAACAATATCAACTGCCTCAACCTGCGCCGCAAGTGCGTATGATCCACTGACAACCTTCTTTCCCGCGTTGAGCGCATCCATTGCCACGGATGGTGTTTCGGCTTCCAAGATTTGGTCAGCAGGTACACCGCAGTCCACAAATGTTTGTCGCGCAAGATTCACATCCGGGTCAGCCAGCACGTTGACGGTCATCCCCTTCATTAGAGATACCTGACGGACGAATCCACTCCCTATCCACCCAGCGCCGCTCACCCCAACGCGGATGGGACGATTTTCAGCCTGCAAGCGAGCCAGCTCTTCAGAAATCATGACCTGCCTGCCTTTGCTTTAGCGGTCAATACTTCTCGAACTGCTTTACAAATATCATCAGAGGTCAAGTGATATTTTTCCAGCAGATCATTCGGGTCGCCCGATTCAATATACACATCATCCAGTCCCACAAAGCGCATTGGAACGGGGTGTTCACCGCTGACAATACGGGCAACATTACTACCCATGCCCCCCGTAAGGAGATGTTCTTCGGCGCAAACGAGGGCGCCTGTTTCGCGCGCGGCAGTCAAAATCGCGGCAGTATCCATTGGACGTAATGAGTACAAGTCAAGCACTCTTACTGAAATGCCTTCTTCAATCAATGTGGTGGCGGCGTCCAAAGCGGAAGCGACCATAATGCCACATGCAATAACGGTCACGTCGTTGCCTACGCGAACCACGTGACTTCCCCCAACTTTGAAATCAACCTTCCCAGCCTCATAAATATAAGGAACAGCCACCCGACTGGAACGCAACCAGACTGGTCCTTCATAATCTGTTGCCACTTTGACAAGCGCCAGCATCGAGGTCGGATCGCTCGGTACGAGCATTTGCATCGTAGGCAAACCGCCCATCAATGCAAAATCTTCGATGCCCATTTGAGTAGGTCCATCCTTGCCCAGAGTAATGCCGCCATGACTACCCAGTATTTTGGCATTGATGTTGGACATCGCAACCGCCAGACGAATCTGGTCATAGGCATTGCAGAGCAGGAAAGAGGAGAAACTTGTAATCCATGGGATCAGGTCGCAGGACGCCATTCCAGCGCCAATCCCAACCAGATTGCTTTCGGCAATTCCTATATTGAAAAAACGTTCTGGAAACGCCTGCCGCACGGTCTCGGCTTTGGTGGAATTCCCCAAGTCACCATCCAAAACAACCACACGTGGATTTTCAGTCGCCACCGCAAGGATGGCTTCCCCAAAAAAATCTCTCATCGGTTTTGAAGATTTCAAACCGGCTTTTTCACCTAGTTGCATAGTATTTCCTCCCGGGCTTTTTTAGCCTGTTCTGGCGTAAGGGCGCGCCCGTGGAATGTGAAATCAGATTCGACGAACGAAACACCCTTGCCCTTAATTGTATTAGCGATAATGATTTGTGGTTTCCCCTGAACCTTTTGCACAGCTTGAAGTTTTTCGAGTATGTCAGGGATGGAGTGACCATCGGCTTCCTCAACATGCCAGCCAAAGGAACGCCACTTTTCTGCCAGCGGCTCCAATCCCATTTCGCGACTGATCGGACCTGTCTCTTGAAATTTGTTGTAGTCCAGGATGGCGGTTAACTGATCGCATTTGAAATGTGCGGCGGACATGGCAGATTCCCAAATCTGCCCGGCTTCACATTCTCCATCACCAAGCAGGACATAAACGCGATATTGACGATGATTGAGGCGACTCCCCAGGATATGCCCCACACCGAGCGAAAGTCCTTGTCCCAGAGAGCCAGTGGTAGCCTCCACGCCTGGCATTTTTCCCAAAATCGGATGCCCTTGCACTGGAGAATTTACCTCGCGCAATTGCATGATCATCTCATGCGGAAAGTACCCCGCGCGTGCCAGCACCGCATACAGCAAAGGTGCCGCGTGCCCCTTGCTCATGATGAAACGGTCACGTTCTGGCCAGAGCGGCTCATCAGAACGGTATCGCAGGATTCCGCCGAAATAGAGCGCCGTCAAAATTTCCACGGCTGACCACGAGCTGGAGGGATGTCCTGAACCAGCGCGGGTTGTGCTTTCCAGAATGTCAAGGCGCAACTCGCGTGCCAGGTCCTTCAAAGCAGGGATATCTATAACAGTATCAATTTTCTCTTTCATGAAAACTCCTTAAAAACTCATCTACTTGAGCCGCTGTCGGCAACGCCGGAATGGTTCCCTGCGTTGTGGCTGTCAATGCGCCCGCTGCATTCGCGAAACGCAGATGGTTTTGCAAACGATCACGGGTTAGCTCAGCATGCCAGTTGGGACTATCCGTTATCTTGCAAAGCAGAGCCGCCAGAAAGGCGTCGCCACAACCAGCAGCATCCACTGCTTGCACCGCAAAGGCTGGCACAAAAGCATCTCCCAAAGCGGTTTGGATGTAACTCCCCCGCTCCCCCAACGTCGCCACGCAAATTTCGGGACCAAGCCCGCGCAATTTTCGGGCAGCGTTTTCCATCGAATCATTCCCGCCTAACAAAGCAAGTTCCGTCTCGTTAACTTTGACCATGTCCACCAAAGGGATTAATTCAAGCGCCATTTGGCGGGCTTCGTCGGCATTTTTCCACAAAGTGGGACGGTAATTGACGTCATAGCAAACCAGCGCGCCGGCTGTGCGCACAATTTCTATCGCGGCGCGGGTGGCGCTGCGGCTGGGTTCATCTGTCAGACTAAGAGAACCAAATTGAAAGGCGCGGGCTTCGCGCAATAGCCCTTCATCGAGTTCTTCTGGAAGCAGGTTCGTATCCGCTCCGGGATTGCGATAAAACAAACATTCGTAAGAATTTGCGTCTGGTTTGGATAAAAAGACCAGGGTGGTGCGTACCGTTGGGTCGAAACGCAAACCGCGAGTCTCCACTTTTTCCCTAACCAAAACATCAGCCAGAAAATCCCCGAAAGCATCCTGCCCCACCTTGCCGATGAAAGCGCTCTTGTATCCCAAGCGGGACGCAGCCACCGCAACATTAGCTGGCGCGCCCCCAGGCTTGGGGTGAAAAGCCGAAACTTCCACCAGCGGCACCCCCACCTGTTCCGGGAAAAAGTCAACCAGATATTCGCCAAGGCAAACTAAATTCATGCTCGCTCCTGTTTGATCAATCGCCTAGTTCGTTGTAAAGGCTGTAGCGGTCACCGCGATAGTAAATTCTCAAAAACTCAATCGGTTGGTTCTGCCCTGAAAAAGAGACACGCTCAATCAACAGCAAAGGGGCTTTGGCAGGGGTCGTCAATAAACGCGCCTGCTCTGCTGTGGCTTGCACGGCTCGAATCACCTGACGCGCGCGCGTAATTTGCACACCAAATTTTTGTTGCAAAGTCTGGCGCAATGGAACAAGCGCAAAATCCTCATCCAAAATTCCTGGGAAGTATCGCTTGGCTAGATAGGATTCTTCGATGCTCATAGGTTCATCATTTGCAAGGCGTAAACGCTCAAAACGAACGAGTTCCTCGCCAGGCTGAATACCCAGATGTTCCGAAATATCTTCGTTCGCTGGGATTAATCCTTTGAATAAGACACGAGTTTTGGGAGTCAGTCCGCGCTGGTGCATGTCCTCTGTAAAGCTGATAATTCGTGAAAGACCTTCTTCCAGTCTTCTCTCGGATACAAAGCTACCGCGCCCCTGTTGGCGAAATATGAGCCCTTCACTTACCAGACGATTAAGTACCTGACGAATAACAATCCGGCTGACGCCATATTGATTGATCAACTCCGGCTCTGCGGGAATCATCTGCAATTCTTTCCACTCGCCGCTACGAATCTTCGCCCGCAGCAAATCGTATAACTGCTGGTGTAAAGGGATTTTGCTTGCGCGGCTGATAACGTTTGGAAGCATGGAATTGCCATTTCTATTCTGCATGGATCGCCTCATTGAAAGAAAATTATTACTCGCTTGGGATTTCAGCCCACGCCCCTTTGGCGGCAGACTCAACGACTGCGTCCAGCACTTGTTGAAACTCAGCCTGCCTTCATATCCATCCGTAAATGTGTTTTCGTCCAGTGACAAGAAGCACGTAAACATTATAACGTTATAATGTTATGATGTAAAGATATGAATAGGGCTATAAAAACTCAAGATGTTCTCGCCCACAATAGGCTTCAGGCAAAAACGAAAAGACCGCCCATCCCTTGACAGCCCTATGTTGTTTGCCTTGGAAAGCAGACCATTCACACCTGGAATAAGAAATAGTGAAATTTTTTATATTGATTTCTCTACCGGCGCGCATTCCTAAAAACCAAACCCCGGTATGTGAAAACATTACACACTACGAGTCCCATCTCCATCAAAACCACAGACAAGCACCTTGATAATAACGTCATCTAGTTGTCTTTTTATTTTTTATTCTCTACCGTACAAATGTCGTTGTGAGGGCGACATTTGTACGGTAGAGAATATTTTAAAATATTTTCAACTTTCATTCGGTGTTTTTTTGGGGAATTTTTGTATCTTCTCAATATTTCTGGGCAAGACCTAACACAAAGTCGCTGAGACACAAAGTCTCACAAACCTTGATTTTCTTTGCGACCTTGCTTTAAAAGGGTGAAAATTCACCCCATTTTTTTGAGGGTTGCACTCCACTAAAGCGTGCAGAGACAATAAACTTGCAAGAAATGGGGTTCACATTTCGACAGGCTCAGTGACCGCTGGCAAACTCTTGCGACTTGTTAGCGTACGGTTGTCCGATCCAGGCGATTGTGAAAGCCTTTCTCGTGGATGTGCGCACAGTGCGCGATTGGCAAAAGTGAGCCGGTCAACATTGTCAGCAAGTCCATGAACATCTGGCAGAAAGTAGCCAGCATGATTTGGAGCAAGTACAAGCTGATGACACTTGCACCACACGCAAGTACAGGTGAATCAAAACCAAGACCCAGAACTGAACACAGTGTCTGGGTTCCAGCGCGCTTATGGATGGGTGGGGTGGTGAGCCTCAAACGGGACAAAGAATAGGATCGAACTTCTCATCCAATAAATCATCAATTTTATTGACTCGATTGACACCATTCTACCGATGTCTGCTTTTACCTCACCATCTATACTGCAAACGGATACAAATACGATTTTTAGGCTGTCCATTGAAAACAGCTTATTCAGAATAATCCTTATCAACAAGGAAAAAAATATGCTAATTGAAAATCGCAAGATAGCCCCTCCCGACAGCGATAAACGCTGGAAAATCGTGGAGGCAACCATGCGCAAACAAGGCTATTCACCCACTGCGCTGATCGAAACCCTGCACACCATTCAGGAATCATTTGGATACATCAGTGATGAAGGACTTAAGTTCGCATCTGACAGCCTGAATGTGCCGCCCAGTAAAGCCTACGGCGTTGCCACCTTCTACAACCTGTTCAACATGATTCCGCTGGGAGAGCATGTCTTTTCGCTCTGCACGGGGACAGCCTGTTACGTCAAAGGCGCAGGGGAAATACTCAAATTTATGAAAACAGAATATGGGTTGGAACCCGGCGAGACCACACCAGATAACAAACTATCTTTTGTGGAAGCGCGTTGCGTAGGCTGCTGCGGGCTTGCCCCCGTCATGCTTCTGGATGGGACTGTGGTTGGAAAACTGACCCCAGACGAAATGAAGCAACGAATTAAGGAGTGGATGAGCCATGACGAATGAAGAATTGCTCGAAATCATCGATAAGGAAGCGGAAGAAAACTCAAAATTTCGCCACTGCATAAGCGTTTGCAATGTAACCGGTTGTGCCGCCGT
>DYDH01000169.1:0-1545 GCA_020717985.1 Herpetosiphon sp. | reverse complement strand
TTCAGATCAAGCCGGTCGGCTGCATGGGGCTGTGTGCCGCAGGACCAATCATCTCTGTTCAACCTGAAAATATCTACTACCGCGAAATGACCCCTGAAGAAGCCCCCTCTGTCATTGATAGTTTGGGCAAGGAACCCCTGCACGGGAAAATCATTGACGTTGCCAAAGAACCATTTTTCGCCCGCCAGGAAAAACATGCGCTTGCGAATTCGGGCATCATCAACCCTGAACGCATCGAAGATTACATTGTCAGCGGCGGTTATTCCACGCTGATCCACGCCATCACCGAAATGGATCCCTCGGAAGTCATCCAGGAAGTAATGACCAGCGGGCTGCGCGGACGAGGTGGTGGCGGCTACCCCACCGGACAAAAGTGGAGCTCGGTTGCCAAGGCAAAGAGCGAACTCAAATATGTGGTTTGCAACGCCGACGAAGGCGACCCCGGCGCATTCATGGATCGCTCAGCGCTGGAAAGTGACCCGCACCGCGTGCTCGAAGGCATGGCAATTGCCGCCTACGCAGTCGGAGCCAGGCAGGGATATTTATACATCCGCGCCGAATATCCAACTGCGATCAAGCGCATGAAAGCCGCCATCAAACAGGCTGAAAAATTCGGACTGCTCGGACAGGATATTTGCGGAACGCCCTTCAGCTTGAAACTGGATGTGCGCCTCGGTGCCGGAGCCTTTGTTTGCGGCGAGGAAACGGCGTTGATCAACTCCATCGAAGGCAATCGCGGAATGCCAAGCCTGCGTCCGCCTTACCCGGCAGAATCGGGACTGTTCGAACAGCCGACATTGGTCAACAATGTCGAAACCTTTGCCAACATCACCGGTATCATCAAGAATGGCGGCAAATGGTATTCACAAACCGGCACCGCCAAGAGCAAGGGAACAAAAGTATTTGCCCTCACCGGAGAAATCAAAAACACCGGTCTGATCGAAGTGCCGATGGGCATCACCCTGCGCGAAATTGTTTATGACATTGGCGGAGGCGTTCCCAACAAAGGACGCAAATTCAAAGCCATTCAAACCGGCGGTCCTTCGGGCGGATGCATCCCAGCCGAACACCTCGATACTCCGGTTGACTATGAATCCCTCAAGGCGCTCGGTTCGATGATGGGTTCCGGTGGCATGATCGTCATCGACGACAGTTCGAACATGATCGACATGGCGCGTTATTTCATGGAATTCAGCATGAATGAATCCTGTGGCAAATGCGCTCCCTGCCGCGTGGGAACGGTTCAACTTTACAACCTGCTGGGTAAATTCCAACAGGGAGAAGCCACCGAAGAAGACCTGGTCACGCTCGAGGAATTATGTGATCTGGTACGCAACACCAGCCTGTGCGGACTGGGACAGGCAGCTCCCAACCCCATTGTCAGCACCCTGCGCTACTTCCGCAATGAATACATGGAAAAAATCAAGCCTTCGGCGTCTCAAATCAAGGAGAAATCGCAATGAGCCCGAATAATATTAAAACTTTTACGATCGACGGAAAACCCGTCAGCGCCGCAGAAGGCGAAACCATTTTGGAGGTTGCCCG
>DYDH01000491.1 GCA_020717985.1 Herpetosiphon sp. | reverse complement strand
GGTTCCTATAAAAGAAGATTTTCTTTCAATTGATGAAACTATCTGTACTGTGCCATTCTATAAATGATATTATATCTTCAATGGTGGAAAGGAGTTACGCGAAATATGACAAATAGCGCCATTTTTAGGTTCAGTTATTAACCGATTTAGACGAAATATCTTCTAGCGGAAGTGGGTACGCTAGGAGGAAAAAGAGATGGAAATACGATATAAAGTGCGTCGCAAGCAGCTCTTGGAGGAGGCAAAGATTGTGCCGGAAGTGCAAGCGAAGGTGCTGGAGAGATTGCCTTGCTTTTTGGAACCTTATCTGGAATGTGTGGAGAGGCGAGAACAGAAAGAGCATTTACAACGATATGTGCAAGGGTTGCTTTCGGATGTAGAGAGGAAAAACGTAGAAACGATAGCGTATCTACATAATCAAGGACGGCGTGAATTGCAGCGTTTTATAGGCGAATCATCCTGGAAGCATGAGCCGATGTTAAAAAGGTTGGCGGAAGAAGTGGGGCAAGAACTAGGCGAGACAGACGGAGTGCTGGTGATAGATCCATCAGGATTCAAGAAATTTGGCCAGAATTCAGTGGGAGTGCAACGGCAATGGCTGGGGCGGTTGGGCAAGGTGGATAATGGGCAAGTAGGTGTCTATCTAGGGTACGTTTCGCGGAAAGGACAGGCGCTGATCGATGAGCGTCTGTATCTGCCGCAGGAGTGGGCGAAGGATCGCAAGCGTCGTCGGAAAAGTGGCATTCCGGAGGAAGTGCGATTTCAGACACGGCACGAGTTAGCGCAAGCCATGATTAAGGAGCGAGGCGGATTGCTTCCGCACCGATGGATATCTGGAGATGATGAGATGGGCCGTTGTTCGCGTTTTCGCGAGTGGTTGCGCAACCAGCAAGAGCAATATCTGTTGGCAACGCCGTCGAATACGCAAGTGCGAGATTTAGAGGGGGTAGCGCCACCGTGGTGCGGGCGAGGAAGAAAGCCGAAGGCGCCGTGGCAATCTGCGCGTGCGTGGCTTCAGAAAGTTTCCGAAGAAGCGTGGAGACGCATAGATGTGCGCGATGGAGAAAAAGACCTACTGATAGTGGAGGCAATCAAATGCCGCGTTCAAGGACGCAAGACGAAGAGTCGTCCAGGTCCGGAGGAGCTATTATTTGTAACTCGCGTGAAGGAAAGAGGAGGTTGGAAGATAGATTACTATCTGAGCAATGCGTCCGCCGAGACGTCGCTCGAAGAGCTGGCACGCGTAGCCAAAGCCGAACATCGGATCGAAGAATGTTTCAAGAACGCGAAGAGCGAGGCCGGGTTGGCAGATTACGAAGTGCGAACGTGGCAAGGCTGGCATCATCATCAAACAATAGCGATGATTAGCGCGTGGTTTTTAACGAGAGAAGCGCGAAGGGGAAAAAAAATGGACGCCAGCCATAACGATACCCCAGGTACGCAGCTTGATAGCCATGCTTTTGCGCGAGGCATTAACGCTGAAAAATCCTGGTTGGGCGTATCGAGCTATTCAGCATAGAGCGCTACGCAAGGAAGCGGCATATGCCGATCACTACATTGCGCGCAACTTGTTGCCATCATTGAGGAACGAACAGCGAAAATGAAACGACACAGTACAGCTACGACATCATTGTAAAATAAGCTCGTCCTTTTTGGAACAAAAATGCGCTTTTTTCCTCTCTATTTTTGTTTT
>DYDH01000490.1 GCA_020717985.1 Herpetosiphon sp. | reverse complement strand
TGCCCTTGACTCACACCCCGCGCGTGCGTATAATCGCTAGGTTGGATATAAAAACCGAGTACACACAGCAAGCGTTTGAGGAAATCTCCTCAAAACGCTTGCCTTTGTTTGTCTCTGCGTTAAGCTAAACGTACGCGATGCAGAGGAATCTCGAATTTGCACTTTATTTTGAGGAGAGTACCCAGTGGAAACGAAGGGACTGACCGCACTCCGTATCAGCCTTGCCTCGCCACAGACGATCATGTCATGGTCGTATGGTGAGGTGCTAAAACCCGAAACGATCAACTATCGCCGCTTGCGGCCAGAGAAGGACGGATTATTCTGTGAGGCCATCTTCGGCCCCACCCGTGATTGGCAATGTTACTGCGGAAAATATAAGAACCCCCGTTATAAAGGCATCACCTGCGATAAATGCGGTGTGGAAGTCACCCGCTCTGCGGTCCGCCGCGAGCGCATGGGACACATCACACTTGCCACACCTGTTGCGCACATCTGGTACACGCGCCGCATCCCATCTCAAATGGGTATGCTGCTCGATGTCTCACGCCGCAATTTGGACCGTGTGCTGTACTTCGCTCAATACATCGTCACCTATGTGGATGAGGAAGCGCGCAAGAAAGCATTACAGCGCCTTGAAGATGAAATCTCAGTCTCCGAGCGCGAGCAGGCCGCAACCGTAAATTCCCATATCGCCGAGATCAAGCAAAGACGTGATCACAAGATCGCCGAACTCAAGCAAAAACAAGCCGCGCTCGAACAGGGCTACGATGAAGGCATCGCCGAGCAGATGGACCCCATCATCAAAGAGGGTCAGAAACTCGAGAAGTCGCTTCAAGACCAGATGGGCGAGCCCGCCAGGAAGACCATTGTCTTTGAACTGACTGGCGAGACCATTCTTGACGCTGGTGATAAAGTCAACAGCAAGCATATTGCGCATGTTCAAAAGAGCGTTCAAAAGAAAATGGAAACTCTCGAGAACGAGTTGAAGGATAGGAAACAGCGCGAACTGGAGGAGCTTAAGTCCCAGTCTGCAACCTTCAAAGCACAGGCAGATCAGGAAATGGAAGCCTTGCGCGGCGAATTGGAGAATGACAGCACCACTTCGTCGAACAACTCCTCGCGCCTGCGTGATGAACTGTTGGAGCTTCGCCCCTTTACATTCTTGAGCGAAATCCGTTACCGCGAACTCAAGCAGCGTTGGGGACAGGTCTTCCGCGCCGACATGGGCGCCGAGGCCTTCTTTGACATTCTCGAACGTCTCGACCTTGACAAACTTTCAGAGGAACTCTGGCACGAAGTCCGCACCACCAAGAGCAAGCAGAAGCGCAAGAAATCCACAACCCGTTTGAAGGTCGTGGAAGCCTTCCGCCGCTCTGGCAACAGCCCCGCGTGGATGATCCTCACCGTTCTGCCCGTCATTCCTCCAGACCTGCGCCCGATGGTGCAGTTGGACGGTGGACGTTTTGCCACATCCGATCTTAATGATCTTTATCGCCGCGTAATCAACCGCAACAACCGTTTGAAGAGATTGCTCGAACTTGGCGCGCCGGATGTCATCATCCGCAATGAGAAGCGCATGTTGCAGGAAGCTGTTGATAGTTTGATTGACAACAGCCAGCGCGGCAAAGCCCTTTCCCGCCGTGGTCGCCGCGAACTCAAGTCCTTGAGCGACATGCTCAAAGGCAAGAAGGGACGCTTCC
>DYDH01000489.1 GCA_020717985.1 Herpetosiphon sp. | reverse complement strand
GTAGACCAGCGTGCCATATGAATTCTAATGTGACTTGTCATGGTGTAGACGCGACCCCAAATCTTCTCTGTCATGGTGTAGACGCGACCCCAAATCTTCTCCCTTCCGAGTTGTCATGGTGTAGACGCGACCCCAAGTCTTCTCCCACGCTGCATTAAAACATAACGAATTTTATGCAACATAGCGGAGCAAAAAAGGAGTTTATACCCCCTTGCGGGGTGCCAACCACTATCTTTATCGAGCCCCCGCCCGCCCTGTTCCGCTTAGTCCGGCGCTGGTTCAACCGCTATTCGTCTTGCCACGCTTAAGTGTCAGGTGCGCCGCCGCCCGTCCGCCCCTTGGGGCTCCCTAAAAAAAAGGGAAAGGCGGTTGAAGAGAAAATTTTCAATCGCCTTGGAAAAACAAATCTGGTCCTTTTATATTTTATTGTTCCTTCCGAGTTGTCATGGTGTAGACGCGACCCCAAGCTTTCTCCCAAATCTTCTCCCTAGCGATACAACACCGAGCATCAGCAGACCCATTATCTTTAATACGACGCTATTACGTTGTATGACTACGGCCTCACTTCGCCCCATTGGCCTTTATATAAGAATGCCCGAGGTCAGGATCCACGACCAATTCAATATGTCCTGACCATGTTTTTTCGACACGAACATGCCACCATCCAGGGGTTGATGGTCCAAGTGCCTGGCGATCTCGATAACCAAAGACGTACGCCTTGAATGACAAGGCTGGAGCCCCATCCGCATCAGATTCTAACTCCCACGTGTTTTCATTCCTAAGGGCAGGCTGACCTGGATTATTGTAAGTGAGAACGTATTTACCATTTGGCAACAGTTCAAGTGTTTCCTCACCATGCCCGTGATTAGCATAATACGTTCCTATAACATTTTCCCGTTGTACCTGCCCCGAACAAGCTGAAAGAAGCGTCACTATGCACAGAATATGTATTGCCTTCACCGATTAAATCCTCTTGCCTCATACATTATCTACCGGAAAATGGGCGCATCACCACTGCCCAGATGCACCGCGCCCCACAGGCTCGCTCCACGAATAAGTCTGTCGCATATTCCCCATAGGGCCCAACGAACTCCTTTCCCAGTTAGGCCCTTTACCGTATGTGAACGATTGGAAGCTCGATGTGTTTGATAAAGTATAATTAGCTTGTCGGTTCTGCACGTTAATATCAACCGTATAACTTCCTACGAATTGCTCCGATAATGTCTTTGCGGTCAGCAAGCCATTAAGTCCAAAAGATGCACCGTAGTTGGTCACAGAGCCGCCATCAGGAGGAGTTCCACTGTATTTATTATAGAGAAAGTCTCTGGCCGCAGCGACGCCAGGAGCACCCTGCATCTCTTGTGTATTCAGGCTGCTTGGCCCAAAACTATATTGGGACTGACCTGAACCTGTTAACCAATTATATGTTAACTGTGCAGGGCGTGGGTCTTGCGCAGTGCCCCAGGCATAATTCTTGGCATAAGTGGCAGCACCGGTAAAGCCCTGCTGCACGGTCTGGCTGAGACTCTGGTATCCACTGCTCAGCGCACTGGAGGCCTGACCAATACCGGTATCAAAATAGCTAACCCCTTGCGTCCATGCGTTGGAAACGTCCCGCGCCAGCAGACCATTGGGATCGTTGAAGTTGATCGGATTGTTTTGGACATACGCGTACTGATTAATCCCACCCCCGAACCCAATCGGATCCCGCT
>DYDH01000016.1:30504-37590 GCA_020717985.1 Herpetosiphon sp. | reverse complement strand
CAAATGATTGCTAGACAAGTTCAGCTCAGTGAGATTGGTCAGTCCTCCCAGTTCTGTTGGAATTGTGCCGCTCAACTGATTGATATTCAAATACAGCTTCGTGAGACTTGTCAGGCTTCCCAGTTCGGTTGGAATTGTGCCATATAAATTATTCCATTCCAGAGACAATTCTGTCACATTCGTTCCAGCCGCACCAGCCGCACCTGCCGCACCAGCGCCACAAGTCACTCCATACCAACTGCAAGGAGTATCTGTTTGCAGCCAGCCTGTGTAATCGGTCCAGTTCGCGCCGTCTGTGCTGTTATACAAGGCTGCCAGCGCATTGCACTCCGCCTCAGGGATTTCGGTTTGAGCTGCGCATAATGACGTATATGTGAAAGCGCCCGTGGCGGTCGCGACACCTCTTGGCGTAGTGACTACAACATCCACGGGAGGACCTCCAGCCTGGGCAGGGGATGTGGCTGTAATTTGCGTATCGGAATTCACAGTAAAGGATGCGCTGGCTTCCCCAAAAGTGACTGAAGTTGCAAAAGTGAATTTCTCGCCGCTAATCGTTACGCTTGTTCCGCCCGAAACGGAGCCGGAATCGGGCGTCACACTTGTAATTGACGGCAGGCATCGAGTCGTCCAGTCAGGAATCCGGCTGGTTATGAAGTCAATAACGGTTTGATTGGAAGATGTTACTCCGCAGCCCAGGGTCAAATCTTGAAGCGGAAGGTTGACAATCGAAGCCGGGATTTCTCCGGTTAGTTGGGTATTATCCAAATGCAGCACCCCGAGATTTGTCAGGCTTTCCAGTTGTGTTGGAATTGCACCGCTCAATTGGTTGTTATCTAAATACAGACCCCTGAGACTTGTCAGGTTTCCCAGTTGTGTTGGAATTGCGCCGCTCAACTGGTTGTGATCCAAAAACAGGTACCAGAGATTTGTCATCCCTCCCAGTTGTGTTGGAATATCGCCGCTCAACTGATTGTGATCCAAATTCAGCCACATGAGATTTGTCATCCCTCCCAGTTCTGGTGGAATTGTGCCACTCAACTGATTGTTAGACAACTTCAGCCACGTGAGAAGTGTCATGCTTCCCAGTTCTGGTGGAATTGTGCCACTCAACTGATTGCCATATAAGTCAAGCAACGAGAGATTTGTCAGACTTCCCAGTTGTGTTGGAATTGCGCCGCTCAACTGATTGTTATTCAACGTCAGCGCTGTGAGACTTGTCAGGCTTCCCAGCTCTGGTGGAATTGTGCCGCTCAACTGATTGCCATATAAGTCAAGCAACGAGAGATTTGTCAGGCTTCCCAATTCTGTTGGAATTGTGCCGGATAAATTATACGATCCCAGATACAATTTTGTCACATTTGTTCCAGTCTCACATACCACCCCATGCCAACTGCAAGGAGTATCTGTTTGCAGCCAGTCAATGTTATTGCTCCAGTTCGCACCGTCTGTGCTGTTGTACAAAGCCACCAGCGCATTGCACTCCGCCTCAGGGATTTGGGTTTGAGTGGCGCAGTCTGTGAATGGCTCAAATAACGGTTTTGCAGAAGTGGATTGATTCGGGGTCATCAGAAAACCGCCCATAATGACCGTCATTAATAACGCGCGTGCCAATCTTTGGAACAAAATACTCATTTTCATGCCTTCCTCCGTAAAATAGAATTTTGAAAAAACACGCCCGTTACAATGCGGCATATTTGTGTTGCAGTAATTATTACCTCTACGCGGAACGTCCCGAAGGTTGCCGTAAATCAAACTTGTTTTTCATCCAAACCTTCGGGACAGTGCGTAACATCAGTTAATAAGCGACCTGCTCTTTCTGGGGCTCAGCCCCCGAAAGAGCAGGAGGAGTGACTAAAAACTTTCAACCGACTACCTGGTATCGCTATAATTCTTGTTATCCGGTGGTATGTAAATTCTTATTTCCACTCGTGACTCTACTGCAAAAAGGTCAAACTTACCGCGAAGAGGCGAAGCCCACGAAGAATTTTGAGAATTGCGAAGGAAGTTCTCAAGATTCTTAATGCAAACCTTCTAAATCTTCAAATGGTTCTTCGCTTTCTTTGCGGGCTTCGCGGTAAAAAGGGTTTTTGCAGTAGACTCACTCGTTAATTTGCATTTTATAATGAATCCGCAGGCGTTAACTTTACAGATACTTAACTTAACGGTTTACCTTTCTGAAATGTAAACCCGCGGGGCCTGAGTTCAAAAGATCATGCACCATCCAAATCATTCGTGTTCAATAATTCCTGATTCAAACGGAATTTTTGGTTTGCCCGAAAACCATCCACGAATTCACGAATTTGAGTCGCCTATTCGAGCATTCGTGGTCAAAATTCGTGGACGGTTTGAGTCAAATGCAGCCAAACCACAAAATCCAGCAGAATCAGAATAATTCTTTCTTGCCCCAAAACAAAAACGCCTCCGCAAGAATTTCGCGGAGGCGTGATTTCAAATGAACAACTGTTACGGCACGTAATAATTATGCTCCACCCTCTTCTCCGTCTCCAAGTGATAATGTCCCAGTTTACAGCGATGGAGCAGTTCGTGGTCAGACAAAATATCAGGGAATTTATTCAAGAGCGCGCGCAAGAAAAGACCTCCGCGAAAACTTCGTGGAGGTCTGAATTCAAATAATCGCGCTTTATGTATTTTATGGCTTTTCCAATCCATGCGCCGTTAATAACTCTTCATTGTTCAGAATGTTAATTGTTGTATCATCCGCCACAATTTGACCATCATCCATGATAACTGTGCGCGGGAAGAGTTCTTTTACCAGCGCCATGTCATGTGTGGAGACCAGCATGGTGATTGGCAGTTCGCGCAGTAAATTGATCAATGTCCTGCGCGCGCGCGGATCGAGTCCGGCAGTCGGCTCATCCAGCACCAGTATTTCGGGCTGCATGGACAGAACAGTGGCAATCGCAATGCGTTTTTTCTCGCCGGTGCTGAGGTGATATGAAACCCGGCGTACATAATCACTCATCCGTACCGATGCCAGCGCCGCCTTGACTCGTTCATCTACTTCGAGGGCGGATAGTCCCTGGTATAACGGACCAAAGGCTACATCCTCATAAACAGTGGGGGAGAAAAGTTGATCATCGGGGTTTTGAAAAACCAATCCCACCGATGCGCGCACACGGCTGAGATTCTTTTCATTTATATCCAGTCCGCAGACATGTACTTTTCCCTTTCCAAGCAGGATGCCGTTTAAATGTAAGATCAGCGTGGATTTGCCCGCGCCGTTTGGCCCCACCAGCGCCACTTTTTCGCCTGGCGCAATGTGCAGGGAAATACCGCGCAAAGCTGCGTGACCATCGGGATAGGCAAAGGATAAGTTTTCTATTTCAATCGAATGATGCATAGGTTAACCCCAGAAAAGAATTCCAAAAACCAATAAGACAGCCAGCATGGATAATCCCAGCCACAGAGTCAGCCAACTGCCGCGAGTCAGCGCGGATAGCGGCAGGGCGCGCACTTCACCGTTATAACCGCGCGAAAGCATGGCAACGTACGTCCGGTCACTGCGCTCGATGCCGCGTAAAAATAAGTTGCCCGCCATGCCGCCCGCCACATGCCCCCGCCAGATCAATGAGCCGCCGACTTTTTTAGTCGGGTCGGAGCTTGAACCTGAACGAGCGGAGCGTGCCCGCATCAGCCGCAGGGCTTCATCCACCAATACGAACAGATAACGCCACATCAAACCGAACATGGCAACCAATAATCGCGGAATGCGGACGGCGCGCATGGCTTGAAGCAACTCAGGGAACGGCGTGGAAGATGCCAGCAAAATAGCAGCCTGCACTGACAGCCACGATTTGAACGCGATGCTCATAAACCGTTCCAACCCTTCGATGGAGGCGGTAAAAGTCCATGTGCCAATTGGCAGCGTGAAAAGCGTTGTGCCGCTGGTGGTGAAAATAACTGGCAGGGCCGAGAACACAAAAGGCAATGCCAGCAAGGCGCGCGCCAGCACAAACCGAATCCCCAACTCAGAGATAAGCGTTACCGAGAGGATCAGGGTCAGGAGAAAAATATAGACCGGCCACGCCCCAAAGGGAGTCAACGAAGAGGTCAGGATGAATGCGATTGTCAATAAAAATTTGACGCGCGCATCCGCCCGATGGAGCGGGCTGTTGGCTGGTCGGTAGGGATCAAGGAAAGTTAGTTGCATGAATAAAAGGGGCGGGCAGGAAAGCCCGCCCCAATGAATTACGCGATTTTCTGATTCTTGCGCAAGTAGGCAACACCATACGCCACCCCGAAGACCATCAACGCGCCGATGATTCCGGCGAGAATGGTCGCCAGCGCTTCATTTGATATGCCGGGGAAAACATAATCGGGAATGATATTAAAGAGCGGCGCGCGCGCGGTCTCCAAAAATCCTTTTTGCTCGGCGACCCATTCCAACCCATCGGGATTAGAGGAGGCCAGCGGCGATAGGATTGCGAGGAACAAGGCGATTCCCAAGCCGAATGCCCAGACCGCCGCACCACCCGTCGGGACGGTTGATCCGCTTTCGAGCAGGTCGCGCCGCGCGGAATACAGAAATGCCAGCGCGCCGACGGTGATCAACGCTTCGCCGATTCCAATCAGCGCATGAATGCCGCCCATGGCTGGAATGGCTATATTGGCGGGCGATGTGCCCGAGAATGCCAACTCCAGCGCAGCCGCCAGTGATGCGATCACAATGGAGAGCCATGCCGCCGCCGCGCCGCTGACAAAAATTGACCAGGGTTTATCGCCGAGCAATTTTCGCAGGCTGGCGTAGACGAAATACGAAACTGCCACGCCGACCACTGCCATATTGAAAATATTTGCGCCCAGCGCCAGCAGACCGCCGTCTTGAAAGACCAATGCCTGAATGCTGACCACGCTGGTCAAGATGATGACCGCCGCCCAAGGTCCAAGCAAAATGGTGGCGATGGCCGCGCCGAGCAGATGACCTGACGTTCCGCCTGTGACGCTAAAGTTGAGCATCTGACCGGCAAAGATGGTCGCTGCCAGTACGCCCATCAGGGGTACCTGGCGCTCGCCCAAATCCTTGCCGACACGCCGCAGGGCATAGGCAACCGCGCCTGCAGATACCACCCACAAAACAATCGAAACAAGGGTGGAGAGAAATCCATCCGGGATGTGCATGGGCTGAACGGGGGAATACATCATGGTAAATCTCCTTTTTATAATTTGGACTTTTGGCACTTCGGGCATAAACCGAAAAAAGTCACATGACTGGAATCCAGCTTGTAACCTGTTGAAGATGCAAGTTGACGATATAAACGTTCAAGCGGAGCATGGTCCACTTCAACGGTGTTGCCGCATTGGTGACAGATCAAATGGTGATGTTGATTTTCCGCCAGTTCGTAAACGATTTTTCCGTTTCCCACGTGCGCGGCAAGCAGAAACTTTTTTTCAGCCAGAAACTCCAGTGTGCGATAAACGGTTGGCTCGGTAAGGCTGGGGAATTCCTTGCGCGCCAGATGATATACCTGTGTGGGTGAAAGGTGTCCGTGCGAATGATGAAGAACATGCAGGATCGCATTTCGTTGAGGGGTCATGCGCAAGCCTTGCGCGCGTAATTGAGGGGCGTAATTAATGGCACAGGTCATAGGAATTCCTTATTGCAACTTTTTACAATAGTATATATAAAGATAGCCCTGTCTGGGGATTTCTTACCTTAAAAATAAAATTTCTCCTGTTGTTATGCGGAGTAAAGAAGGTGTAAGATAGGTGGCAGAAGGCAAAACTAAATTCATACCTGGAGGCCCGTCCATGAATCATCCCGAAGTAACTCAATTGGCTTTGAGCATTTTGCGCGTGGGGGATAATTTCCAATGGTACGTCATCACGTTTCTGGCGCTGGTCGTGTATGTCTATCTGAACGAAATTTCCAAAAAGAATTGGAAGGGCATCGCTGCGGGACTTGCGCTCTACTCGGTACATTGGTTCTACGAAATCCTCAACGCGCTTATCCAGCATTTCAGCGGACACGCCCTGTGGACTGTCCCAACAGGAACGGCATTTCTGATTCTGGTGGGTGTGGGCATCGAATTGAGTTTCATGTTTTCCATTGCGGGTTTGGTGATGAGCAAATTACTGCCAGCCGACCCAAAAATGAAACTTCTTGGAATCAATAACCGCCTGGTGTTCGCGATTGGGAATGCGGCTTTCTTTTCGGTCATTGAAATTTTCCTCGCAAAAACCCCCACCTTTGTTTGGGTCTATCCCTGGTGGGGAGCGTTCCCCGTTTTCGTCACCGTGTATATCCCTTTCTTTCTGGCGGCATTTTATTGCTACGATTGGAAGCCAAAAACGCAGATCACCTTCATTGGCACAATGGCGGCGATTGATGTGTTGATGATGGTTGTCTTTGCGGGATTGTTAAAGTGGATTTAGAAATATAAGGATAAAGGATGAATGATGAAGGATGAAAAAGGACTCGGTCACCGCCGAGTCCTTTTTCATCCTTACCTTTTACTTTTTACCCGCGTTTTCCGTTATGGCTTCGGCACCTCGTACTTTTCCACCGTGTTTTCATCGGTCAGTGCATATAAATAATTCTCTCTGTCAAAAGCGAGACTGTTGCAAACTCTTCCGGATTTAAGTTTGAATGAACTAATATACCGATTGTCTGCGCTGAAAACGTTAATGCCGTTGGTGTCTCCAACATAAATGCGTCCATAGTCATCCACTGCAATTGTTTGCGGCCACTGGAACGTGCCGGGTTGTTGGGTGGGGAAGATCACACCTCCGAATGGCGAATCGCCGACAGGGGTTTTGAGGATGACATCAGTCCGCCCGACTCCGCCAAACTGGTCGAGAAAAATTCCGTCTGGTGAAAACTTGAGGACGATGGAGCTGTTTTCGCCAAGCAGGTACATATTGCCCAATCCATCCACAGCCAAGTGTGAACTCATCTCAGGTACGGATGCGAACGTTTCAAATGGTTTTTCAATTTGAAGTTCTATTGTGCCGTCCTTGCCATAGCGGCTGATGGTGTTATCCATAATCGTAAGCGTGTAAAGTAATCCATCCGGTCCGATCACCGCATTCCCGAATAATTGGTTTTCCATTACTCCTGTTTCTTTG
>DYDH01000016.1:0-30415 GCA_020717985.1 Herpetosiphon sp. | reverse complement strand
TTTTCCTGTAGACCCCATGGAAATAAAATTCCCATCCGCATCGAAGATATTGAAACGTCCCGAGTTCCAATCGGTTACGATGACGTTACCATTGTCAGCCACAGTCAGGGCGGCGGCTTCTGTGAATTTCCCTGGGACGATTCCCTCCGAGCCAAAGGTCAGAATGTGTTTTGCGAATCCTGGCGGTACGGCGGTCTTTGTCGGGACGGGGGGGACATAAAAACCTATTGTGGGGACTGAACTGTAAGAATTTGTTCGCGATTTTTTCGAAAAGCCAAAAAAGAAGATGGTAAATATTACCGCGAGAAACAGGAAGATCAACAGCCCTTCCTTTTGCTTTGCTTCCGGGTCGGCGGACGGCGCTTCATCATCTCCCGCTTCGATGACTTCCCTCTGCTCTCTTGATTGCTTTGACCGGCGGCTTGTTGGGATGTTCACAATGGGGCGCGGTTCCTGTGGAATGACGATTGTTGTCCCACAGTATTTGCATTTTATACTGTGCGCTTCCTCTTTTGATTCGAGCGGCGCTCCGCACGATGGACATTGAAGGGTTTTCAACGGCTCTTTGGACATGGTTCCTCCCGCGTGGAATAATTCCGCCAAGATTACCGCATGGATTCAAAAGAGTCGATAGGACATCAAGGGGAGTTTGAATGAAAAAGGACTCAGCACATTGCCAAGTCCTTTTTACTTTTTACTTCTTCCCGTTCGGGCTTATTTCTTTTGCGGCGCGTCATTCATCTCTCGCGGTTCCAGCATACCCCAGCGGCTTGCGCCGAGATAGAGAATATCCAGCACGAGGTCTTCGTAACGGATGTCTTCCGCTTTGGCTTGCAGGCATAGGTCGCTGTAATCGGGGGTGAGACCGGGCAGGGTGTTGATTTCTATTAAGCGTGGATTACCCTCTTCATCCAGACGGATGTCTGTGCGGGAAACATCAAGCGTGTAAAGTAGCTGGTGTGCGCGTAATGCAAAATATTTTAATTTCTTTTCAAGCTCGGGGTCAATTTCCGCGGGGCAAAAATAACCGGGTGAACCATCTGCGCCTACTTCTTTAGACTTTGCCTCATTGCTGTAAACCCAGGGCGTCACCGAGCGGCTTGTGTCCAACTCCAACACAGGGAAGCGGTGGAAGCCGTCTTTTTCATACCATTCAGGGTGGCGTGAGTAGAGTTTTGCATCCGCGCGGCCAAGGATACCGACGGTAAATTCACGCCCCGGCAGGAATGTTTCCACAAGCGCGGGCTGCTGGTAGGTGTTCACGATATACATGGCGCGTTCGCGCAATTCCTTTTCGTTGTTGACGATGGCA
The DNA here is from genome assembly GCA_020717985.1 of Herpetosiphon sp. Taxonomy (GTDB): domain Bacteria; phylum Chloroflexota; class Anaerolineae; order Anaerolineales; family Villigracilaceae; genus Villigracilis. Next base: position 29,103 of record DYDH01000016.1, on the reverse strand, counting down.
TTCATATCCACGCCCATGCCTGTGCCTTCGCGCGCGGGTTTAACAAAGAGCGGAAATTTCAACTCTGCGCGTAAGGGTTCATCGCCAATAATGAATTCCTGAAAGGGAGCGACAGGCAGGCGGCGGTCACGCCAGATGCGTTTGGTGAGGGTTTTATCGAGGGAGATGCCGTTGGCAAGGACGCGCGATCCAGTGTAGGGAATGCCGAGCATTTCGAGCAGGGCGGGCACCTGGGCTTCGCGTGCGTCGCCGCCGAGTCCCTCGGCGATGTTGAAGCATATATCAGGCTTTTCTTCACGGAGGGCGTAGGGCAGGTCTTTGTCAGCCTGGATAAAGACTGTCGAGTGTCCGTCAGTTTCGAGCGCGGCGCGAAGCGAGTCAATCGTCTCAATGTGGTCAAAGTCGGCGAAAGCATCCGGTGGAACGCCTTCGGGTATGGGGTGATCGTCATCCTTGATGTTTGCAAGGATGGCAATTTTCCAATAACGTTTCATTCGACGACTGGGAGGTTTTTCTTCTTCACGATTAAGAGGCTCAGGCATGTTTGCTCCTTTAAGATGAAATGACGGTCGTTAGTATAGTACATGCTGTGAGGATAACAAGGGTGTGAGCGATTTCTTAAGGTAATTATTTAATTGTAACTAGACAATCATCAGCGTTTCAGGTATCATTGGCACGCTTGTACTCCTACTCACGAAGAGACATATGGCAGGAAATACAGGTGGAATTTGCAAACATACCCGGATAAAGCCCTTATCCGGGTTCTTGTACGTAACTCATGTCGTTATGAGTTGGACTTTTTTCCTGCAAAGCAATCCCATATGGTATCGTTGGAGGTTGTTTGTGGAAGAACGGCTTGTAATGACAATATCTTGGTGGAGGCTACCTAATGTCAGACTTGATCAAGCAAATCACAGGTGATTTGCAGAAACAAATTGAAGGCTTTAATCCCGAACTCAGCATCAGTGATATCGGTGTTGTGTTGGAGGCGGGCGATGGCATTGCCCGCGTACAGGGTCTTGCGAATGTAAAAGCGCAGGAACTTGTGCAGTTTTCCAACGGCGTGATGGGTACCGCGTTCAACCTTGAAAAAGATAGTGTGGGTGTGATCGTGATGGGCGCATACGACGGAATTATCGAAGGTATGACTGTTCGCGGCACAAACCTCATTGCTTCTGTGCCTGTTGGCGATGCCCTGATCGGGCGTGTGGTCAACGCGTTGGGCGAGCCGATTGACGGCAAGGGTCCCATCGCAACCACAGGCTTCCGCCCGGTGGAACGCATCGCTCCCGGCGTGGTCTATCGTCAGGATGTGGATACTCCTGTGCAAACGGGTATCAAATCCATCGACGCAATGATCCCGGTCGGGCGTGGTCAGCGCGAGTTGATCATCGGCGACCGCCAGACAGGCAAGACCGCCATCGCGATTGATACGATCATCAATCAAAAAGGCAAGGACCTGGTTTGTATTTATGTAGCCATTGGTCAGAAGAAAGCCGCCGTTGCGCGTACTCTCGGCATTTTGGAACGCGCCGGCGCGATGGAACATACGATCATCGTGGTTGCCGCAGCGGATGAATCTGCTGCGTTGCAATATATTGCTCCGTACTCTGGAACTTCCATTGGCGAAGAATTCATGGAAAGTGGACGCGACGCCCTCATCATCTATGATGATCTTTCCAAACATGCTTGGGCATATCGTCAGGTTTCCCTGCTCTTGCGCCGCCCGCCTGGACGCGAAGCCTATCCTGGTGATGTGTTCTATCTGCATTCCCGCCTGTTGGAGCGCTCCGCCCGCCTTGCAAATAAATATGTCATCGTGAAGAAAGACTTCAAAGATGCCATGGCTTCTGAAAAAGACGGTGTGGATGGAAAAGTATACACAGGTCCCATCTCGAAAGACGAAGCTGAAGAAGCCCGCAAACACATGGGCAATGCCGATGATCACAAGATCATCAAGGTCGCAGGCACCGGTGGTTCGCTCACATCCCTGCCGATCATCGAAACTTTGCTCGGCGATATTTCAGCCTACATTCCCACGAACGTAATTTCAATTACAGACGGACAGATATTCCTTGAGAGCAATCTGTTCAATGCCGGTATTCGCCCCGCGGTAAACGTGGGCGTTTCCGTATCCCGTGTAGGCGGCGATGCCCAAACCAAAGCCATGAAACAGGTGGCTGGACGTTTGCGCCTCGATATGGCGGCTTATCGTGAGTTGGCCGCATTCGCGTTGATGGCCTCCGACCTGGATAAGTCAACCCAACAACAGTTGAGCCGTGGTCAGCACATGCAGGAAATTCTCAAACAGCCTCAATACCAACCGACTGAACTTGAGAATCAGGTCATGGTACTTTTTGCCGGCATCAATGGTTTCGCTGACGGTGTTGCCCTGGACAAGATGGCGCAGTGGCAGGCGGACCTCATCCGCTTTATGGCAACTTCCTACCCCGAAGTTGGCAAGGATATTATTGCGAAGAAAGCCATCTCAGACGATAACCGCGCCGCACTTACCAAAGCCCTCGAAGCATTCCGCGCGGGTTGGCAAGCATAGTGAAGTGTCAGGTTCCAGGTGTCAGGTTTCAAGTTGCTGACCGAAGAACTAATCACTAATTACCTAATCAACTAATAACCAAGGAACTAAAACTATGGCTTCCGCTCGTGAAATGCGGCTCCGAATTAAGAGCGTAAAAAACATTTCGCAGGTCACACGCGCGCTGGAAACGGTGAGCGCCAGTAAAGTCCGCAAGGCAATTAATGCGGTCACGGCGACTCGTTCGTATGCCACAAAAGCCTGGCAGGTATTAAGACATGTTGCGGAACAACCGGGACGCGACAGCCTGCATCCGCTTTTGGCGAAACGTAAATCGGTGAACAATACATTGGTGGTTGTAGTTACAGGTGACCGCGGACTTGCGGGCGCATACAATTCCAATGTGATCCGTTTTACCTCACAGCGCTTTGACTCGAATGTTGTTCCTGTTAAATATATAGCGGTCGGACGTAAAGGTCGTGACCTGCTGATCCGTCGCGGCAAAAAGGTGATTGCAGATTTCAGCAACCTGCCCGCCGCGCCAAGTTTTACTGATGTTTCTGCGATTGGTCGCCTCGCGGTGGAAGAGTTCAAAACCGGCGCAGTGGACGAGGTTTATCTCGTCTACACCGACTTCGTCAACATGGGACGTCAGATTGCAACGGTGAAGAAACTCCTTCCGCTCGATCTCGAAGGAGAAGGTCGTGTGGTGGATTTCGAACATAAATCTGCCGGACCCGCCGCAGCGTATGAATATGAACCTGATATGCGGGTAATCCTCGATGAGATCATTCCGCGCTTTACCGCTTTGCAGGTCTATCAGGCAGTATTGGAATCACAAGCCAGCGAACATGCGGCTCGTATGGTTGCCATGCGTAACGCCACCGACAACGCAAAGGAACTGGTCGGCGCTCTGCAATTGGCTTATAACAAAGTTCGTCAGCAAGGCATTACGAACGATATCCTAGACATTGTGGGCGGCGCTGAAGCGCTAGCCGCGAAATAACTGGAGGCAAATCATGGCAAACTCAACAGGCCGTGTCGTACAAATTCTCGGTGGTGTGGTGGATGTGGAATTTTCAAATGAAGGAATTCCAGAACTCTTTGAAGCGATCACAGTCGAGCGCGAAGGCAAAAAGCCCCTCGTTCTTGAAGTGCAAAAACACCTGGGCAACGGCTGGGTCCGCACAGTATCCATGGACTCAACCGATGGTCTTCAGCGCGGCGTTCCCGCCATTGCGACTGGCGCGCCGATCATGGTTCCCGTAGGTCCTTCCACACTCGGACGTATTTTCAACGTGCTGGGTCAGCCAGTGGATGAGAAAGGTCCCGTCGATGCCGCAATGTATTATCCAATTCACCGATTGGCTCCCACCTTCGAAGAACAATCCACCCGCGTGGAAGTCTTTGAAACCGGCGTAAAAGTTGTGGACTTGATTGCCCCGTTCACCAAAGGCGGTAAGACCGGTATCTTCGGCGGCGCGGGTACAGGCAAGACCGTTATCATCATGGAGCTCATCCGCTCGGTTGCCACCGAACACGAAGGCAACTCTGTGTTCGCAGGCGTAGGCGAACGAACCCGTGAAGGTACACAGCTTTACCGCGAAATGCTCGAATCCGGCGTTATGAAAGACACCGTCATGGTGTACGGTCAGATGAACGAACCTTCTGGCGTGCGCTTACGCGTTGCCCTTTCGGCGCTTTCGATGGCTGAATACTTCCGCGATCAGGGCAAGGACGTGCTGCTCTTCGTCGATAACATCTTCCGCTTCTCCATGTCTGGTTCCGAAGTGTCCGCGCTCCTCGGTCGTATGCCCTCCGCCGTAGGTTACCAGCCGACCCTCGCCACTGAAATGGGTGAGTTGCAGGAACGCATCACCTCCACCCGCACCGGCTCGATCACATCCATGCAGGCTGTGTACGTGCCCGCGGACGATTATTCCGATCCCGCTCCTGTGGCGACCTTCACACATCTCGATGCAACCATCGCTCTCGAACGCTCCATCGTGGAAAAGGGTATTTACCCCGCCGTGGACCCGCTCGCTTCCACCTCCCGAATTCTCGATCCCAACATCGTGGGCGAAGAGCACTACCGGACAGCGCGTGAAGTCCAGCGTATTTTGCAGCGCTATAAAGACTTGCAGGACATCATCGCCATTCTCGGTATTGATGAACTCTCAGAAGATGATAAACTCATCGTGTCGCGCGCCCGCAAGATCGAACGTTTCTTCTCCCAGCCGTTCTATGTGGCTGAACGTTTCACTGGCATTGATGGACGCTATGTGCCGCTTAAGGAAACCGTCAGCGGCTTCCGTGAGATCCTTGATGGCAAGTGTGACGATCTTCCTGAGCAGGCTTTCATGATGGCCGGCACAATTCAAGACGTCCGCGAACGTGCCGAGAAACTTTCAAAGGCTTAATCAATTACCAATTACCAATTACGTTATTAGTAATTGGTAATTAGTAAGGATTTATTATGACCATTCGTTGTGAAATCGTTTCTCAAGACCGCACCGTATTTACGGGTGATGTGGATATTGTTGTTCTCCCCGGCGCGGCCGGAGAGATGGGTATTCTGCCCGGACATGCGCCTGTTTTGACCACTTTGAAATTTGGCATTATCAAAGTCCGCAAAGGCGGCAAGGAAGAGATTTTTACAGTTGCGGGCGGTGTTGCTGAAGTACAACCCAAAATCATTACCGTTCTTGCGGATGCCGCGGAAAATGTGCAGGAGATTGATGTAGCCCGCGCAAATGCGGCGCGTGTCCGCGCTGAAGAGGCGCTTGCCAAAGGCGTTCCCGCAGATAATGATGCCTACCTCGCAATGGAAGACGCCTTGCGAAAATCCAACTTACGCCTCGACGCTGCTCGTCGTTACCGCAAGAATAACCGCTCTTCCTACTCGGAACAATAAACCCCTGTGGCTATGTTTTCCAAAGACCTGGGCATTGACCTGGGTACTATGTTTACTCGTCTCGCCGATAGCTCGCAAGTGCTGTTGGAAGAGCCGACTATTGTTGCCATTGACGTGGATGACCAGAAAATGGTGGCGGCGGGTATCGAAGCGCGTGATATGTTTGGAAAAGTTCCAGACAGCATCGAAGTTGCGCGTCCGCTTCGAAATGGCGTGATCGCTGATTACGAAATTACAGAAACTTTGTTGCAATATTTATTACAACGCGTGAGCGGCTCGATGCGTATCTTCCGTCCGCGTGTGATGATCTCGGTGCCTTACGGAGTCACCAGTGTGGAGCGGCGGGCGGTTTATGAAGCCGTTATGGAGGCGGGGAGTCGTGAAGCGTTCCTCATCCAACAACCCCTGGCCGCCGCCATTGGCATTGACCTGCCGATCAACTCACCGTCAGGAAATATGATCATCAGCCTCGGCGGTGGCTGCACCGAAGCGGCAGTGATGGCGATGTATGGCATTGTGTCCGCTGATACTTTGCGTACCGGCGGCATGGATCTTGATGAAGCCATTGTCAATTATGTGCGCCGTAAATATGGCGTCATCATTGGACAGGCAACCGCTGAACAGCTAAAGATACGCATTGGTGCGGCGGTTCCACAGGATATCGAAAACAGCATGGAAGTACAGGGACAGGACCAGGTCACTGGTTTGCCGCGTCCTGTCACATTGACCACGGGCGAGATCGTCGAAGCCTTGCAGGAACCGTTGAAGCAGATCGTGGAATCAGGCCGCAAAGTACTCGAAAAGACTCCCCCTGAGTTGGTCTCCGATATTATTGATCGGGGTGTGGCATTATGCGGCGGCGGAGCGCTCTTGCGCGGCGTTGATAAACTCCTGACAAAATCACTGGGTATTCCCGCCTATCTTGTGGACAACCCTCTGACCTGTGTTGTGCAGGGCACGGTGAAGGGGTTCACCATGTTGAATATGATCCGCAGGAATTTACCGCAGGTATAAAATGATAAAAAAAGCGACTTCCAAGACGGAGGTCGCTTTTTTGTTTTAAGATGGCGCGCAAGGGCCAACATTCGGTTGGGGGAGAGGCAGGGAATAGAAGTCGGTCACGGACTCGTTGTGTGAGTCCTTATTCCTTTATCTTCACATAAAAAACCATATTCCCATCGTTTTCCTGTGTGCGCATGTCGAAACGGTCTTTCAATTTGCTGATCATTTTGGAGAGTTGCTTATGTCCGTATGTGCGGGGGTCGAAACTTGGGTCTACTTGATAAAGCGCATTGCCGAAGTTTGCCAGAGAAGCCCACCCGTCCTGTTGCACCGCCATTTCAAAGGCTTGGCTTAGGACTGGCATGGGATCAAGTTCTTCCTTATCGTCAACCTTGGTTTTCTTTGTTCTCTGCTGGATCGCGTTCTTTTGCTGCACCGCTTTCTTTTCAGCCGCAAGATTTTCTGTATACACAAAAACATCGCAGGCATTCACGAAGGGCTTGGGCGTTTTCTTCTCTCCAATGCCCATCACAAAGATGCCCGTCTCGCGTATGCGGGTAGCCAAACGGGTGTAATCGCTGTCGCTGGAAATCAGACAGAATCCATCCACCACGCCAGAGTGCAGGATGTCCATGGCGTCGATGATCATGGCGCTGTCTGTCGCGTTCTTGCCAATTGTGTAGCGGAATTGTTGAATGGGTTGGAAGGCGTGGAAATTAAGCGTGTCTTTCCATGAGTTCATGCTTGTGGTTGTCCAGTCCCCGTAAATGCGGCGGACAGTCACCTGGCCGTAGCGTCCAGCCTCCACCAGCATTTGGGAAAGCAAGCCAGCCTGGGCATTATCACCATCAATCAGCATGGCGATCTTATTGCGTGCAAGGGATTTTATCTGCTCGTCTGCCATAAAGATATTATACACTTCTCTATTAGACCTGACGGGTTTCTTAAAACCTCTGCAGGTCTGTTTTATTAACCTTTACCAAATCTTTACAATTGCTTTATGATAAACAAATCACAAAATAGGAAAATCAACCCATGACAAAGATTCTTGTAATTGACGACGAACCAACCATTGTAAATCTTGTGCAGGCGTATCTTAAGCCTGAAGGCTACGAAGTGTTCACTGCCACAGATGGACCGTCAGGGCTTAAGGCGGTGCGCGCATTCAAGCCTGATCTGATCGTGCTGGATGTTATGCTGCCAGGCATGGATGGGCTGGAGTTACTTTCGAAGTTGCGCCGCGAGTCGCAGGTCTATGTCATTTTGTTAACTGCCCGCACCGAAGAGACGGATAAGATCGTCGGTCTTTCAGTCGGCGCGGATGATTACGTGACCAAGCCGTTCAGTCCGCGTGAGTTGGTGGCGAGAGTCAAGGCGGCGTTAAGGCGAATCCAAACAGGATCAGCCTCGGGCGGCGAAGGAAGCGTGCTGGCGTTTCAGCATGTCCGCATGGATATGGATGCGCGTCAGGTTACAGTGGATGACCAGCCCATCGAGTTGACCGCCAGCGAATTTGATCTCCTGCATGTGCTTGCCGAAAATCGCGGGCGTGTGCTTTCGCGTGAACAATTGCTCGAACGTGTTTGGGGCGGGTCTTATTTTGGCGAGATGCGAGTGGTGGATGTCCACCTAGGGCATGTCCGCCAGAAATTGGGCAACCCCGATTTTATTGTGACCGTGCGCGGCGTCGGCTATCGTTTTGACGATGAGCCTTTATAAAAAGGTAAACCATGAAAATTATTCGTTCTCATTTGGGTATTAAATTATTTCTTTCTTATTTTGCTGTGATCGTGGTCGGCATGGCTGTGATCGGTATTACTACCAAGCTCACAATTCCCGTTGCATTTCAACGTCATTTGCAATACATGGAACAACAGTTGAGTGCAGGGGGGACGGCGGGGCAAGGTCAGGGAATGAAGGGACAGGGTCAAGGACTGGGGTTGGGGCAGGGCGCTGGCGGGATGATGTCTGATTATTATCGAAATTTTCAACAATCATTCAATGAGGCATTATTGATATCCGTTGTTGCGGCTTCACTTGGTGCGCTGGTTGTCAGTTTTATTTTTAGCCGGAGTATTCTTGGACCCGTTTCTGTAATGAGAAATGCAAGTCAGCGAATTGCTGAGGGGCATTACGATGAGCGTGTGCCATTGCGCGGCAATGACGAACTTAATCAACTTGCGGGGAGCTTCAATCAAATGGCTGAGCAACTGGAGCAGGTTGAATCAATGCGCCGTCAATTGATCGGCGATGTGGCACATGAACTTCGCACTCCGCTGACCGCCATCAAAGGTTCCGCCGAAGCCCTCATGGATGGCGTGCTTCCCGCATCTGACGAAACTTATTTGCAGATACATGCCGAGGCCGAAAGACTGAGTCATCTGGTGGATGACTTGCAGGAATTGAGCCGTGTCGAATCTCGCGCCACTCAACTGAAGATTCACCCAGCGGATTCGACTGCCCTGATTCAGACGGTGTCCAAACGATTGCAGCATCAATTTGATGAAAAACGCGTCACACTTGTCCCGAGCCTGCCACACGACCCGATCATTGTCCTCGCTGATGAAGATCGCATTATCCAGGTGCTCACCAATTTGATCGGCAACGCTTTGCAATATACGCCAGAAAACGGAACGGTCTCAGTTTCAGTCGAACGCGAGAAAAATGAAGCGCGTATCGCTGTCTGCGATACTGGCTTTGGAATCCCCGCTGACCATCTCAAGCATATCTTTGACCGTTTCTACCGAGTGGATAAATCCCGTTCACGCGCGCACGGCGGTTCAGGCATCGGCTTGACCATTGCCAAACACCTCGTCGAAGCGCATGGCGGCAAAATTTGGGCGGAGAGCGAAGGCGAAAATAAAGGCAGTGTATTTACATTTACACTGCCTCTCGGGAAGTGACGATTTTCCGCAAAAACTTGGCTCTCTCTTTTATTGGATCGGTTTAATTACGCCCACATCCGACGGAGCGCCGCCAAATAGTCCAATGTCTGTACATGAGGGTTTATCCACGCGCAATAATAAAATATCATTCGACGAGGCATCCACCTGGATAATGGTGTCTTGCTTATAGACAGAATCGACTGTCAACTTGAGGTTTACCTGATATTGCACGGGCAGGTTTGTGACGCAAACTTTTTTATCAGGGTGTTCGCGGTCTTCATCAATCGCGCGGAGCAGGGCGCAGGTGTTTGGTAAATCCATGGTACCCGTATTTTTCACGGTCACATAAGCATTTGTCACTTCGCCCATGCCATGGGTAATGTCAATGCTTGTGTTGCAGCCGAGAATGTCCACTGCCAAAGATTGCACTGCCGTGGGTGTAAATGTGAGCGTTGGTATTTCGGTAGAGGGGATGGGTGTACTTGTTGGTGTGGGCGAAGGAATTTCAGTATTCGTGAGAGTAACAGGCACAATGACAGTCACACCCGGGATAAAAGTCGCAGTGAAAGGCAGGGTGATGATGATCGGTGTGGCAGTCACAATGCTCGGCGTCCGCGAGGGGATTACCGTCCAAACCGGAAAAGGCTGAGGGGCCACGCCCCAGGTATCACATGCAGTTAGAATAAAAATAAAAAGAACGAAAGCGGATATTTTCTTCATGGCTTATTATGCTCCTGCGTTTTTGCGAATTGGCTTGGTATCATCTCAAAAACAAGGGGAAAGGTGACAGTCACCTGATATTTTCGGGTATATATTTTTTCGATAAAGGTGACTGTCACCTATTTACCCCGAAATATTGAGAAGATGCCTAGCTTGTTATAATTTGCCCGAAAGATAAAGGGTTTCAAAATGGATTAAATCACAAACAGGGATATTCTCCAATAGGAAAATATCCCTGTTTGTGATTTGTTGTGGATTGTTGGTTGATTTTTGTTTTGTTCCCGGTTTTTATGCTCCGGGTATTTTTGCTCGAAGTTCCCCCCAACTCGGCTCAACAAGTACGGTGCCGTCTGGGAAGATAATGGTTGGAACACTTCTATTTCCATTATTGATATTTATGATAAAATTTGTCGCATTGCTATTTCCTTCAAGTCCAACCAATAGATATTCAATTCCATTGGCTTTGAAGAAAGCCTTTGCTCGGTGACAATCAGGGCAGTATTCGGTGGCATACATCACGATTTGTGATGGTTGCCTATTATAGAGATCGTTCAAGATTTATTCCTCCGGTAGGTTGTTTGAGTCCGCAAGGTTGATTGCGTTGCTCTGTTGAGAATGTTTCAATCCGTAATAAATGGTCATGGCATACTGGATTATATCTTGGGGCGGGCGGCCTTTTCTGACCGGCAAAGTTTATCAAAAAAAAGGTGTGCAAATCTTAGAATCCATGTTGAAAGATGCCATCAAGCCGCTTTCGTCCTATTTTTAGTACTTAAGAGTGAATTTTATCCTTTGCAGTTTTCTTAACAAAAATGAAAGGTGCGGAGTATAATGATTTTTGTTTACAGCAATATACTTAATTAAAATCTTATAAAACTTCTGCAGTATGTTGTAATGCATAGAAATGGAATATGGCAAATTCCAGATAACCGATATTGTCCTTATTTAATATAACCGATGGAGAAAAATGGAAACTAGACTGTATATTCGAATGTTACAAAAAGGTTGGTGGGTGATCCTGCTCACCGCGCTGGTGGCGCTGGTTATTTCATTGATCGCTACGTATCTGGCTGTGCCAGTATACAGGTCTACGGCGAGATTCATCATCGTCCCCAATTCCTCGTTGATCGGCGGCCAGGCAGTGCTTAATAGTTTGGATGTCCTGGATAGAGTCACTGTTGTAACCACGTATTCGGAGATCATGAATAGTGGACGCATCTATGCTGATACGCTTGAGCTATTGAAGCTTCAGCCCAAGGATTTGGTTGATTACAATTATCAGGCAGTTGTGCTGGCCAATACAAGCATCCTTGAGTTGAGTGCGACGGGTCCAAATCCGCAAACTGTGGCGACGCTTGCCAACTCGATCGGATATCAAACAATCGCATATACCCAGGAGACCGATCAGGTCTTTGATATTAACTTTCTGGATGTTGCCACGCCTTCGACGGTCCCGATCAGTCCGCAACCTTTACAGGATATTAGTACTGCATTTGTACTTGGTCTTGTTGGTGGCGCGGCTTTGGTCATTTTGAGGGAACAGTTATGGATCCCGATTGACTTGTATCGCCAGCGCTTGCGGATGGACAATGTCACTGGGGTGTACAACAGACACTATTTCCCACGCCTTGTTGAGGAGGAGCTTGCCGAAAATCCGAATAACCTGCTTACGCTGGGGTTTATTGAGTTGAACGGCTTGCGGGACCTGCTCGGTACTTTGCCTGTGGCAAGCCTGCAATGGATATTGAAAATGGCGACCGACATATTACAAAAAGAGCTGCGCGGAAACGACATGATTGGTCGTTGGGATGATGTGACATTCGTAGTTATGTTGCCCAACACATCAGGCGCGTCGGCCAACCGAATTTTCGAAAGAATCCATCAGGCATTCTCTGTTCCCACGGAACTTGGACAATTGGGCTCCACGGTTTTTCTCGATCCTCATATTGGAGGGGCCGAATATAGTAACAACATCACAACTCAGGAATTGCTTGAAAAGGCAGATACTGCCCTGGGACAGGCGCACCGTGACAATACAAAGTCGGTTTATATCTGGACTTTAAAAAATCCATTTTGGGCAACTGAGACGGAGGAGCCGGCATCATAGTTGTCAGGACTCTTGTAGAGCATGACCTGGCCTCTAAAAACTTTTAATGATTAATAGACATGATGATGTGAAACCATGAACCTTAATTTTACAACTCTTTTGCCATTGATAATCTTTGGGTTGTTTTTGCTGGCTATTGCAATTTCGAAACCAGAGTTGGGTATGTCAGCGTTAATTGTTGTGGTCTACACCAACCTGTCCAGCGTCCTTATTACCCGCTTTGGATTTCCGTCAATCACCCAGCCGCTGGTTGGATTGCTTGGCGTTGTCATACTTGCGCGCCGGTTTATATTCCAGGATAATTTTGAAGGGTGGACTCAACTGGTTGTATTGCTGGGAGTATATATGTTTCTCGGATACCTTTCCGTTTTCTACTCCTCTGATCCGGCGCTTGCGCAAGATACGCTGGTATATTATCTCAAGAACGCAGTCATCGGCATGATTATTATTTTTCTGCTGCAAAAGAAAACTCATTTATTGTGGGCGGTCTGGTCGTTGTTGGGCGCAGGGATTTTTATGGGCACAATTTCCACCTATCAGGTATTCACTGGCAATATCGGCAACTCCTATTGGGGGTTTGGTCAGGTATTGGATAATGGCGGCGGAGATTTTCGTCTATGGGGCTCCATTAGCGATCCCAATAGTTATGCCCAGATCATGGTGGCGCTTATTCCGTTTGCGGTGGATAGATTTATGCGTGAAAAGAAATTGGTCCTGCGGCTTCTTTCGGGCTGGGCCATATTCGTTATATTGGTCACGATTTACTACACATTTTCCCGTGGAGGATTTCTCGCCTTGCTTGTGGTTGGATTCCTTGTTTTTGCCAGGCAGCCTTCCCGACCATATGCCGGTATCCTCCTGTTGGGTATCTTGTTTTTCCTTGCCTTCCAATACCTTCCCGCCCAATATACCCAGCGCGTTACATCACTGTTTCAGTTGGTGCCTGGCAGTAATGTGTCTGCGAAAAAAGATGTATCGCTGCAGGGACGCGCTTCTGCAAATATTATTGGTTGGGTGATGTTCACCGATCATCCTGTATTGGGTGTTGGGGTGGGTAACTATAATTCCAACTTTGACTCTTACGCCCGCCGGTTGGGACTCACGCATGAAGCGGGTTCGGCGCACAACTTGTATCTTGAAATCGCGGCAGAGCGAGGCATACTTGGGCTTTTATCTTTTATAGCGATCATCTACTCAACTTTTAGTGTCTTGCAGCGTACAAAAGCATCCTTCCTGGAGAAAAAATTTATAGAAATGGCAAATATCTGTGAGGCATTAACGGCTAGTCTGGCTGGCTATCTTGTGGCGTCAATATTTCTGCATGATGCCTATGTTCGGTATCTTTGGCTCTTGCTGGGAATTGCGTGGTCGGTGCCTCAAGTGTATAAATCCCTTGCCGGCGAGAAGCTCGCTGAAGACAGGGTGAATAACATGAAAATGATCTACGTTGAATGATCCATTTCTTTGTTCAGAAATAATTCGTGGTTCTGCTTGCCATTCCGGCAGCAACTGATTTCGGAAGTGTTTTTTGCAGTTTAAACTTGTAGCTGGCTTTGTGGATAATGCAACGTCGGGTCATTGCATTTCATTCCACTGTATGCCGAGGATACTATGCACATTGCTCACTTGATTGATTCTCTTGAAATAGGCGGCGCACAAAAACTGCTGGTGTTGTTTGCGGAGGAGGCAAAATTACGCGGACTAAAAGTCACGATAATCAGCCTTACAACGAAATATTCCAGCGACGCGATTGTTGATGAACTGAAATCGCTGGGTGCGCGCGTTGAGTTTCTTACGATTTACAAACTGTATGACCCAACTGCGCTGCCAAGACTGCTAGGGGTTTTACGGAAGGAAAATATAGACGTGCTGCAAACGCATCTCGGACATTCAAATATCCTGGGAGTGATGGCGGGTACTTTGAGCCACATCCCTGTGGTTGCCACTTTGCACAGTACACACGCACACAGGACTGGAAGATTGTATCGGCTTCGGGCTGTGATCGGACAATATTCCCTGCGTTTTGGCGCTCGGCGCGTTATTGCCGTTGGGCAGAAAATTGGGGAGCTTTATCGGGATAAATTGACTCGAAAAACGATAATAGATGTAGTTCCGAATCCAGTGAAGCGTAACCCAGAACTGGCTCAAAGCGAACGTAATGCGCTCCGCAGGGAAATTGCCGGCGATGTGGATGGGTTTTTGATTTTGTCAGTCGGTAGGTTACAACCTGAAAAGGGACTTAATGATTTGCTGACTGCTTTTTCCAAAGTAATTGAAAAGCATCCTTCTGCAATGTTGATCATTGTGGGCGATGGCGAAATAATGGGCGAATTAAAGTCGTTCGCAGGTTCACTTGGTTTGACTAAGAGTGTACGATTTACAGGAGAGCGGAACGACGTGCCGGCTTTGATGTCTGCTAGTGATATGTATATCAGCGCATCATATCGCGAGGGTCTATCCCTTGCGATGCTGGAGGCGATGGCTGCCGGACTGCCAATTCTGGCAACAAAGGTTGGGGATACTGAATTCGTATTGAATGAAGGAAGAGGGCTGATGATTTCGACTCACGATGTGCCTGCCCTGACTGATGGAATGTGTTATTTGATCGAAAATCCGCAAAAAATAAAGGAAATGAGTGACGCCGCTCGTGTTTTCGTCGAAGCGAACTATTCGCCAGAATCCTGGATGGAAAGGTTACTTGATATTTATGAAAAAGCCCGAAACAGTACACACTAATAATATGGGACTCAAGGGCGTTTTAATGCTCGTCAACACCTTTCTTCCCTTGCCGGTTGATGGCGCTGAGCGTCAGGCGGATCATCTGGCGGTATATATGGCACAACAGCATTTATGGGTTGGAGTTCTTACTCGAAAAAAAGGGCCGCATCCAAAGTCTGAAATGCGGAATGGCTTTGAAGTGATCCGAATTGATCAATTGGGTCCCGGTAAAGTTAAGTCACTTACTTTTACTCTGGGAGCGATCTTTGCCATTTTTGCCCGTCGGCATGAATTTAGCGTTTTACATGCCCATCTGGCATTTGCTCCAGCGGTGGCCGCAACCATTGCCGGGAGACTGTTGCATAAAAAAGTCATTATCAAATTTGGGGGGAGCGGTTCCATAGGCGATGTTGAAACTTCAAAGCGCACCTGGCGTGGAAGGCTTGCGCTGTACATCTTTCGGAATTGGGCGGATATTTGCGTCGCGCTTTCAGATGATATGGAAAAGGAAATGCTTGATGCGGGTTTTTCTCGCTCACAAGTTATCCGTATGGTAAACGGAGTCGATACAGTAAAATTCTCCCCTTCTGCTGATAAATCCATCGAGAAAAAAACATTGCATTTGGAAGGAAGGCAAATTATTTTATATACAGGTAGATTGGTGGCGGTAAAAAATATAAATGTTTTACTGCTTGCTTTTCAGCGTTCGATGGCGGCTGTCCCCAACCTGCATTTATTTATTATAGGAGATGGGGAGGAAAGAAGTATGTTGGAGGCGCTGGCGGCGGACCTTGGGATACAAAATGATGTTACCTTTGTAAAGTGGGTTGAAGATATCGGACCTTATTTGCGAAGCGCAGATATTTTTGTCCTGCCATCGCAGATTGAAGGCATTTCAAACAGCCTGCTGGAAGCCATGTCCGCTGGTCTGCCTTGCATTGCCACGCGCGTGGGAGGCTCTCGTGAAACCCTTGGAGATGACAATAATTATGGGCTGTTGATTGAGCCTGACAATGTGGATCAACTGGCCGAAGCAATTGTCCGTCTTGGCTCTGATCATCAGGAGGCTCTGCGATTGGGAGCATGCGCCCGCCAAAGGATTTTGGATCATTACGATCTTTCAATTGTGGGCAGTCGTTATTATAGACTTTATGAAGAGATTGCTTAGGAAACGAAGCGCTAAATCAATTTTTGGATTTCGGTTTGGGATTCCAGCCGCGAATTCCATAAACAGCAAATCGCTCAACTGGTTATATCCAAAATGGACGAGAAAACCATCACACTTTACAAGGGAACTATTGCATGACTGACAAGATTCATGTTTTTCAAATCACCAAAACGCTTGGCGGTGTGGGAATGTATGTGCGCCGATTGGTCAGCGCCATGGATAAATCCCGCTACCGATTTACGGTTGTCTTTCTTGCAGAGGGGTCTGAAGAAATGGCGGCTGACGTAAACAAAATTGAAGGAGTGAATGCAATTAGCATTCCAATGAAGGATTATATTGATCCTTTTTCAGACATCCTGATCTGTTTGAAAATTGCGAAAATATTGCGAAGCGAGAAGTTCGATATTATCCATTCCCATACTTCAAAGCCGGGATTCTTTGCCAGACTCGCCGCCATTGGGTTGGACATTCCTGTGATATATCGCCCTGCCAGCTTTGCCTTTCATGAAAACGCACCTCGATCTCAGGCGGTTTTCTATGCGTTTCTGGAGCGACTTGCGGCGCGTTACTTAACGAAGCGGATTCAGCTTGTGTGTAATGGTGAACGTGAACTGGCAAGACAGTATTCCGTTGGCAGCGATGATCAGTTTGTTGTTATTCACACGGGAATTGATCTTCACCCATTTGAGATTCCTGTCAATCGTGCTGATGTCCGCGCAGAATTTAATATCCCGCCAGATGTTCGGTTGATGGGAACCGTTGCCCGACTCGTAGAGCAGAAGGCCCCATCGGATTTCATTCGTGCGGCGGCGCTGGTTCATGCCCGTTATCCCGAAGCCCATTTTCTCTGGGTGGGGGATGGTCCCTTGGAGAACGATGCCCGGGCACTGGTGCAATTACTTGGACTGCAGGACGTGTTTCACTTGGCTGGCGCGCGCAACAATAGAGAAATACCGGCAATCCTTTTGTCGCTTGATTTTTTTGTGCTTTCGTCCCATTGGGAAGGTTTCTCAATCGCAGTTCTCGAAGCAATGGCGGCTGGGTTGCCTGTGGTGGCTCCAAGGGTAACTGGCGCCGCTGAGGCAATTGTGGATGGCGAAACGGGATTATTGGTGGAAATCGGCGACGTGGATGGGTTGGCAGATGCGATGAGTAAACTGGTTGGGGATGTGAACCTTACCGAGCGCATGGGTGTGTCCGCGCGAAAACGCGCAGAAAGCGAGTTCCCTTATGCAAAGATGCTTGATCGTATTGAAAACTTATATCTGGATCTGAGTAAATGAAGAAGATATTAAGAAATTTATGTAATGTTTTAGTAAATATGCAGGTTTCTTAAAGGAGGAGACCATGTTTATTAGTAAATTGAAATCAGTTCTTGCCAGTCTCGTTTTTCTGGGTCTTTTGTTGGGCGCTGTGGATTCAGCAAGCGCTCAAAGCGTTGCAATGTCACAACCTGTCACGCATATATCCGAGATCGCCGCCCAGGGCGGTGATTTGGTCAACTTCTCCCAATTTGTGGCTGAGGATATTTATCTGAATGGCCCATTTGACTCGGAAAATATTTATTTTAGCCTGCCTGCGAACTGGCGCTTGACGAAGGAATCACAACTAAACCTGTTCATGACCGTTACGTTTAATCAGGATGTCCAGAATTCAACCAGAGCTATTCAAGGATCGGCAGGCAGTATTACGATTACTTTGAATGATGTTTTGATTGGGGTTGCGCAAATTGAGTCGGCTGGAGAATTAAACGTTCAATTCCAGATCCCGCCGAATGCTTTTGCAACCCTTGATGAGGATGGACTATATCAATTACGATTTTTTCTTGAGAGCGGCTGGACATGCCAATTCGATGAAAACATGCTGATTGTCCTCCATACAACTTCTAGTATGACCCTGCCTCACGAAACAGTCAAGCCTGATACCAATCTGATTAATTTCCCATCTCCCATATATCAGAAAGGCTCCATCTTTACGGACCCGGCGCTTGTGGTTCTCCCAGATCACCCAACTGCGGCTGAATTGCAGAGCGCCATGACCATCGCGGCAGGTTTAGGTAACTTTTCTTCGAGCAAGCTGCTTGTGGATATAAATACGGTCAGCCACCTGACCGCTGAGCAGATAAAGGGCAATAACCTGATATTGATTGGAAACGCCGTCACGCAATTGAATTCGGATCAAATAATTCTTCCTTTGCCTGCGAGCGGAGGAAAATTTTCGAACCCCGGAGGAAACATAGACGACGGTATCATTCAAATGATCAATTCGCCGTGGAGTGAGGAAAAGGTTATTCTGATCGTTTCGGGAAATACTGATGCGGCGACTATAAAGGCCGCGCAGGCAGTTAGTACGGGCAGTTTGCGGTCGAATATATATCCAAACGTTTCGATTGTTGATAAGGTCAAAACAATTCCGATGCCCACGTCGCCGCCTGTGGATCAAACATTAACTGACATGGGCAAAGGGGGGGCGTTGCTCAAGGATGTTGGCGTTAATTATGCAGGGTATGAGTTCTATATCCCGTCAGGACAGACTATTACAGAAGATGCATATTTTGAATTACATTTCGGACATTCATCCCTGCTTCAATATGATCGCAGTGGAATTGTTGTGAATGTAAACGGGAAGCCGATCGGCAGTATGTCTCTTACAGAGGAAACCGCCCGTCAGTCTGTCAATAAGTTCCGTGTTTCCATCCCTCCATCAGCGGTGTTTTCAGGGAATAATTATCTTGAAGTAAAGGTTAATTTGATTCCTGTTGATAGATGTTCCAGCCCGGACCTGGACGGCGTATACGCTAATATTTGGCCTGAAACGAATCTCCATCTCCCGCTTGTGCGTGCTGTGAATAGTCCAATCGCAAATTATGATTTAATTACCTATCCAATTCCATTTGTTTATGACGCTACGCTTAATTCAACAGCGTTTGTCTTACAAAAGGATGATATTAATGCATGGCGTGAAGCTTTCCATATTGCAGTTTATCTTGCCGACTTCACCAATGGTCCCATCGAAACACTTTCCACATTCTATGCCGATGAATTGCCTGAAACTGAGCGGACGAAATATAACTTTATTATGATCGGACGCCCCAGTCAGATGCCTATCCTCAGTGAGATCAATAAATCTTTGCCGGCTCCATTTGACCTGGGACAGGACATAGCCCTTGAACCTGAAATGCAGGTGAAATATCGCATTAATCCAAAAGCCCCGGCAGGGTATGTGGAGTTGCTCCCTTCTCCCTGGAATGGCGATAATGTCATTTTGATGGCGGTTGGCAACGATGCTCAAAGTGTCAGTTGGGCAGCTTCACATTTGGTCGAGCCGTTAAGCTGGAAACTTGCGGGAAATTTTGCGGTAATCAATGACAAGCGGGTTTATACCGCCGATACACGCATGGTCGCGATCACCCCTGGAATTGATTCGCCGCAGATTCCGGTTGTGGAAGTTGTGCCCCCAGCGATTGGGAATCCAGGAGATTCAACTCCTTATCGCCCGGCATGGATATTACCGATGCTTGCAGTTTCGCTGGTAATGATTTTGCTTACTGTTATTGCCGTTGTATATTTCAATTGGCTCCGTAACCGTTCCCGTACCCCCAAGACGGCGCGCCACGAACAAAAAAACGAATAGTGTGAATTAGGTGAACAGTCCTGATGAGGTTTCTCAGGACTGTTCACCCAAAAAGATGATCTTTCAGGTGGATGTAATAAATACAGCGTCATTTCATATTTGTAAACTTTTTTGAGTAATTCTGTACTACAATTTTATTGTATGTGTGTTGTTTATTGTTGAAGCTGAAAACATGAAACTTTTATTTATATACAGAAATACGGGAAACAAACTAATATGAAGGAAGATATTAAAGTGCTTGGTGTAAAAGATGCGCGTGGGAAATTATTTGGGATTATTTCCCGCCGGGGAAATATCCGTTTGCGCATGGTCTTTCTTTTGATGGGCGCAGACATATTTAGCTTTCTTTTAGCCGGTTTTTTCGCAATCGGAGTGCGTGTCTTTATTTTTAGTGAGCCTTTGCGTTTTGATCTTTTTGTGCAAACTTTGCCCATCCTGACGGTTAGCCTGTTTTTTTATGGGTTGACAGGACTTTATCCGGCTGTCGGAATGAGCGCGGTTGAAGAATTAAAAAAACTTGTCTCCACAACAACCTTTGTTGTGCTTGCTCTTACCGCGGTAAGTTTTTGGGTGCGTAATGCGAATAGTTTTTCCCGCTTAACCCTGACTCTAACCTGGCTGTCCAGTATAGTACTTTTGCCGGTCAACCGCGATCTGTTGCGGGCGATAGCAGTCAGTTTGAAAGTGTGGGGGGAACCGGTTGCCATCATCGGCTTTGAAAAGCAGGGTAAGTGGGCGCTGGAATTTTTTCAGAAAAACCCAAAACTTGGAATTAATCCGGTTGTGATATTGGATCCTTCAGGGCATCAGTCGTATTCCCACAGTCAAGTCAGGGTATCGAAAATAAATGCTTTATATCCAAAGGAAGGGGTGGGAAGTTTGACGGATGTAAAAACCGCCTTGATCATGATCTCGGATGTTCCCGAAAAATTTATGACCATGATTTCAAGCAATCAGAAAGGCGGATGGGAGCGGCTGATCCTGTTGCCGAACCTTGAGCAGATCAGCAGTTTCGGCGTCGTGTCGTTTGATTTTGGCGGCGTGCTGGGGCTTGAAGTTCGTCACAATCTGCTTGACATGCGTCAGCGGGCCATTAAGCGGGTAATGGATATCATGCTTTCGATTGCGCTCGGGATAATTTTCCTGCCGATCGGTTTATTGATCGCGTTGTGGATTCGGTTGGATTCACCCGGTCCCATTTTGTATTCCCAGGAACGTCTGGGTAAGGATGGCCGCAAGATCACCATTTATAAGTTTCGCAGCATGAAATTAAATGCTGATAAAGTGCTGGCTGAGTATCTTTCCAATAACCCGGTTGCAAACAAGGAATGGGAGCAGAATCAAAAATTGTATGATGATCCGCGCATCACACGTGCGGGTAAGTGGATTCGAAGACTTAGCCTTGATGAATTACCGCAACTTTTCAACATCCTGAAAGGAGATATGAGCCTGGTAGGTCCACGTCCAATTATGTTGGACCAGGAAGCGCTATATGGCGATCATATTGAGGTATATACCAATGTCCGCCCTGGCTTGTCCGGTTTCTGGCAAGTCTCAGGTCGTAACCAGACCAGTTTTCGCCAGCGTGTCGACTATGATGCCTACTATGTGCGCAATTGGTCCATTTGGCTGGATATCTATATTATTGTGCGTACCGTGTGGGTGGTTTTGAGCAGGGATGGGGCTTATTGAAATACGGCTGTGAATTTTATCCTGATTACTTCGATAATGTAACATTGTGTATTGCATACCATGTAGAACTTCCATGCTCCAAAGCCATACGAGGTTTTAAATCTGATATTGCTAAACTACCATACGGGTAATATCCAGCCATTTTCAGCCTCAAACAAATTTATTGCGATAAAAAGATAAAATTTACAAAGAAATATCATTTTGGGAAAAGAACATTGAGGAAAAAATCCTGTACTAAAATATGGTTAACCGCCGTTTTTTTTGTTATTATGTTTACTACAGCAGGGTTCGGTTTTTCTGGCATTTGGCGTCAATATAAACTTGACCACACTCCACTTCCAGCGTTTCCCGGTGCGGAAGGGTTTGGGGCGGTGACAGAAGGCGGGAGGTTTGGTCGAATCGTTTTTGTGACCAACCTGTTTGATACCACCGACGTAAACAGCCCGAATTATCCGGGCAGTCTCCGCTGGGCAGTGGAGCATACCTGGAAAATGGATCCAACAAATCCGTATGATGGAAGGCGGATCGTTATCTTCCGTGTGGGCGGGACGATAGAGTTGGCGGACAGGCTTATCGTCAGCAATCCGTATATTACGATAGCTGGCCAAACAGCGCCAGGAGATGGTGTTTTAATTAAGGGTGATGAATTTTCAATTGCGACACATGACGTTATTGTGCGTGGAGTCAGGTTTCGCGTAGGAGATCAGGGGACGCCTACCTGTTGCCGGGATGGAATCTATATCGGGACATATTATGCGACCAGCGATGTGTACAATGTGATCGTGGATCATTCATCAGTCAGTTGGGCGGTGGACGAGAATTTCTCTATATGGAGCGACCCGAAAGAGGGGCATACGGTACACGATATCACGATACAGTGGAATATCATTAGTCAGGGACTCTATGACAGTATCCATGTGGATGAAGGTGTTACAGATGGAACCACAGATCATCATAGTATGGGGTTGTTGCTTGGCAGGCAGGGTGGGAATATAACCGTACATCATAATCTGCTTGCGCTTAACGATGGTCGTAATCCAAGGGTTGACGGCATTAATGGGGTTGAAATATTGAACAATGTTATTTATGGCTGGGGATTCGCTGCGGTGGAATTCGGCGCGGAAGAAACGAAGGCTCATATTCTTGGAAATTATTTTAAACCACTCGATTCGTCTCTGGAGGGCGAGATATTGATAGAAGATTTTATGTCATTGAATAGTCTGATATTTTCTTCTGATAATATGGTTGATGATCCTCAATCTGATTCGGAAACCACGGATATCCGAGTCCTTTCGCCCCAGGGTTTTTCACTTGCAAATACAAAGGCATTTCAGGAAAGTGGCGTTGTTATTACCACCCCGCAGATCGCCTATCAAGCTGTGGTGGATAATGCCGGCGCCATAGTTCCCGCAAGAGATCAGATTGATAGATGGGTCATTGAAGATGTGATTAACAGAACAGGCTCGATCATAGACAGTCAGGAGGATATGGGAGGTTGGCCGGTACTTTTAGGCTCCGCTTATCCAAAAGATACTGACGGTGACGGCATTCCCGATGAGTGGGAGGTCGCGCATGGTAGCGACCCCAATGATCCGTATGATGCCAGCAGTTATACAATTCACGCTCCAGGCGGCTATACGTGGATCGAGGATTATATTAATTCGTTGTTTCCAGCGAATATGGGTTATAACAAATAAATTTTGAATAATATGGTTATACAGGAGTTTGATGGTATGAAAAATTTAAAGGAAAACAGATCCGGAAATTCTCGTGGGGCTGTAGTGATTTCATCCAGCTATACCGCTTTGGCAATCGTGAGGAGTTTGGGGCGTAATGGCATTCCGGTATGGATATTGGATGACAAGAGTACACCGACCGGATTATCCCGGTATGTCAAAAAAAGTTTCCCATTAAATGTCGAAAACGAAACAGAGCAAGTTGAACTTTTAATTGAAATTGCAAAAAAATATAATTTACATGGCTGGGCGCTTTTCCCAGATGGTGATAAGGGAGCCTCTGTGATTGCCAGGCATTATGGTGCGCTGGCGGAATATTATCAATTAACAACCCCCCCCTGGGACGTTTTGAAGTGGGCTGTGGATAAACAGTTGACTTATCAATTGTCTGCTGAAATAGGTGTGGATTTTCCAAAAGTCTTTTATCCAAAGAATAGGGCGGATGTTTTGGAATTGGATGGAAAGTTCCCGATGATCCTTAAGCCAACGCATCATCAGGGAAATGACGCGTTTTCAAACAGCAGGGCCTGGCAGGCAAATGATCGAACCGAACTTCTTTCACTTTATGATGAAATGTGCGGACTGACCGATCCGTCGGTTATTCTGATACAGGAGATGATTTTTTCGGGAGCGGGTACGCAATTTTCGTATGGGGCGTTGTGCAAAGATGGTAAAGTAATTGCGGATGTGTTTGCGGAAAGAATTCGTCTTACCCCGCTGGTATTTGGTTCCAGCTCTTATGTAGAGTCGATTGAAAGACCGGAAATTGAGACGCCGTCTAAAAAGTTTCTTGAGAAAATCAACTATACAGGAATAGTTGAAATAGAATTCATGCTTGATAAACGGGATGGTTTATATAAAATGTTGGATGTAAATGCGCGCGCCTGGGGATGGATCGCCATGTGCACATACGCAGGGGTGGATTTTCCGTACTTGATGTGGAAGTTGGTGCAGGGAGAAAGCGTAACGGCGGTCCGCGCCCGCCCGGGCGTGCGCTGGATGCGAAGTGTGGATGATTTGAAAACATCAATACAGGCTATGCGGAACGGCTCCCTTTCATTCGGAAACTATCTGGCATCTCTCAGGGGCGTGAAACATCAAATGTATGTATGGGATGATGTCAGGCCCGCCTTGTCCGATTTTTTTCAATTCATCAATCGTATATTTCGAAAACTTGGGAAAATGTTATTGGGTGGGTCTGCATTCTAATGCTGATCCGTAGTCTGAATGAATTTGGAATGAGCAGGTTGCATAATATATATTACCAGCCCACCCGTCAATCTTCTTAAGTTTCTGATCGCTTCAATCCTATCATTCGCAATATGCTCATTACTGAATTACGCTCGATCAGCCAGACTGTTCCCAAATATCCTATTGCACCGGCGATGACAACAACGAAGAGTTGGTTTATCGCTATGCTGTTTTTCGTAAAGTAAAGCGCCGGTATGGTAAAGGCGGCCATTACAGCCCCGCAAATGAACGCTGTCAATTCTTTAATAACATCGCGAAATCTGATTTTTAGTATCCGCGATGCGATGAAATACCTGAGCGCGGATGATATGATCGCCGCTACGAGATGAGCAATACCAACGCCTACCAGACTGTACTGTGCGCCGATCCATAGCAAAAGAATGCGGATAAAAAAAATTGGGATGCTCATTTTTGTAAGAATATCTGGCCGTCCAATTGCTTTGTAAATATCGCCTATATGGTAACCAAAGGAGACGACCCAGGTGTAAAGGCTAAGCACACGCAGAATCGGAATCGCGTCAACCCATTGTTCGCCAAATAAAACCCGGATTAATGGATCTGCTGCGATGAACATTCCCAAACAGAGCGGTGTGACAAGCAGTTGTACGTAGCGCAGGACGGAAAAAAAGCTTTTATTCAGCGCATCTTTTTGATCCTGCAATGCTGAAAAAGTTGGGAAGAGAACCGACGTCATTGTCCATAAAATGCTAAGGACGAGCGCTTGAGGCAGACGGTAGGCAAGCGTATATACGCCCAGTGCGGCGGGGGTATATATGAGCCCGATGATGAAATAATCAAAATTCTGATCCCATACACTAAGCGCGTTGTTTCCCATAATGGAAAAGCCATATTTGAAAAGTTCCTTTCCAATGGTTGCATCCCATGAAAATTTTGGCCACCAGGGAAGTAGAATCCAAAAAAGGATCGACGCCACACTCGTTCCAATCAATTGGCCTATTACCAATGACCATACTCCAAACCCTGCAAGGGCAAGGCTGATTGAAATGATTGCCTTTACAATGGTATTTCCAAGTTCGGGTACGATTTTCTTGCGAAAATTAAACTCGCGCTGTAGAAGGATGCTGTGTACGGAACCAAACGATGAGATGAAAAATGTAAGACTCAGCCAGCGCAAAATTGATGTTACTTGCGGTTCCTTGAAGAATACGGCCGCGTAAGGCGCAAGGATGAAAGTGATTATCGTAAGGACGATGCCCGCCACAAAATTAATTGTAAAGACTATGTTGGCAGATTCATTAATGTTTTGTTGGCGTTGAATAAGGGCCGAGCCCAGTCCAAGTTCATTTAGTACGGAAAGGTAGTCAATCGTAAGGGTTGCAAGCGCAACCAATCCAAAATACTCCGGCGCTAATAAGTGCGCCAGGATCGAGATGGTGGCAATATTGAGGATTTTCCCAAGACCAAACGACAGATAATTCCACCCCATACTGCGCGCCGCTTTTTTTGTTACTTCCTGATATTTTTCCTGGGAGCTATCTGTCATTTCCATTTGCTTTTTCACAATAAAAGGTGGGAATTATTGTCAGCATCATTAAGATGAGTCGGGCTAGAATTTTCGCCTAAGTCGCTTTGCATCAATTGCTGTCAAGCCGCCCATGTCGTTAAAAGTATGCGTGGCAAGAGTTTTACTATTGGCGGGCGGTTTGAAGGTTTGTTCGCAGGTTTCGGCGTAATCTGTTTGGGTGAGCGTGACAATACGATTGAAATTGGTGGCATATCCATATCTGGATGAACAATCCTGTGAGGGGCGAATAAGTTTGCCGTCTTCAAAAAAGACACGCCCCGCGGGACGCGCGGAATTAATATCCTTCACAACTGGGTTGAGCGGGTGCGGCGTCCATTGATCTGAAAGAGGATGATCGGCGTAAAAAAGATGCAAAGCATCCCATGTCGAGCCGGTTTCGTCTTCAATATTGGCAAATAACCACCATTTATCCTGTGCTTTCACCAGCGTGGCATCAACAGCATAAACGTTATCAATGAGGGTTTTTGTAAATTCCCATTGGTCCGGGAAGTGCGTGCAACGATATAACTCGATCCCGTTATTTTCTCCTGTTTCAGGGATCATATATAACTGCCCTTCATGTTCAAAAAGAAATGGGTATGAGAGATGGTAAGGCCGTTCCAGTACAACCTGGTTCGCCAGGATGTTCATCTCGTTATCAAGTGTTAAACAAGCAATGCGGCCGCGTCCTGTTGAGTATAGCAATTCTTCAATAAACACATAATGGACATTCTCATGCATCCAAATAAATGGGTCCGCCCAGAAGCGATCCAGTGGCGGGGCAAAGGATTTGAAATCCTTCCACGCCAGGGATTTGTATCCGGCGCTGGGCGCAAGTAAAATAATCCATTGACTTAAAAAGAAATAAGAGCCGATCCTTTTTAAGATGCGATAAAAAAGGCGAGGCTTTGTAAGGCGCGATATAAAAGTGGAATCCATATGCAAGTCTCCGATTTATACGTGATATAAAATCCCACGTCCCAGGGATATTCTTTCGAAAAACGAATGTAGAATTATACGCAATGGATAATGACACACTCTACAGTGCCGAAATACATTTGGGCTATATAAGAATGGATATTGATTTGTAGTTGTACAAAAAGTTATTTAATGCCGATGATCTTGATCCCAAGGATGATCGATATTGGTTTGAATTGGGCTATTGCCTTCTTTTGGCGGTGCGGCAGGAGATCGATTATGTTTTCCATGACAATAAAGGGGTATGCGGGTAAGGTAAAACGAATCCGCTTCACTCGCAGTACGACTTTTGTTTTCCTGAAACCGACCTGGCGAAAAAGGTGATCCAGTTCTTTAATTGTGTATTCCTTCATATGCAGCCCAGTTGCGGTTTCATCGAAATATTCTGATATGTCACTGGGTCCGTACAGGCGGTTTGGTGTAATACAAAAATAAATGCCACCGTCTTCCAGCACATTATATATTTCTGTTAATTGATATTCAGCATCCTCGGTATGAAGATGCTCCATGAGTTGGTTGCTGTAAGCAACATTAACACTGTTTGGCGGAAGGGGAATATTGCTGCCGTTGGAAAGTATCAATTTAAAATTTTTGGGAAGATTGGGATTGCGGGTGATTTCCTCGGAAACGTCGACCGCATATACCATCTTTGCCGATTTGGTCATTTCGATTGCAAAAGCGCAATCACCTGGTCCAACCTCGAGGAATACCGTTTTACTGTTCACCAACGATGCAATATCCCTGATTTGAGATGCGATATACTTTTCCGCTTCTTCCTTGGATTTTTTTCGGGTAACTTGCGGGTGATGGGGAATTCTAAGAAAGAGCTCGTTATATATACTTGAATACAATACTTTTCGCTCTTCACTGGAAGAATTGCGAAGCCGGTTAGCCAGTTCCTTCTCTACTTCGTAATGTTCCCTGATTTGTTCGTATGTCCTGTTGCTTTTTTTCATGCCTATTCCTTCCTCTAAAAATGATCTGTCGGGGAGAAAATAAATAAAAGGTGCCTCAGCCAGGAGTCGAACCCGGAACCTACTGTTATGGGTTCCGCTTTTCGATTTTTGGCATATTTGCTATTGGCAGGTACTGGCGAATTGCTTCCTCGGTGATGTTTTTGGTATAACGGTCAACCATTTCAAGGTTGGACCATCGTCCAGCAGTCATCAACACTTTCGATGGAGCGCCAAGCAAGGTGGATATGGTGGCAAATGTTCGCCTGGCATCGTGCGGGGAGAATGGAAACTCAAGTTTCCTACTCCATTTGCGGAATATCATTTTGATTCCGTGGCCAGTAATAGCCTGCCCATTATACTTATTATTGAGTAGATTTACAAACAACGTATTCACTCCATCGGCTGGTTTTCGGAACTGGAGCCAGTTTTCGATATAGAACGCTGTCTGCTGAGAGTACACGCCTGTTCCCCATTGTCCGCCTTTTACAATGACTTGGAGTTTATTTTTCTCCAGATCAACATCTTCGAGTCTAATTCGTGCAAGTTCTGCGCGGCGGAGTCCGGTGTCTATGGCAACGGCTGCCAAGGCGAGATCTCGCGCGCCGATGGCTGTTGAAGTGTCGAACGAGGCAAGCAGTTCAACGATTTGGTCATAAGTTAGGGCGCGTTGCCGTTTTGGATGTACACGTTTGATGCGTGCCGACAACGCCGGATGGACCTGACCATAGCGCCACGAGATAAACGACCGACAGGCGCAAAGGGCAACGTATCTCTGAGTGTTCTGCTGTTCATTTCCGTTGATGTTTTGCTTCACAAAAGAAAGTAGATCAGACGCTGTATATGAGGCAACGTCTTCGTTAACAAGTTTGTCCAGAATGCGGCGGTATGATGTTTTTGTTGATTCGCTGTAATCATCTGACGCAAGAAAATCTTCTACAAGTGTTCCCATTTCCTTTTTCCTCTATGTTAGTGGTGTTGTGGTGTTCGCAAGGGATTTTCGTAGCCCACAGGTAAATAAACTTGTAAGTCTTTCTTGATGTAGTGCTTAACGCCAAGAGACTGACATAGATCTATCATCCTCAGTGTGTAATCACGCCAGTCTGTGGTTTTGGTGATCGGTAAATAATTCACGCGACCTATTTTATACAGGTCTACAAATTCGTGAGTTGCTTTCACAATCTCCAAACTGGCATGCACATCAATTGTCGGTTCAAGGGATACCCAATTAAAAATCCCGCGCTGGTGAAACTGTTTCAGGGCTGATATTCTATCACCTGGGAGCGCT
>DYDH01000488.1 GCA_020717985.1 Herpetosiphon sp. | reverse complement strand
GGCAGAACCTTTTACAGAATCAGCCTGCCCTGAGCCAAGTCGAAGGGCAACACGCATCACCCTGTCCACCGCCCATGCCAGATTGACAGCCGTCGGGCGCGCCGCTTTCAAAGTGTTTGCCGCTGCCTGTAGATCGGCAACCAAGCCCTCGGTTGAGGAGGAAGCGGATTCATATCCTGCAAGAGCAAGCCCAAACGCGGCGGCGGCTCCGATGGCAGGCGCGCCGCGCACCACCATATCCGTGATCGCATTGGCAACTTCCTTATGTCCACGATATGAGACAACTTCAAAACGCGCAGGCAGGATGCGCTGGTCTATCATTTTCAGTTCGTTATTTTCCCAAAATACGGTTCGCATGTTATTCCTTTATTTCCGTCCAGATGCTGTCATATAACAAAAGCGCATCACCCAGGTCTTTGACTTCATGCCCTTTTGCAAAAATATCCGCAGGAGTATTTGTGATGGGTGAAGCCATATACGCTTCGTAAACATCTGTATGATTTGCTTTGGCAAATTCCAACGCGGCTTGATTCGGATTGGTGTATGGATAGTCCACCAGCGTCAACCAGGACACATCGCCTTGCATCATATAATTAAACCATGCATAACTAATATCGGGATGTGGCGCATTGGTCGGAATTCCCATGCCGTCATAAAAAATGATCGAGCCTTCTTCAGGGAAAACATACTCGAAAGCGGGGTTTTCCTGCTTCGCCAGGAACGCTTCACCATTCCATATAATTCCCAGATCCACATCTCCCGCCAAAAGCGGAGACTTGGGACTGTCGCTATCAAAGACACGGATATTTGGCATCAGTTCGATCAGCTTTTGTTTTGCTTCCTTCAACTGTGCCTCATCGGTTGAATTTACATCATACCCAAGCGTGAGCAAAGTCATGCCGATGATGACCCTGTTATCGTCCACTGCAACGATGCGGCCTTTGTAGTCCGTGTTCCACAGGTCTGCCCAGGATGTCGGCGGATTGGTCACGGTTTCGCTGTTATAAACAATGGCTTGCGTTCCCATTTGATATGGCGCAAGATAATCAAGCGCATCGCCATAGGCGCTGACAAGACCCGCATCCAAGTTTTTTGTGTTTGGCAATTTGCCTTGATCCAGTTTTTTTAGAAGCCCTTCACGGATCAGAACACCGATCATGTAATCACTTGGATGGACCACATCATACGGGTTCACATTTTCGCCAAACGACATTTTGGTATACAACTCTTCGTTGGAGGAAAAGTAATCCGCGTTCACCTTTACGCCATAGACCAGTCCGAAACAATCAATCATATCCTCCGGCACATACTCCGCCCAGGTGAAAATATTGATCTCTTTACTTTCAAATTCGACACGCGGATTTGGCTCAGGGCAAACAAATCCGCTGGATGTTACTTTAGTTGCTGATTCTTCCGGTTTTGCCGCGCAGCCAGCAGCGGCAAACAACATAAAGACAACCAAAATCAACCGACCGAGATGATAATTTTTGTGCTGTATGTTCAATTTCATTTCCTCTTTTTATCTGATATTTGATGTTACGAATTCAACACTTTTAATATATCACAGACATTTCGAAATTAACCTCGCTTGACGCCTCTGCTTTTTGCCAGTATAAAAACAGGATGAAATACACCCGCCTTCTTCTTGGACTTTGGCTTGTTACTGCAATAACGGGTTGTTCCATCCTCCCAAACCTTCCCAGCATTCCCCCAGGCTGGACGGTAACCCCAAGCAGTT
>DYDH01000487.1 GCA_020717985.1 Herpetosiphon sp. | reverse complement strand
GCCGACGGGCGCTGTCAAGTTCGGTGGTGTAAGAGTTATGTATGAAGAAAGGGGTGGGTGGTTTTGATACGCCGCGAGGAGCAAGAGCGCGGTTACTCAACTACCAGTGGTTACAAAAATTTCATTTGGTTGGGAATTATCACAAAATTTTTACGCAATAGGGATTTAGGTCGGGTATACTTGGAATATCTACGGAGCGGGGATATACTTCCCCAAAAACACCTATGAATAACACCACACACAACAGCATTGTAAGTTTCATCTGGGGTATTGCGGACGATGTTTTGCGCGATGTGTACGTGCGCGGAAAATATCGGGACGTGATTCTGCCGATGACCGTTTTGCGGCGCATTGATTGTTTACTCGAACCCACAAAAGACGCGGTCATTGAGCAAAATGCCTTTCTTGAAAAGAAAAAGATCAAAAGCAAGGATTCGCTGACGGACGTCACGAAGTATTCTTTTTACAACACATCGAAGTTCACATTGCGTAGTTTGCTGGATGAACCCAGCCAGATTCGCGCGAACTTTGTTGCTTATTTGGAAGGCTTTAGCGGCAACGTTCAGTTGATCATTGAGAAGTTCAAATTTCATAATCAAATGCCGACGCTGGATGAAATGAATCGCCTGTATCCATTGATACAGAAATTCGTTTCGCGTGACATTAACTTGAGTCCTGATCCAGTCCTTGCTGCTGACAAGACAGTCATTCACGATGGCTTGACCAATCTCGGCATGGGGTATGTATTCGAGGAGTTGATCCGCAAGTTCAACGAAGAAAATAACGAAGAGGCGGGCGAGCACTTCACGCCGCGTGACATCATCCAGTTGATGACGCATTTGATCTTCGAGCCGATCAAAGACCAGATTGGGAGCGGGACGTATTTGATCTATGACGATGCCTGTGGTTCGGGCGGGATGTTGACCGAAGCCGAGTCGTTTATGAAGGAACTGGCAGAGAAGGCAAACAAGCAGGTCTTGATCGAACTGTTTGGGCAGGAAGTGAACCCTGAGACCTTCGCCATTTGCCAGTCGGACATGCTGATCAAGGGCAGGAATCCCGCGAACATCATCTACGGTTCGACGCTGGCGAAGGACGGTTTCAGGGGCATGGAGTTTGACTTCATGATGGCGAACCCGCCTTACGGCAAGGCTTGGAAGGTGGATCAGGAAGCGCTGTTCGACGAGAAAAAGAAATACGTGACCGACCCGCGCTTTGTGGTCAAGGATCATCCAGGGCTGAAAACAGGCGAGACGTTGAATCTATTGCCGCGCGTCAGTGACGGGCAGTTGCTGTTTCAGGTGAACATGCTGAGCAAGATGAAGCAAAGCACCAAACTCGGCTCGCGGATTGCGATTGTGCATAACGGTTCGGCGCTGTTCACTGGCGACGCGGGACAGGGCGAGAGCAACATCCGCCGCTGGATCATCGAAAACGACTGGCTGGAAGCGATCATCGGTTTGCCGTTGAATATGTTTTACAACACGGGCATTGCCACCTATATTTGGGTGTTTAGCAACCGCAAACCTAAACAGCGCAAGGGCAAAGTGCAGTTGATTGACGCGACGAACATGTTCCAGAAATTGCGCAAGAATCTCGGACAGAAGAATTGCGAATTCAGCCCCGCGCACCTTGAACAAATTACAAATCTGTTTTTGGATTTCATCGAAACGCCCGAAAGCCGCATTTTCGATAATGCTGATTTTGGCTATCGGCTGGTGACGGT
>DYDH01000486.1 GCA_020717985.1 Herpetosiphon sp. | reverse complement strand
AATGGACCGCGTACATTGAACTTTTTGGGAGGTATTGATTTTTGCCCGAGCGGTTCCGGTACGATTCAGTATCCGATGGATATGACGTTTGGGGATCTTTCCGGCATGGAGATGAGTGATTATACGCCGACCAAGTCACTAACAGCACAAAGAGTAACGATCAACAATGACGGATTTATCACGCATCCGGTAAATGATGCCACGTTGCAACATATGATCAATATAGATACTTTGGGGGATGTGATCCTTAACAGTGGTGCAACGATCAATGTGAACGGTAAAGGGTATGCCGGAGGAAAAGGTCCCGGTGGTGTGGGCAATTATGCTTCCAGTCTTGGTGCAAGTTATGGTGGTGTGGGGGCACGAAGTTCATCAAGTTATACCTATTTGCCAGCATATGGCAGTATTGCAGAACCGACGGATTTGGGATCATCCTCGGGTGGCGGGTCGGTTAAAATTCACGCAGGAGGTAATTTTGTGAATAACGGAAGCATTTCTTCTACTGGAACACAAAGTGTTAATAATTACGGTTCGGGAGGGTCGGTATGGATCGCGGCAAGCGATATGAGTGGTAACGGCAGTATGCAGGCAAATGGCGCATATATGTCAGGTGGTGGACGCATTGCTCTATATTATGCAAATTCCTCACTCACGCAACAACCACAAACATTTGGGTCAACATATGGGGGCGGCGCTGGAACCATCTATCTGCGAGATATAGATGAAGAGAGCGGAACACTTATTTTGAACAATAACAATTCCACTTACACAACACATCCACCGACGCCACAATATACTGACGAATATGATCATCAAAATCAGAACATGACATTCAAGTCGATAGACATACGGGGTAAGGCGCAATTTGTCATAAATAGTGGTGCGACAACAGCGTTTACAGGATCCCCTGAATTTACGGGGGATAGTACGGGAACATGTACGAACAATGGTGAGGTCATGTTGTCGCATGCATCGACAACATGGAATGCTCTACCATTACTTGGATTCTATAACAACGGCACGGTGAGCGGAGTGGAGAACTTTATGATCACTAATGGTACAAAATTCTATCAAGACCACAGCGGATCGTTGGGAGAGGTAAAAAATGTGACCATTGGCAGTGGTGCCATAATGGAGTTGAGCAATTATTCGATTGATGATCCGTTGACCTTAGATGATCTGACGATCCAAGCTGGTGGCACATTGACCCACACAGCAAATGCTGACACGCAACAGCATGTGATCAATCTCGTGGTTGAGAATATGAGCATTGATCCAACAGGAAAGATCGACGCAAATGGAAAAGGTTATGCGATATTCAAGGGACCGGGAGCACCGACTGGCTCCAGTGGTGCCGGATATGGCGGTAATGGTGGTGCGGGGAATTCTGGAACACCTGGCAGCAGTTATGGCATCAGAACGTATCCGATCGATCTGGGATCGGGTGGCTCTGGAAGCGCTGGAGCAGCTAACTACGGTGGTGGTGCGATCAAAATCCAAGTGAACAATGATCTCAATCTAAATGGAACAATTCAAGCTGACGCATCGAGTAATGCAGGTACATCAAAAAATGGATCCGGTGGATCAGTGTTGATCAATACAAAAAACTTCAATGGAGATGGTATGATCACAGCCAACGGTGTGCAACCGAGTAATGCAAGTTATGGTGCCGGAGCCGGCGGACGCATTG
>DYDH01000485.1 GCA_020717985.1 Herpetosiphon sp. | reverse complement strand
GCAACTCTGACCCCAAAATGACCGAAAGGTGAGTATGTAGTTAATGAATACAGCGATAATGTAACAGTCATTCGCGGAGCAGAACGCATAGGTCTCCATAATCAGGACATCGTGCGCCGTTTTTCAGCCCGTCTCTAACCGGGCAAATAAGCAAGACATCGTGCGTGATTTCGCCGAAAAGCGGGAAGCAAGGGAGCCACCGGTTCCTTCAAGCGGAATTGGCGGGTTTTGAGCAACCGCCGATCACTCTTGGCATCGCGCTTGTGCCAGAAACTGAGGACTTGTTCCGCCGTGTTCACCGTGGCGCAGACATATTCACCCATCCATCGCGATCCGACGGACCAGGTTTCGTTCAACAGATTCACGTCTCCAGTGGTCGTGACCTTTCGCATAAAATGGATGCGCCCGGCGGTAATCGGTAGACGACCCTCCGGAATCAAATGGTGCAACTCGCCGGTCAAACGCACGAGGGAAACCCCACGGCGCATTTGGGCGACGGTCTTGCCGTGTAATGCCGGTGGGTGGTAGGTCGTGTGATACCAATGCTCGAACAGCGGTACTTCCGCTTGCACATGGGCGCGATCGCGAAATTCTTGGCGCGACCAAAAGCCTTGGTTCCAAATGCTGTGAAAGGTCTCAATCTGGTGGTTTCGTTTCGCTTCGTAGAACGGCGTGAAGAGGACTTCGATGCCGCAGAACAAACACAAACGCACCACGCGTCCAATCACGCGCGGGTGCATGTGCCCGCCGCGAAAGGCGTCTTCGTTGTCCAATTGTTCGATCTGCGGGAGCCCTAACTTGCTCCACGTTGCTACAAGATGCGCGCCGATGCTCGTACTACTTTTGTCGGTGTGTTGGCTCAAGTAGGCGGCATGGCTGTAATGATCCATCGTGTGCACATTTTCAACTGTTTCACCGCCACGAATGTACTTGGTGATGATGTCAGTGGCATGAATCGCATTGACCGCCCAGGCGTCGAGCCAGGGATAGAAGGCGGAGTCATTACCTGCCCCGATTGGATGCGTGAGACCATGGGCGTGGATGATGCGTTGAGTCGTTGCGATACTGGGTGGCGCGATGCCCAAGTTTTCCAATTGGGTTTGAATGGCCGCCGGTCCAATCAGACCATATCGCGTTTCCGGCGTGGTCGCCGTTTCCAAGGTTTGGCGAACCGCGACGACGGCTTGCTCGATCTCTTCCGGTGTTTGGGACGGCGAAGTCCTGGGTGTCCGAGAACGATCCGTGAAATCCGTCCACGGATTGCGTCGGTAGTCCGCCCACCACTTGTCGAACCAGCGGGGGCTACGCTTCAGGTCTTTGCAAATCGCGCGAGGTTTCTCACCCGCGAGATGACGGCGGATGGCTTCGCGGCGCAAATCTTGCTCGGTGATCGGTGTGTCCATAGTTCCTCCTTGTGGGGAGGAGTATGGACGAAAAAGCGCACGATGTCCTGATTATATTTGGCTGTTAGAGAGCGCACGATGTCCTGATTACAAAATGGCGCACGATGTCCTGATTATTGAGACATAGGGATTGTACCAACGGTGGGACACATGCCTAGTGCCGTAGCTGTGGAACCCAACAGCCATCTCGCCTATGTGGTGAGTGGGCGTCGAACAGTGATGGTGGGTGAAGATCCAGTTGAAAGCAACGTCTTGATCCTAAGCCTGTTTTCAAGGGTTACGCGATTCTTATCGGTTTTGAGGTATCATCTCAATATTTCGGGGAAGCCTATGCAAA
>DYDH01000484.1 GCA_020717985.1 Herpetosiphon sp. | reverse complement strand
AAAAAGACCGCAAAGGCAGCCAAGATGCCGTCTGCAACTGTGTACTTGGCATTGTTACTTGGTTTTCGTCCATCGGGCGCGGTTGACCAGCGTTTCCGAAAATAAGTCATGATGCTTTGGAGGCTGAGGGCTTGTTTTGTCATGCTGACAAAACATTATCATATTTTCCCAGTTTTTTTTGAATTTGGAATTGCTGTATATCCCAGCACTCATGCAATAGGGGAGACTTCAACATGGTAAACTTGATTTGTTTCCCCAAAATATGAAGCCTGCTAAGTAATCACAAGTGACAACTGTCATTTCGAGCCCAATCACCCCAAAACCTGCTTATTTTCAACAGAAACATTCCATGAAACAACTCTCAGCCACCGCTCTCGCCCACCCAAATATTGCTTTGGCGATGTAATCTCAAGGGAACACAGTATCTGGTAACTGCAAGGTTGGTTTTGTCTAAATGTGGCGATTTTCACTTCGATACAGTTCGTCAAAAAGCCTATGCATCTATTTCATTGGATGTGCAGGCTTTTTGATTTAATTCAAGGATGTGTAAATAAAGACCATTTCAATTTACACTTTTAACTATAAGTGTTATTATAAATCTATATATTTACCCATTTCAGGATAAAACCTTATGAAACCAAATGACTTTAGCTCCCCTGAGACAGGTCAGGTTATCCTAACCCAGCAAGGGTATTATGCCTTTGTCCCTGCGCCCTTACCCCCAAAACTAAATTGGGCGTTACCTCTGATCTCGGCATTATCAGAAGCAGAACGTGACTTGAGCAGGCTGGCAACACTGACAGGATCGTTCCCATTTCCGCGTTTGTTGCTCCAGGCATTTATCCGGCGCGAGGCTGTGCTCTCCTCCCGCATCGAAGGGACTCGCGCCACACTCGCAGAACTTTACACGTACGAGTCAGCCCAATTATCTTTTCTCGAAAAGCAGGATGACGTACGTGAAGTCCACAATTATGTTACCGCGTTGGATTACGGGTTGGGACGCCTAAAAAGTTTCCCAATGAGTCTGCGCTTTATCCGTGAAATTCATGAGAATTTGATGCAAGGTGTGCGTGGCGGAAATCTCACACCCGGAGAGTTTCGGCGCACGCAAAACTGGATCGGAGCGGCTGGCAGCACGCTGACAACTGCAACATACGTCCCGCCTCCTGTGGATGAGATGAACTTGGCGCTGGCAGATTTGGAAAAATTCATCCACGCAAATATCGATATTCCAATTCTAGTACGCGCCGCCATGATCCACTATCAATTCGAAGCCATCCACCCATTTCTGGATGGCAATGGGCGTATCGGACGTTTGTTGATGGCGCTCCTGTTTGCAGAGTGGCAGGTTCTCCCCCAACCTTTACTCAACTTGAGTGTCTATTTTGAGCGCTATCGTCAGGAGTATTATGATCACCTGCTGGCTGTTTCACAACGTGGAGATTGGGAAGCATGGCTGCGCTTTTTCTTGCGCGGCGTAAGCGCTCAGGCTCAAGACAGTGTTGTACGTATGGAACGCCTCGAAGCGATCCGCGCAAGGTATCAGTCTATTGTGAATTCTGAGAGGAACTCTGAACGCATGGGAGCGGTGGTAGATTTTCTATTTGGACGCCCAATACTCACAGCAAAGCAACTATCAGAAGGTATGGGTATGCCCTTCAAAACCGCGCGACAATACATTGAAAAGCTTGTACAGGCAGGTGTCGTGCGCGAAGTAA
This sequence comes from Herpetosiphon sp., assembly GCA_020717985.1. Lineage (GTDB taxonomy): Bacteria > Chloroflexota > Anaerolineae > Anaerolineales > Villigracilaceae > Villigracilis. The sequence goes on along the minus strand of DYDH01000484.1, from coordinate 54 downwards.
CTGGTTATGCACGCAATCAGATCTACCGCGCAGATGAGATATTCAAGGCATTGG
>DYDH01000483.1 GCA_020717985.1 Herpetosiphon sp. | reverse complement strand
GCGCCGTATGTTAGCCGTATTCAGCAATTCTCAATATGAAATTGGCTTTGATGTCGCGGCTTGCTAAAAATCCGCCGTGGAACGCGGGTTGGATTTAGCAAGCTGCCTGGCGGTCAAATTAAGTTGGGTAAATCTGATAGTGGGAAACGCAAAATGACGGTTGCCGATTTGTGTCGAGTTTATCGAGACAAAGCGCCAACCGTGTTACCCGCCGATCGTCAAATAAGGCGGGCAGAAAAAGGTAATCTGGCAGTAATTCAACTGGTATCAAGTTCAAGCCCTTTACACATAAACACAAAGAGATCATCCCAGGAATCGAACAGGAAGTAACGCAGCAAGGTTTCGACGTCTTGAAAAAAAGTTTGGCGCTTACGCAACACTTGTCGCAGGAGACGATACTTTTCGTCTACCAAACCCATGACCGTGTGAAAGAGAAAGGCAAGCAGATTCAAACTCAGCAGCACAGAAGATAAATGTTGACTGCCATGTCCAAAATTATGTTCGAGATGATAGCCTTTTGTTTTTAGAACGTTGTTATTTTCGTTTTCTATTTTCCAGCGGGCACGCCCATCGCGCACAATGGCTTCGACATTGTTTTCGCGCACTTCAAAATCGGTGATGAAAGCGTTTTTATAAACGACTTCGTTGGTCTCTTCATGGGTAATCGTCAGTTCAGCCCAGTTGACGAGCATGGCGTCTTTACCGCCATGAAGCGGCAAGTTGTTGGCGTAGCGATAGGTGTAGACTTCTCCGTGTTTTCCATTCCAAATCCGCTTCTGATATATCCCCAAAGTCCCCTGAGCAGCTAAGAATGCCAGACTGTCATACAAATAGGAGTGCGAATCGGGCTTGCACACCAAAATAAAGTGCAAATTGTTCTCTTTCAGCGCCTGACAGAATGGCTGGCGGCTGAATAGATCATCTCCCAGAATGGTCACATTCCAGCGGGCATAGTATTTTCCATAAACGCTAATCCAGCGTTTCCCCGCCGCGATTTCGCAGTCTTGTTTCTCGTGCCCGTCTTGAGGCGTGATAAATTCAGGTTCTAATGAAATCACATGCTCATTGCCCGCTTGCACAAAGACGGGAGTCAACACGCTATGAAAGTAATTGGTCTTTCCATTGGCTAATTCTCGATGGCTACAGTTTAGACAGTGAATCTTTTGAGATGAGAATTCTTCAGTTCCATCCAATGCAATCAACAGGCTGTTTGAGTACGAACGAAATGTGTCCAGTATTCCGTTTTGTTCTAATCCTTGGAAGACCATCCGATACATTGGCGCGAGCTGTTTTGGCAAAACTGGATCCAACAATCCGCGAATATGGTTATCGCTGGGTATGTTCACCAACTCAAACAGGCTCTCTGCGTTGCTACGCCCTTTGTTTCGCTTCATTTCTTCTTGATGCGCTAGAAATGACGGGCTTTGGGTGAAAAATACTGAAAATGCTCCCATGCCCGCGTCTGCCATTTCGTACTGGCTGTTTCTCCCCTTACGCAAGTCTGGAAGTTCCTCAAATATCCGCTTGAGTTCCTTCAATAATTGTTTTAACTTCAATTGTTCAAACATAGGCGTCCTTGGACAAGATTTCTCCCCAAGATACCCCAGTCTGAACATTTTGGGCAGGCTGGCTAGATTAATAGATTTTCATATTGAGAATTGCTGGGCGTAAGTGATTCAAGTCTGAGCAACACATATTTTTGAGTTCAATATATTTGAGATGATTCCAAACACCTTCGTCTGGATTCAAATCAGGCGCATAT
>DYDH01000482.1:1638-1754 GCA_020717985.1 Herpetosiphon sp. | reverse complement strand
CCCAGAGAGCCAAGCGGAAAGGTCGCCGTGGACGATTTCTTGTGACAGCATGATCTCGATGTTGCGCAGGAGGCGCTCGTAGAGCGGCCTGACCTCCCCCGGGTCCAGCGTGACGG
>DYDH01000482.1:0-1616 GCA_020717985.1 Herpetosiphon sp. | reverse complement strand
CACATCGTCGCCAATGTAGCCCATCAGGATGGCGTTGTCGCTCATCTCATACGGCATCGGGACGTCTGCACCCGCGGCGTGCAATGTGTTCAGGGTCTGGAACTCGTAAGCAATCCAGGATTGGTGACGAATCTGTTCCCCGTAAACACTGCGTTTGTGCTGGGCTTTCAACATCCCCAGGTCGAGGACGGGATTGCCATCTTCATCCAGAACATCGCGGCCCTCCCGGTAGAGTTGGTCGTTCTTCAGGTTGCGCAACATGCGCGGCCGGTAGACCTTGGCCGCCACGAGCGGTGCTTCCACCTGTTCCCCGGAACGGCACAAATAGACCGAAGCCTCCTTGCCAACCTTGACTTTGCACAAGATATCGGAAATCCAGTTCTGTTCATAAAACTGCCCAAGCGAATCGAGCAGCCAGCCTTCTTCGAAACGGGCGGCTTTATAGGTGAACTGGAAGGTCTTGCGGCTGTCATCGTGATTCTGGAGAAAACGCTGGACCGCGAGCGGGACCCGCTTCGACACAAGCGACTGGGGATGATGGTAGCCCTTGCCACGTTCTTCGAACTTTCCTTGATCGTCCAACTCATCGTAATATTCAAATACTTTTTTGGTATCCATATTCTGACTCGGCAACAAAAAAAACCACGGAAAGAAAACTCGACCCATGGCTTCTGAGGAATCAAAAGCCGCAGGCTGGCGCGCCTGCGGCATGAAATTAATCGCTTATGCGATCACATGCACGTGGAGACAGGAGGCGCGCTGAACACAACGGTATTGGTGAGGCGAACATATTGCATTTGTGCGTTCCTCCTTTTTCCAAGAATTTGATTGTACAAAACCGAGTTTATCATCAGCCATTCGAGACGTCAAGATTTATTTCGTCAAAAAAGCGTGCTCCGCAATAAACTCTCCAATCCGTTCCACTGCTCTGCGCGCCTCAGGGAAGATCCCGATGGCGAACTGCCACTCGTGCTGCCTCCCATCCCAGACTTCAAGGCCACGATATTGGCTTATGCGGGCTGCACTGGCGCAACCTGATACTCGATGCGCGTCGGCAAGGACATGCGCTTCGAGGCGTCAAGGATTTCCATTGAGACCAGATTGCCGCCAGTATCGTAATCAAGAATAACGCCTGGCTTGTCCTCATCACTTTCGGCAACTGGTTTGTCGCTAAAAATAATGGTAAGGGTATCAGTTCCAGGGTCAAAGACGACTTTCATGGCTGCCTCCAATATTTCTCAATCTTGCTTGTACGGTAAACGGTGACAACTTCCGGCGGACGACGGTCAATGTCCACGAAAACGCGCAACAAATATTTCTTCTCAAGTCTGGCCTGATATACTGCACGTCCCGGTCTGACAAGTTCGATATGTTCGGGATTTTCTAAAACACCGGCAACGGAATCACTGCCGATTCCGCGGCGAGTCATTTCAAAGACTGCATGATCGGTGATGCGGAAATTCTTGAGTGGCGATAAATCGCTCATACCTCATTATACAACATGTAACAGGCATTTCTTTTTAGGTCTCCAGCTCGTCCCAATGGGCAGTGTTTGTTGCGTCGGAGGCATCCACAGCAGGCCAATGCCTAAAAAGTGTACTCCGCGATAAACTCTC
>DYDH01000481.1 GCA_020717985.1 Herpetosiphon sp. | reverse complement strand
CGGCTTCGAAGGATTGTGTGAAGCCAGGATCGTTTGCTATTTTAGCGTTGCCTCAACGTCTTCATCGCTGAGGCAACGGTTTTATTTGTGAGATAATTTCGAATATCTGGAGAGAAACCATGAACACATCTTCCAAGCAAATTCATCGTATCAGTGTTTTTGGCCTGCTGGCTGCCCTGGTCCTGACAGCTGTTTTACCGGTCAAGCCGGTGCTGGCCGCCTCGTTGACCATCACGCCGGACGCGTGGAATATCATCGGCCTGGACAGCAACACCCCGGCCCTCGGCCCGTACCGTTTCCCGGTGGGTGCGCGCTTGCACAATACCAGCCTCTCCACAATTATCGCCACGGTCAACTTCTATTGGGATGATGATCCCGCACAAATACATACTTTCTGGAGCGATGCGGGAGCCAACGCCTATATCAACTTGCGCACCGGCTCGCAGAAGACCCTGACCATCTCGATCCCGGCTAATGGTTATGCCGACGCTTTTTTCGAAGTTGAAGTCTCAGTAGATGAAAAATTCATGGATCCAACGGCGCGACCTGAGCATAGATGCAGGATATTGGGATATAGCGGTTATTGATGAACTGATTCAAAAACTGGCAATGGCGCTGTAACTCGTATGCGGTCTCTTCCACGATACGGCCTCCCTGTCGGGGTCTCTGGCAAAAGCGCCAGCGGAGAGCGCTCCACAGGTTGGTGATCAGAAAGGCCACGCCGAGCAGGAAAAAGCGTAGCGCCGGATTGCGAGATGTGGTCATGGCATGAGTTTGGCGCATGCAGCGGTAGCCAGTTTCAATGCCAAAGCGGAAGCGATACCGAGTGCGGATGGCCTGCGGATTTCGGGTTTTGACATTGAGCAGCACGTACAATAGCCATACGGCGTGGCGTTTGCCATCCTGCTTTTCGTAGGTGCGGATGACCGCCAGCGTCGCCGTGTAGGCTTCGGGTTTGCCAGGGTTGAAGGTGTAGTCCGTGAAGTAGCTGCGCCGACCGTGACAAAGCGAGCGCGTCCCCGCCTGTTTGCCCCGAATCGGGCAAGCAATCAGGGTCTCGTAGGGTTTGTCCTTCAGGAAGGTAATCACTTCCCGACCACAGAAGCCTTTGTCCAGGTACAAGCCCCGAATCTCTAATTTCAGGGCTTTCACCTGTCCCAAAAGAGCCTGTAACACATCCAAAACACTGTATTCCGGCAGGAGAAACACGATCCCCAGTGTGTAAGGGATGTGGCGATGGATCACATACACCGTAGCGATTCGGTAGAACCAGGTGGTCCCTTGATGCGCTTCGCCTCGACAGGCGTAAGCCCGCAAGGTTGGGTCTTTGCCATAGAAGGGTTCATCGTGGAAGTCCATTGCCAAATCCAACCGCCTTTTCCACAAACGGCGCGGCAAATCTGCGCGAAGTTGGCGGCGCAACTGGCTCTCGATTTCGAACAACTCGGTGACGGAGAGCTCCTCGTTCAGATAGGCGCGCACCGTCATCCCGCTGGGCGCATTCTCCAAGCTGTTGCATGTTCCTTCAATCGCCTTTCCGCTGACGGAGGCTTTGACCACCATGTCGCTGACAATTTGGCGATCACAGAAATATCCTTCCATGTCATTGGATAACAAATGTGACAACTGCTCCGAAATCATACGATGCACATCTTGGCTTTGCAGACAAACCGAATTGGATGATAATAAGGTACGTTTCATGACATGCTCCTGAACTTGGTTGGTTCTAGGTAGTATGTCATGAAACGAAATTTTCATCTACTG
>DYDH01000480.1 GCA_020717985.1 Herpetosiphon sp. | reverse complement strand
TTTTTACACCCCTTCCCTTTTCAGGAGGCTACTTGTGGGTAATCACCAGAATATGCGGCATTGTAGATGTACAATACACCCATAATATGCCTGTTCGCATGTCGTTCTCCGGGAATCGCCGCATCGCTGGGATAAATGGGGGATGCTAAACGGGGTACACCCCCCTATCTTGTCCCTTTATCATGGAAATTCCACAAGGCTCTTGTTCGCGAAGGAATGGATTATGGATAAAAACCAAAGCGCACTGCAAAGCTCGAAGAGCCGATTTCGTTCGGCTTTGGAAGCGCTGCTTTGAGGAGGCAAGAATGAGCGTCCGGATAAAGATATTGATTGTCATCTGCCTGACTTTTCTAGCCCTGTTGGGAATAGTTTATTTTACAGCCCAGTGGTTTTTGTTGCGGGATGCAATTGTCGCTGAAGAAAAAAGCACAACACGAGATGTTACCCGCCTTCTGGCGGCTCTGGATGACCAGATCGCAGTGATGGATGTAACTGTGGGCGATTGGGCACCATGGGATGACACCTATGCATTCATCAGCAGTGGCGATACAGGCTATATTGATTCCAACCTTCCCAATGCGACATTTACCAACCTTGGGGTTGAATTGATGCTGTTTATCAACAATTCGGGTCAAATCGTTTTTGGCAAGATGGTTGAACTTGATAGTGGGGCAGAGATTCCTATCCCGGAGAGCCTGTACAGCGAGATTCAGGCCGGTAGTCCCCTGCTCAGCCATACTGATCCTGCTGATAAAATGGCCGGAATCCTATTCCTCCCCGAAGGAGCGATGATCATCGCTTCACAACCCATTGTTACCAGCCAGGGAGAGGGGCCAATCCGCGGGACTCTCATCATGGGGCGGCGCCTGGACGAGGCAGAAATTGCCAAATTGTCACAGCGGATTAAACTTACAATCAGTGTCTTCCCATATAACGATAATGTTTTGCCTGACGATGTTGTTCTGGCGCGAAACTCGCTGGTTGGTATGAAATCCATTTTTGTCGCTCCTCAGAGCGAAACAGTCGTTTCGGGATATACCCTTGTTAATGATGTTTACGGGAACCCCGCCCTGATTTTGCGGGTTGATACCCCGCGTGAGGCATTTACCCAGGCAAAGACGAGTATGCAATACTTGGGCTTGGCACTGCTTGCCATTGGGTTCTTCTTGGGTTTGGTAACAATGTTGTTGCTTGAGAGAATGGTTATCATCCGGCTGACTGGCCTCACCTCAAAGGTTATACAGATTGGCAGCCAGGGAGCTGCTTCCTCCCGGGTGGAGGCCAACGGGAATGACGAGGTTTTTGTATTGGCAACCAGTGTGAATTCCATGCTCGATTCGCTTGAAAATTCGCGGGCGAAAGAACGAGAGAGCGAAGCACGTTATCGCCAGTTGTTCGAAAACTCGCCAATCGGCATCTATCGCACCACGCCGGATGGCCGCGTCCTGGTCTCCAACCCGGCGCTCGTGAAGATGCTGGGTTTTTCCTCGTTCGAGGAACTCTCCGCGCACAATCTGGAAAAAGGCGAAGCCGACGCGACCTACACGCGCTCCGCATTCAAAGAGCAGATCGAGAGCGATGGCCGCATCACCGGTCTCGAAGCGGAATGGCGCAAGCGTGACGGGACCCTGATCTTTGTGCGTGAAAATGCGCAAGTGGTCCGTGATGAAAGCGGCGCGGTGCTTTACTATGAAGGAACGATCGAAGATATCACCGAACGCAAGCAGGCGGAAGAGGCAGTGAAAAATAGCGAGAAGCGCTTCCGGGCGCTGATCGAGAAC
>DYDH01000168.1 GCA_020717985.1 Herpetosiphon sp. | reverse complement strand
TTCCTGTAATCTGGGCAGGGCATATCCACGCCAGCCGATCTCCTCGCCAATTCCATAAGTAAAGATCCAGAGAAAAAGTGCGCCAAAACCCAGATTGGGAAGGAAGTTGACTTCGCCCAAAAGGCTGAAATCTGCCCATACGCCCTGAATCATGCGCTGAACAACAACAATCGCCAAGTAACCCACCAATGGAGAAAAGGTAACAAGCCACCAGACAGGGCGCATACGCCATTTGAAAAGTCGTTTGAAAATATCAGCAATCCCAGCCTTGCCTTTTGTAAGTCCGGCTATGATAAGGGCGGCAAGCATTGGTCCATAGGCATAGAGATAATGCACATAAAAAGGAATCTGCCAGTTTAATTTTCCTTGGGCGATCAACGCCAACGGGATGCCGATCGTCCATGATATGGCATATGCCAAAATAAAATAGCCGGGAAGGGAATATTTTTGAAGCCATGAAGTCTTTGTACTCATTGTTTTTTCCTTTATTCAAGACAACTCACCTTACTCAGACAACAAGCTGTCCGACTCCAGAAGGGTTACTTTCCCGCCGAAAACGAGTAGCGGATCGCCTTCTTCGAGCAGTTATCCACGCAGGTTCCGCACAGGATACATTCGGCATTTTCCATTTTCTCGATCTGCACCATCGCATTGACATCCAGACTCATCGGGCAGGTTTTGGTACAAGATTTGCAATTCTTACAAGCCGAGGCATCTGCCACCAGCCGAAGGGAATGCCAGCCAAAGCGGTTGCGAATCCAGCGCCCGACCATCATGAACGGAGCCATCCAACAAATGGTGTGACAGCCCGCACGACGCCCCGCAAAAATCGCCAACCCTATAAACAGCGCAACCACAACGTAGTAAATGATGTAGGCGATAAAAATTGGACGGTCCGCTGTTCCTGCCACTGAAATCCCATTTTGAGTGTGATAGAGCAAGTCTACAGTTTTGTATCCGCCCGCGCTGACCACAAACCAAATGATCAACGAAAGCCAGGGAATCCAGATCGCCCATTTGATCCAGTCAATTTTCGAGCCATTGACCGTTTTGTTATTGACCGGCTCGACCATTTCCTGCATCCCGCCTCCGGGGCAGATCCATCCGCACCAAGCCCGTCCGAGAAAAAGCGAGGAGAGAAACATCAATCCGAATATCACCAAACTGCCGTTGAGAATGCCGTTCATCGCGCCATCAACAATAACGTAGGGTGAAAAAAAATTCATCGTAATTGGGAAAGATAAAAATGCAAGGAACACAAGCGCTTTGCGTACACGCTGGCGCGTGGGAAGTTGATGGGTCATTTTTTCTCCTGATCATAAAATCCAACCGCACGAGTCATTTTTTCAACTTCGAGATTCACAAAAGACTCCGATTGGTCTGCAAGAAAACCTGAAAAGTAACCATACAAATATAAGGATGTCATGCCATGAATCATGCTCCATGCCGAAAGCGCAAGGTGCGTCACCATTGGGGTATATGGCATCCCGTATTTTTTCAAGACCTCATATTGGGCTTTGAGCGGCGCAGGCAGGCGCGCGCTCATGGCATCGCCTGAAATTTTTCCCGCCGCGTGCGCTTCGCCAATCACATTTTGCAAGGCAAGAAATCCGCGTTGGGCGGCGGGACCTGCGCGGCTATCAAGCACATACCCTGGGACCGGCGTTCCAAAAATCAAAGCATATTTTTGCGGATAGGAAATCCCCCATTGAAAATACGCCCTGCACAGCGCACGAAAACGCGCTGTGTGGTCAGCGGGTTTGCAAGCATCGCGCGCTGTTTCCAATGTCACACTAAAGGAGTTGAATGCGTCAATAATGAGAATGGTCACCAGGTCATCGCGGCTGGGGAAATATCGATACAATGCGGGCGCAGTCATTCCCATCTCGCGGGCAATGGCGCGCAATGAAAGCGATATCACACCCTGCTCACCAACCTGTTTCCATGCGGTGGACATGATCTCTTCGCGGGTCGCCTCTCGTAATTTCTCTCGTCTAGTTTGTGCCATTCAGCCGCCTTTTCGTTATATATGTTTACATTTATTTACAGTGTTTACTATTTTATCAAAATCCTTGTCCCTGTCAAGGGGTTGAACCATATAATCGTTCTCACGCTATAATAGGGAAACTTCAAACTAAGGAGTATTCCATGTCAAACGTTTTCCCATCTCCCCACCCGCTTGTTGCCCACAAACTGTCGCGCCTGCGCGGAAAAGATATCGAACCCAAGAAGTTCCGTGAATTGGTACGAGAAATCGCCGCGCTTCTGGCTTACGAAGCCACCGCCGATCTTCTCGTCATGCCGCGTGAAGTCGAAACCCCACTCGCAAAAACCATGGGGGTGGAATTGCAGGAAAAAATCGGTCTCATTCCTATTCTGCGCGCGGGACTGGGAATGGTGGAGGGAATATGGGAATTAATGCCCGTCGCAGAAGTCTGGCACATCGGCTTATACCGCGATGAACACACCCTGCGCCCAGTGGAATACTACAACAAGTTACCGCTCGAACAAACTGTCTCTGTTTGTCTGATCCTCGATCCAATGCTTGCAACGGGCGGTTCTGCCGTGGCAACAGCGGACATACTCAAGCGATGGGGTGTGAAGAAAATCAAATTCGTCGGACTGATCGGCGCACCCGAAGGTGTGAAAGCAATGCAGACCGCACATCCCGACATCCCCATTCATCTTGCCGCCATTGACGACCACCTCAACGAGAAAGGCTACATCGTCCCTGGGCTGGGCGATGCGGGAGACAGGCAGTTTGGGACGGGATAGTTCAGTAATCAGTCGTCAGTGAAGTGAGGTCAAGATGTGGAACGGGATTGCCTTCATAGTTCTCACTTTGGTTTTGGTTTACATCTCACGCAAGTCGCTTGGTTCGCCGCAGTCTCATGGGTTTTACCGCTTCCTCGCGTGGGAATGTATCCTGGGTTTGTTCCTGCTCAACATGAGATTTTGGATTTACAAGCCGCTGGCATGGAATCAACTCATCGCATGGATTTTGCTCTTTGCATCATTCATCCCGCTTGGCTTCGGCATCCACTTCCTGCGGACACAGGGTAAGCAGGCTGAAAAGCGTGAAGGCGATCCAGCCCTGTACGGCTTCGAGAAAACCACCAACCTCGTGACAAATGGAATCTACAAATATATTCGCCACCCGCTGTATTGCTCCCTGCTGTTGTTGACGTGGGGAATCTTCTTCAAGCACATCACGCTGACCGTCGCCACGCTTGCCATCACAGCAACAATCTTTCTAGTCTTCACCGCCAAAGCGGATGAAGCCGAATGCATCCGCTTCTTTGGCAGTCAATATAAGGATTACATGAAGCGGTCAAAGATGTTCATTCCATATATTTTCTAACTCAAACGTCCCGGAGGCTGTCATAATTTATGCCTGTCTTAAGAAAAACCTTCGGGATGATGCACAAAAGAACTCTATGAAATCCATGCTCCTGCGGGAGATTACCCAACTCCCTCAAAGCCCAATCCCGCTGACTTTCAGCGAAATCCCAGAGCCAACTCTCGAAGCGGGTGAAGTTCTGTTGCGCGTGACGGCTTGCGGAATCTGCCACACGGAATTGGATGAAATCGAAGGGCGCACACCTCCGCCGCGTTTGCCTGTGGTGTTGGGGCATCAGGTAGTGGGGAAGGTAGAAAGTAGTGGCGACTTTAGTCGCTCTAAAACGACTGAAGTCGTTACTACTTTTAATGCGGGGCAGCGCGTGGGTGTAGCGTGGATTGCCTCTGCCTGTGGTGAATGTGACTTCTGCAAAAGCGGGCGGGAAAACCTTTGTCCGCAGTTCAAAGCTACAGGGCGGGATGTGGACGGAGGTTACGCCGAATATATGAAAGTCCGCGCAGACTTTGTCCACCCGATACCTGATTCGTTTTCTGATTCAGAAGCTGCGCCTCTGCTTTGCGCTGGCGCAATTGGCTATCGCTCGCTGCGGCTGACCAATTTACGGGACGGTCAATCGCTTGGCTTGATGGGTTTCGGCGGGTCGAATCATCTGGTGCTAAAACTTGCGAGATATAAATTTCCCAACTCGCAAGTTTTTGTATTCAGCAGAAATACCGAAGAGCGTGAATTCGCCCTGTCGCTGGGAGCAGCTTGGGCGGGGACGATTAATCAGAGTCCGCTCAAAGAGTTGGATTCTGTTATTGACACCACACCAGTTTGGGGTCCAGTCCGTGAAGCGCTAAAACGGATCAAGCCTGGAGGGAGAGTCGTCGTCAACGCCATCCGCAAGGAAGAATCTGATAAAGAAACCCTGATGACGTTGGATTACCCATCACAACTTTGGATGGAAAAGGAAATCAAATCAGTTGCGAACGTGACCCGCGCCGATGTGCGTGAGTTTTTGCAGATCGCGGCAGGGGCGAGCATCAAGCCCGAGTTTCAAGAGTATGAATTAAAAGATGCCAACCATGCATTAATTGAAATGAAGCAAGGTAAAATTCACGGATCAAAAGTTTTGAGGATGTGATAAATGGAAAACAAAAATATGTACGATCTGAAGTCGATCAAATTGCCTTATCTCGCGGGCGGGGCGCTGCGCCTGTTCGTTTCACTGGTCGAAGGTCCGCTTGGCGGATTGTTGATCCCAAGTTTGTTGCAAAGCGCAGGCATTACCTGGTTGAGAAAACAGGTCATTGACGAGGCGCCCACCCATCACCCAATCCATTTCACTGGCGCACCTGCGCAGAAGGACTCTGCCGTGCCCGAAAAGGAATTGCCTCGCACCGTCGCAGTGGAGTCACGTGGGTTCCATTTTGCCACCGTCTTCGATTACGCCAAAGCCTATCGCGATGGCAAAACCACCCCTGAAGAAGTTGCAAAAAAATTATTGGATGCCATTGAAGCCAGCAACACAGCCAACCCGCCATTGCGTGCGGTAATCTTTGTTGACCGCGAAGATGTGATGAAGCAGGCACGCGAATCTGCACAGCGCATCAAGGCGGGCAAACCGCTGAGTATTTTGGACGGCGTGCCTGTGCTGGTCAAAGATGAAATTGACATGATCCCCTACCGCACAACTGTGGGCACGGCATTTCTTGGAAAAACCCCCGCGACCGAAGATGCAACCGCTGTTGCGCGATTGCGGGCCGCGGGCGCATTGATGCTCGGAAAAACCAATATGCACGAGATCGGCATTAACGTAACGGGGTTGAACCCTCATCACGGCACAACACGCAACCCATACAACACGGGTAACTTTACCGGCGGAAGTTCAAGCGGTTCCGCCGCCGCAGTTGCGGCCGGACTCGCCCCCATTGCAATCGGCGCAGACGGCGGCGGCTCGATCCGCATCCCCGCTTCGTTCTGTGGCGTCTATGGATTAAAACCCACCTTTGGGAGAGTGAGTGAACATGGCGCGGCGCCACTATGCTGGAGTGTCGCCCATGTTGGACCTTTGGCTGGCACCGCCTCCGACGTGGCATTGGCATACGCCGTCATGGCTGGACCCGATCTGCGCGATCCGAATTCGTTACACCAACCCCTGCCTACACTTGAAAATTGGGATCAGCACACCCTGCGCGGATTAAAGCTTGGAGTGTACAAACAATGGTTCCAACATGCCGAATCTGAAGTGGTCGCGGCGTGCGAAACCATGCTCAAACGGTTTACCGATATGGGCGCAGAGATCCGCGAGATCATCATCCCCGACCTGGAATTAAATCGCATCGCGCAAACGGTCACCATTGTGAGCGAAATGGTGCAAGCCATGAGTTACACCTACGCAGAGCACCGCCGCGAACACGGATTGGATGTGCGCCTCAACCTTGCCCTCGGCCGCGCCTTCAACGCACAGGATTATTTGATGGCACAACGCGCGCGCACACGCATCATCAATAATTTCAAGCGCGTTCTTGAAGAAGTGGATATGATCCTCACACCCACTACAGCCATTGCCGCTCCACCCATCCCGAAGGACGCTTTGCCCAACGGAAACTCAGACCTTTCCACAACCATCGAGATCATGCGCTTCGTCACCGCCGCCAACATGACAGGATTGCCCGCCATATCCTTCCCTGTTGGCTACACGACAAATGGATTACCCATCGGTATGCAAGCCATGGGACGCGCCTGGGAAGAAAGTTTATTATTGCGTCTTGCGGTCAATGCAGAACAAGCCATCGAACGCAAAGAGCCGCAAGTGCATTACAAGGTTTTATAATTCAATGCTTAATTTTTGGCTCCATCGGGGGCTAAGCCCCCGATGGAGCTGTATAGGGTAATTTACCAATTCATCCAACTTTATTAATAGGAGACTCCCATGGCTGAATTAAAAACAAAACTCAACGATGCAAGCGTCACTGATTTTCTTAATGGTATTAAAGACGAAGAAAAACGAGCAGATAGTTTCGAGATATTAAAGTTAATGCAGCAGGTCACCAAACAGGAACCAAAGATGTGGGGCTCGAGCATCATCGGCTTTGGAAATACACACCTCAAATACGAAAGCGGGCGTGAACTGGATTGGTTCATTACAGGTTTCTCTCCACGCAAGCAAAACCTGACCTTGTATGTGTTGGGAAGTTTCAATCCGCACACCGACCTGTTGAAAAAACTTGGCAAACACAAAACGGGTGTCGGCTGTTTGTACATCAACAAATTAAAAGATGTGGATATCAAAGTTTTGAAGGAACTGGTCAAGGAATCGGTCAAAGCCGTTAAAAAGCCATGACTCTTCAAAAAGACCCCGAGGGATTTGAAAAAAAGATCCTGCACAAATATGCGGATTTTTCAAACAAGCGCGTGCTGGAACTAGGATGCGGAGAGGGCCGCCTGACGTGGAAATACGCCGGCGCGCCCAGCCTAACCGTTGGGTTTGATCCTGACCTTGATGCATTGTGTGTCGCCCGGGCAGACTCTCCCCACAACCTGCGCGAACATGTCCTATTTGCGCAAGCCAGCGCCAGCCATATCCCTTTTTCAAAAGAAACATTTGACATCGCCATTCTTGCCTGGTCGCTGTGATGAATGGAACATGAGAGCATGGTCCATGCTCTGGATGAAATTCGTCGAACGCTCAAAACAAACGGCATATTGATTGACCTGCGCCCTGTCGAGTCAAACTGGTTGGTGGAGGTATCTTCATCGGCGGGCTGTCAGCTTGCGGGTAGATTGAACGATATGCCCACTGGGTTGAAAGATGACGAGGCGGCGTTCAAAGCCATGAGGGAAGTTGAATCCCGCGGGTGGTACATCAAGGAAAAAGAAGAGGAATTCGCCTTCTTCTATTATTGGGACACTCCTTCGGAAATGAAGGAGTTTATGGAAACCGAATGGGAAGATTTTGAAAAACTTGAAGAGGATGTATTTCAAAAAACAAAGTCGCTGTGGGCAATCGCCAATGCGGATGCACGCGTGCGTGTGCGGGTAAAAATGTTGATTACAAGCTGGGTGATGTCGCTCTAAAGAGCTATTGAATCAACTTTACATTAGGTTGATAATATACCCAAAGGAGAGAACCATGAACAAAAACCGAGTGTTTTTTACTGTTATGACCATCTGGCTCGCGATCATGAGTTGCAATTTACCCGGAGGGCAAGCTGCTCAAGGGACACCAACCGGCTTATCTGCCGAAGAACTTGCAGGCACAATCACTGCGCTTGCTTCGACATCCCAGACAGCCACCGCCACGTTTACACCCATCGTGCCAATCACTGGAACCATTACCGTTACAATCTCGCCCACTTTATGCTCCCCAAGCGCCACAGCCAATACGAGCGCGAATATCCGCTCCGGGCCGGAAACAGTTTATCCCTCGATTGACGCCATCACTGCCGGCACAAGTGTGTCCGTTGCAGGCAAGAACGTTGAAGGTACCTGGTGGTATATTGTCTATCCTTCCGCCTCAGGCGGACATGCCTGGATAGCAGGAAGCGTTGTAACTGCATCCTGCATCCCCGCATCCGTTGCGGTGATTGCCGCGCCACCCACGCCGGAGCCGGCAAGTGGAACTTGTAAAGGCGATTATGTACACCGATTGATCAAGCCAGGCGATAAGATATGTGTAACGCCTACCTCAAAGGCGCAGGCAGATGCCGACAATGCCGCGGCGGATTCACGCAAGCTGGTTACCGTGTACGGTGTAACCGCATGTAAAGTTGGCTATGTCTGGCGTGAAGCTTATGCGGGTGATGTTGTATGCGTCATCCCTGCCACACGGAGTCAGGCAGCAGCCGATAATTCCGTTGCCGCGTCACGCTGGGTGGTGGGACCCTATGGACCTCACACATGTATTGCTGGTTTCGTATGGCGCGAGGCTGTGCCAACTACCGATGATGTATGTGTAACACCTGATATTCGCGCCCAGACTGCTTCTGATAATGCCGCTGCAAGTTCGCATGTGGCAGGCGCGGATGAATGTATATCAGGTTATGTTTGGCGTGAAGCATTCTCAGGCGATCATGTCTGTGTTACGCCTGCTGTAAAAAGCCAGGTCGCGGTGGACAACGCGGAAGCTCCAAGCCATACGTGGCCTTAGGGCATTGCTGTAAAATAAAACCCGCTGACTTGGCATTTCAAGTCAGCGGGTTTTTTATCTATCCAACTTCCGCGCCAGGAATATTCACCAGATCGTGAATCCATTTGCGTGACCTAAATCGCCATCCGCTGACAAAGGCTTTGGCGATCTCTTCGAGCATGACCATGAGATAGACCAAATAGACGGGGAGATGCAGCACGAACGCGCCAACATACGCGGCAGGGACACCGATCAGCCAGATGGAGCAAATTTCCATAAGAAGGGCAAAGCGCGTATCTCCGCCTGCGCGCAGTGCGCCGATGAAGACCGAGAAATTGAACATGCGAACCCACAAACCGCAAGCCATGACCAGCAATAACCAGCGGACATTATTTTCGCCGCTGGGGGACAGATCATAAAGCCCAACAACAGCATCGCGCAGCAGGATAATTATTAGGCCAACGCCAATCGCAAAAGTCACACCGAGAATGACCACCCGTCGGACAATTTCATAGGCTTCATCTTTTTTGCCTGCGCCGATACGATTACCCACCAACACCGAACAGGCATTGCCAAGTCCGATAAAAACGACAAAGCCGAGTTCTTCGATGGTCGCATTAACATTAATCGCGGCAATTGAGTCAGTGCCGATGTGGGCGTAAATGGCATTGTATGTTGTAATACCCAAAGACCAGAACAATTCATTGGCAACGGCGGGAGATGCTGTCTTCAACACACGGACAAAGAAAGACATGTCGAAGGAGAAAAATGTCAATGGGTTGGCGGCGAGCGGAGTCTTCCCGGCGTAGATAAATATAAGGAGCAAGACCAGTTCCAGGGTCCAGCCTGACGCGGTGCCGATTGCCGCGCCGCGCACACCAAGAGCGGGGAGTCCACCAATGCCAAAAATCAATCCATATCCCAAAATCGTTTTGAATACCAATGCGGCAACAGTGGCGACGACTGTCATCCGAATGAGTTGAATGCTGCGCAGAATGGCAATATAGGCGGTGGCGATGGCAACGGGAATATAAGAAAAGCCAACGATGTGAAGGTAACTACTTCCAAGGCTGATGACTTCGGCATCTTTTGTATATAAGCCAAGCACAGATTCAGGGATGAGCACTGCCACAAGGGTGAAGATGAGTGCGAAAAAAATAGCAGCAACAAGACTCATGCCCAATACCTTGCGAATCGGTTCTATTTCTCGTTTGCCCCAATATTGCGCGGTAAAAATTGCCATGCCGCTGGTCAAGCCAAAGAGAAGCAGAATCAACACGAAGAAAACCTGGTTGGATAAACCCAACGCGGCAATGGAGGTCTCACCCAACTGCCCGACCATGATGACATCTATCATGTTGAGCGAGGCATTGATCAGTTGTTGAAAGGAAATGGGAATTGCGATCACCAGCAATTCACGCAGAAAGGAACGGTCACGAAGAAAAGAGAGATTCATATGGAGTGTATTGTATCAAAAGAGAAGTGACTGTCACCTGCGAGGTGACAGTCACTTGTGTATGAATATTTTTGAGGGTGTTTATGTCTGTT
>DYDH01000479.1 GCA_020717985.1 Herpetosiphon sp. | reverse complement strand
TCAGATTTCTGCCATCGATCTATTCTTTCACTCAAAATCGTTGTGCCATTGTAGAAGGGTCTGAAAAAATGAGACTCAGAGCATCAGCGATCTTTGTGGAAGTCTTGCAAAAAGCGGGTATTCGTCATGCGTATCGGCAGGTTACCGAAGACTTTGTGCTTGCTGATCTGGTGATGCCACATGCAGTGGAGTTTGCCAAGTATGGATTGCCTGCATTTGTACCGGAGGATCTTACAGATACAGAAATTGCATTGTTGCCGAAAGCGCCGCCGATCGAGATCATTGCAAAGCGGTATCTTACAGGTACGACCAAGCACAGCTATATCGGGCTTGTTGGTCAATCTGTGCGCAAAGGTCATCCGTTCTATGCAGACATGCCATTGGTTGCCGATGGTGCGTTGCCTGAGATGTTGATTCGTTTTGATTGGCGAAATCCATTGACACAACCGGGTCGCGGAATGCGCGTGGCAAAACACATCTTCGGTGAACACGTCCGAAGTCGTTACCTGAATGAGTATGTTGAAAAAACGATTTCTTACAATGACCGTGTCGCGGATCTCTCCATGACATCACAGCTGGCCGATCTTTTTATCGATGTTGCGGAAGCTCGACGCACAGCATTCTTGACAGCAAAAACTCTGGAAGATTTTTTGGCTGAAAGGGATATCGTCTTTTGTGATCTGTGCATGTTCATCGATGAAAGTGGCACAATGGTCTATGGTGAAATCTCACCGGATTGTGGTCGTTATCGTCACTTGGACCATGGCTCACTTGATAAGGACGAGTGGCGAACTGGTGGAAGCAGTGAGGAAGTCCTCAATAAATGGCGCATGTTGTGCGAATTGATAGAAAAATAAGAATATCGTGGAGGATATACATGAACACAGTACCTAAATTTTATATCGGTACAACCAATCCATTTAAAATCAGGGAGATCGCCTCAATACTGCGTCCTCTCGAGATACCTCTTGTTGTCACAGATCCTATCGATCCGGAAGAGACGGGTAAAACATTTGAGGAAAATGCCACAATAAAAGCAGTGGCATATGCTACATATGTACGGGATCAGCTTGTGAATTGGGGATTAGCTCAGCACAATTCACGAGAAGGTGTGGAGAATTTTCTCCGCATGTCACGTACATGGACGATCTGTGAGGATTCTGGGATCGAAATTCCAGCGCTGAATGGGCTACCTGGTTCATATTCGGCGCGATTTGACGATTGCACCATAAGGGATGGAAAGGTGGTCAGTCATGAGTCGAGTAAGCGCACGCGTGAGCAAATCGATCAACTCAATAATTTGCGTATCCTCAATATGATGCAAGATGTTGTACAACCACATCGTGTAGCGGTATTCACTGTATCGATGATGGTTGCTGATATTGATGGGCAAATTCTTTTCAGTACCACAAACAGTGTTACCGGCTGGATCGCAGAGGAAATGCGTGGTGATCAAGGATTTGGGTATGATCCGATCTTTATCAGTGACAAGTCATTTGGTAGGACGTATGCACAGATTGATAGCATGCGAAAAAATCTGATCAGTCATCGTCGCAAAGCTCTGCAGGCGTTAACCGTATGGCTTGCAACACAAATCAGAACATAAGTATCGCTTTTGTTTTGAAAGGACCATCTTTTGTTTAGATGGTCCTTTTTTGATCAAAATGTTGTCATGATCTATTTAGCATGATATTATATCAATATAAATTGATATAATGGTCATTGATATGTCATTA
>DYDH01000478.1 GCA_020717985.1 Herpetosiphon sp. | reverse complement strand
CAACATCTTCCGGCGGGCTTTGCACATGCTCTTCCTTGCTGTGAAAATATGCAAAATCTTCCAGGAACGCGCCAAGTGGATCAAGCGGCGTCTGTAAAGCAGAAGGCTTGCCATACATAATCGAAGCAACGACGGCATCCCCGGCGTAAGGAATCACCACGCCTAATTCTTTTTTGAGCGCGCCTTCAATTCCAGCGCGCGGCAAGCCCTTCCCCTTAAACGTCCAATTCAAGACCAGCGAAATACGATCAGCCGGGTAATTAAGCTGCGCAAAAGTTGCCAGAGCGTTGGCAGCGCAGCGAACAGATGCGGTTTCAGGCGAAAGCATGAGCAATATCTGATCCGCCATATCCAGCCCGATCAATGTGGTCGGCAAAAAATCATGGGGTAAATCCAGCACAATGTAGTGATAATGGGCGCGAAGCAGTCCAATCGCATGTTGAACATGTTCCGCAGTAATCACTTCCGCATCTTCCGGACGGCGCGGAGACGCAAGGACATGCACACCGGCATCGTGGCGAAGTAAAACTGAGTTAAGCAGGTCAATATCCATTTCATTTGCCGGGGAACGCCCCAGGTCAGCCCACGTATTGCGAAGAGGGAGATCAAGGAGGAGGGCGCTCTGTCCGTTTACAAATGCCAGGTCAACCAACGCTGTCGGAGTTCCCCAAATTTGCGAGAACGATGCAGCCAGGTTTGACGAAAGCATCGAAACTCCCACTCCTCCACGCAATGAAAATACCGCGACCACCTTCCCTGCCACCACATTCGTTTGAATGGGTTCCTGATCTGAAACCCGTCGCAGCAACACCTTGATCCTGGCCCGCAATTCCTGCGGTTCAAATGGTTTTGCCAAAAAATCATCCGCCCCTGAATCGAAGGCCTTTATTTTATCTTCAACCCCACTTAAGGCTGTTAGAACAATGATCGGAATTTTCGCTGTGGTTGGATTCTGGCGAAGACGCCTGCAAAGCGTGTACCCATCCATATCCGGCATCATTACATCAAGAATGGCCAATGCCGGAGGAGTTAATTTGATCAACTCCAATGCTTCGAAGCCATTTCGAGCGGTTACTACTTCATAGCCATCTTTCAGAAGAATGGCGTTAACCATCTTGAGATTTAACTCAGTATCATCCACAACCAGTATCCGCACAGGCATAAAATCTCCTTTTGTATGCAACAAAGTATAGCATGGAGGCGAAACTTAAACCATAAAAAATATTACAATTTATTTACAAATGAAACAGGGATGACCCAGCGTTCGGTCATCCCTGTGAAAAGATTTGCTCTTCGGCAGTCTGGCGGTCTTGATCACGAAAAAATAATTTAGTGATTTTAGATCCATGACTTTGCGCCATCAGGTTTCCCTGATTTTACCTTTCGGTCAGCCGGTCGGTCCTGACCAGAAACTTATACTGGCTTTAGACGCTTGGCTTTGCGTCGCCGTCTTTTGGCGGTTTTGCTTTTGTCGGCAGTCTGGCGGTCCTGGCTCAGTTCAGCGTTAGACCCATGACTTTGCGCCACCGGGTTTTCCCGGTTTTGCTCTTTTTCGGAGCAATTTAATTATTGCACAAAATACTTTTTTTTCAATCACTCACATGTTCTAATATTAAAATTCTATTGGGCAACTCCAA
>DYDH01000167.1:1029-10069 GCA_020717985.1 Herpetosiphon sp. | reverse complement strand
TTCGCGTCGCGTGGAGTTGGCGTCGCGCTTGCAGGAATCTGAAAATTCATTGAACGGACTGGATCATGAAAAAGCCAGACTGCGCGAAAACGAAACTGGCTTGCATGTTCAGATCGAAGAGATGCGCGTGCTGATCGAGCCTGCCGAAAAAGATTTGGAAACCGCCGAGCAGGAAGAAAAACGCTTGCAAGAGTCGGAAGCCAATGCCCAGCGTATTTTTGCAAATACAGAACGCTCGCATGGACAGGTGCAACTGGAACAAATGCGCAAGCAGGAAGCGCTGGATAATCTACACCAAAAGATCACCGATGATTTCGGCTTGGTGATGTTCGATTACGCGGCAGACGTTTCGGGACCCGTGCCGCTGCCTTTGGATGGCATGGTCGAGCAGTTGCCAATCGTGACCGAACTCGCGCCTGAGATCGAAGAACAATTGAATCATCATCGCGCGCAAATTCGCCGCATGGGACCGATCAATCCCGATGCGAAAACGGAATACGATCAGGAAAGCGAACGCTTTACCTTCATGAAGACTCAGGTCGAAGATTTGCGAAAAGCCGAAGTGGACTTGAAGCAGGTCGTGGCTGAGTTGGATGAAATTACAAAACGGGAATTTGTCCGCACCTTTGACGCGGTGGATAAGGAATTCCGCGAAACCTTCGTGCGTTTGTTCGGCGGCGGCTCGGCGCGGCTGGCGCTGACCGACCCCGAAAATCTCGTGGACACGGGCATTGAAATCGAAGCGCGTCTGCCCGGTCGTCGTGAGCAGGGCTTGGCGATGCTCTCTGGCGGCGAAAGAAGTTTGACGGCGATTGCGCTGGTCTTTGCTTTGCTCAAAGTTTCGCCCACCCCAGTCTGCGTGATGGATGAAGTGGACGCGATGCTCGACGAAGCCAACGTGGGGCGCTTCCGCGACCTGCTCGTGGATTTGAGCAAGCAAACGCAGTTCATCATCATCACCCATAACCGCAACACCGTGCAAGCCGCCGATGTGATCTACGGCATCACCATGGGGCGCGACTCGGCAAGCCAGATCATCAGCTTGCGCCTCGATCAAGTCACGGATGATATGTTGAAAAGAGGGTAGGGGAAATACAGAATACAGAATTTAGAATGATGAATGCGGAATGCAGAATTTCAATTCTGCATTCCGCATTTTGCATTCATCATTTATTACGGTGTAGCGGTAATTTCGGCTTGCGCGGTTAATTGGGCAATTGCTGAATCAGTCGCCATGCTGACGAAGTTGGGCTCAGTTGGAATGTGTTCTTTCCAAATGTCGAATGTTTCCACGCCGTATGTATCGCGGGCAGCGGTAAGCCAATCTGAAAATGCTTTGCTTTTTGCGGTGTCATATTGATCCGCGCTGAGCGGCCGATCCTGCTTCGCGATCAATTGGATGATGTGATATCCAAAATCGCTTTTAACTGGGGTGAGCGTATAGTCACCCGGTTTTTCCAAGGCAAATGCTGCGGTTTCAAATTCTGGAACCATGGCTCCAGCGCCGAACCAGCCGAGGTCGCCGCCGTTGACTGCGGAACCAGTATCCTGCGAGAGTTTCTGTGCGAGAGCCGCGAAGTCTTCACCTTTCTTTAACCCCTCGATGATAACAAGGGCAGCTGCTTCATCAGATACAAGGATGTGGCGTGCCCAAATCTGTGTCTCTGTGTGAGGCACATCGGCTGTGATCGCATCCTGGACTTTTGTTTGCAGTATTTGAAAGTCAAAGAATGCCAGATAATCCTTTTCATTGAGTCCCAGTTTTTCCATTGCAGTTTGTGACTCGTTGAATCGGTCTTCAAATCCTGCCTGTGTGTAAGGGGTGGCGGTAGGCTCTGGCGTGGAGGTGGGTCCTGCGGTTGCAGTTGCTTCCGGCGCAAGTGTGGCCGTAGGTATAACTTCAAGCGTGGCTGTGGCCGTAGGGATTGGGGTCATCGTAACCAGGTCATACGCTTCTGCGGGGACTTCCGGCATGACCACTTCTGTTGGAGTCGCCGCAGAGGTGGGCGTTCCTTTTGGATAATAAGAGAACGAGCTTTGCTCCGCTTCAACCAATTCTGTTTCGCTGACCGTGATGCCGCGTTTTTCCGCTTCCAGACGGATCAACTGTTCATTGATCAATTGATCCAGCACAGATTGACCGATGGTTTCCGGTGAGTTGAGTTGTGATTCAATCTGTGTTAATTGCGTTTGTACATCCATGCCAAAGAGTTGTCCGTACTGCGCGTATTGGTTGTATTGTGCCAGAAGCTGCTGGCGCTGCAAGCGAACGCGCGGTTCGAATTGATTGACAAGGATGTTCACACCCCCGACCTTTGCGACGGGGCGTTGGAGCTGGAGATAGTTCATATCCAAAAATCCATAGCCGAGCAAAAGTACAACAGCCGCCACAATGCCGATGAAGGTGTATAAGATTAAGCGGCTTTGCTGGCTTTCACGTTGAAGGCGCGCAACGTGTTTCTTGTGCAAAACGGGCTTATGGCCCGATTCGTTGGTCATTTTCGTACTCCTTCAAGAAAGAGGTATTGCTGACTTAAAAACATTCACCACAGAGAACATACACTTGCCTTGGCGGGCAGTGTCAGGGGAGTCCACAGAGGTTTTTAAAAGGTTTTTCTCTGTGACCTTCGTGATCTCTGTGGTGAAAAACATTAACATAATTTCGGGGCATGGATGCTTCGCAATCCCATGCCCCGAAATTCTTTCGGAAATTAGGAACGACCGTCGTCCAGCGATCTGCCGCTGAAAGGCAGGAAAGCCACGTGACGCGCCTGTTTGACAGCCGCCGCCACCACACGCTGGTGTTTGGCACATGCGCCAGTCTGGCGGCGTGGACGGATTTTTCCTTCTTCGGTTATATATTTGCGAAGCAAGTCGGTCTTT
Organism: Herpetosiphon sp.; assembly: GCA_020717985.1. Classification (GTDB taxonomy): domain Bacteria; phylum Chloroflexota; class Anaerolineae; order Anaerolineales; family Villigracilaceae; genus Villigracilis. The sequence goes on along the minus strand of DYDH01000167.1, from coordinate 7,186 downwards.
TTGTAATCAATGACCAACAGCTTATCCGCGCAAAATTGACAAAACTTGGGCTTGGCGAAAAATCTGCGGTCACCGCCGCCTTCACCGCCACCACCCGAATAACTACGTTCTTCACTCATGATTTACTCCAAAAAACTAGAACGGAAACTCATCTTCCGCCATGGCAGAGCCATTATCGGCGGAGGTGGACTCGACTTCCTGATGGCCATCGTTCGCGTCGCGTCGGTCGCCCAGCATCATCATCTCATTTGCAACCACTTCCACGCTAGTGTGTTTCTGGCCTTCCTTGCCGTCCCAGCGGCGGGTCTGCAAACGTCCTTCAATGTAAACCTGCTGTCCCTTCACGAGATACTGCTTGCATATCTCGGCAAGGTTTCCCCAAACCACAACATTGAACCACTCTGTCTCGTTATGGCGTTCCCCATCCGCGCTATTCCACGAACGGCTGACCGCCACGGAAAAAGTAGTCACAGGTTTTCCCGAAGGGGTGTAGCGCATCTCAGGATCTTTTCCAAGATGTCCAATGATCTGAACTTTATTAAGGCCTCGGCTCATAATAGATCTCCTTGGTAAATTACCGCGCAATGCAACAATAAAAACTAAATGGCCACAGAAAGCATATGACGAATGATCGGCTCTTGATAACGCAGATTGCGTTCAAGGTCGGAAGTCGCAGCGGGATTCATGGTCACATTCAACAAAACATACTGACCTTCGCGGTGCTTCTTGATGATGTAAGCCAGCTTGCGGCGGCCCCAAACATCAACCTTGTCAATACTGCCGCCCGACTCACTGATCCAGCCTTTAACTTTCTCGACCACAACATTAAAAGCGGTTTCATCCAGATCGGGCTGGATAACACAAACTAATTCATACTTACGCATAGGGAAAACCTCCTTTCCATGGGTTTGTTCCTATTCAAGCCGTGGGCTTGCCGGGAACGGAAAGGCACGTTGTAACGTACCTAATTTAGCGGGCGAAGTTTACCACAAAACCTTCTCTTGCGGATGACGAACCCGCTTCGCGCTTAACTGTGAGCGGATTCTGTCCGAAGGGCATTTTCTTGCTTTCCAACTAATCATCCTATTCCATCCTTGCCTAAAATTGTCTCTATCCATTCAACTAACATTTTCCCATCTACTAATTGAATTGGTTTCCCTGAAACCCATGTCTGGGTTGGTAATGAAAAAACACCAGTTGTGATTAGATAAGCATTTTCAGCACGATTATGTATCATAGAACCATAAAGGTCTCTCACTACCGGTTGACCTACAGTTCCAGAATACCTTTTACATTGGACGACACTCTTTTTACCATTTTTGGAAATAATAAGATCAATGCCCTCATCTCTACTGGCTTTTGTGAGCAAAACGTCATATCCCATTTTCTTAAATAGAGAAAAAATTAATTTTTCGAATTGTATGGGATCAATTTTTTGAATATCATCCAATTTCTTGATTCGTTGGAAATAATCTCTTTCTTGCCGTTCTTTTTGAGCAAGATGCTCTTTATATATTCGCTCTTGTTTTGCAAGTTCTTCCGCATGTTCTTGCTCTTGTTTTTCGATAAAGTATCTTAAGCGCATACAAATATTGTCGAAATCATCATAGTTGTAAATGTAAATTACGTCTGCTGGAAGTAAACCGCTTTTTGAAATATAAAATTTTTTGTTGTCAAGATATTGATAACGTTGCTTGGAATTCCTTGGATGTTGAAGAATAATGGTAATTTGTTGTTTATAGCCTGGTTGATTTGACGGATATATTATTTTCTTAATTTCTTCCCATGAAACATGCCAATCATCATTACTATTAGGATGACCAATCTCTGATATACCGGTTTTGTTTATTACTAATTTCCATTTTTGGTTAACGAAATTATCATAGTTAATCCCACCTAAAGCAGAAATGGCAAACCCAACAGCAAAAACGGGAAAAGCCCACCATGCGCCATCAAATTCGTATGACAATATGGGTAATGTTATTAAGCATATTGAAGATATCAAAATTATGGTTCCTACATACATCATCGCAATACTTATAGTTATACCGATTTTTAGTTTTACTGCGGATAGGTAAAATTCATGTGAATCTTTCATACCACTAATCCTTTGGTGTTGCCTTTGTAATTTTTTTGACGATTTCTATTTCTTCTTGTTGTTGCTTATCAAAAGCATCTTCCTCTTCCCCATAGGTGCGCAAAAGCAAATTACTTGTGAGCAACAGCATAAACTCACTGCCAAATTGGCTTAGTTCTTTATCCCGCTCATCTCTAAAAGGGTCTTTGTCCCCATGAAACAGATTGTTGCGAATTTGGTAAATAACTTCGAATATTTGATTTATGGGTAAATCACTTAATTTGTAATTTCCTTTTAAATTATCAGGCACGCCTTGTTCTTTCAAGGGATTAATTACGGGTAATGTGATTTCAATACTAAAAAGTTTTTGGTGTTTAGACTTGAAAACATCAAAAAATTCAACGAATTCTTTTGTCTGGATTAAATACATTAATTGCGCCCTATCACCGGAGTGACGACCATTTAACCATGTTAAAAAATTTTTCTTTTGGGTCGATGCAAAGGTTCCATAAAAGTGGTTGAAGCCAATCCATGCGGCAATGAAAGAATAAACTGAGTCAGTGTCCTGTTTAGCTTTTGCGTCAATTATCCATTGGCGAATTCGAGCAAAGTTAAGTTCTTTCAATGTGAAATTGGACATTTATATTTTTCCTTTTGAGAGAAGAGGCTAATGGTTTGCGTTAGATGTGTTTTCTAGTTTGACGCTTTTATCTCACATAGATCGGATTGCTATAGATCCACCCGCGCAACTTCCCAAGATACCTGCGATATGCTTCAATGCGGTACACACCAGGCTCGGTGGTGATATGCGTGCAGGATAATTTATTTTTCCATGTCTTGATTACGACCCCATCTTTCAACAAACGAATCTCCGCCTGTGATGGTAGTTTTGCCTGCAAGGTGACTCCGTTTTTTGCGGGCAGTTCATCACCCATGATCGCAGTTTTATCCATCCCTTGTGCAGTGAAGTGGAATCCACGGGTGGGGGCGGGCAGGTCGTAGCCAATAAAGCAATGTCCCTGACTCAGCGCCTCATAGATCATTTTCTTATCCGCGTTTACTTCGCCGCTTAAAGGTTCAGGGGCAATAACGTGCGTGTTCACCGTGCGGAAGTGAAACTCGTAGGGAAAGATCACGCGGCTGATCGGTCCCAGACTCAGGTGCAATGCGTGTGCGTCCGAGCCGCCGATGGCCACCACGTGCTGACCTTGTGCGAGCAACTCATCCCATTTCGCAATGGTGGATGGAATTGGCTGGTGTGCCACCAATGCGGGGAAAAATGCATAAAACGCGCCGTGTAATTTTGTTGGCACAATCGTTTTCAATTCACTCAACGCATTCCACAACTCGATACCCGTGTAATTTTGAACCGACCAATCCTCCCACGAAATGTCCGTCTCTTTGAACGCGGGCGCGGCGGGGTCATCGGGATGCGCGAGAAATGACAGTCCGCCCGCGTCCCGTACTTGATCGATCAACTGCTGTGGATTTTCTGCAAAGGTGGCAAGTTCGCGCCCCGCTCCAAATGCCAGTAAATGATTCTTCTGCGGGTCACGCGCCTGATTGTGTACCTCCTCACCGATCAGCATCAAAATCTTTTTATTCTTCTCTTTGTAATACCCTTCAAAGCCTTGTACCAATATATTATGATCGGTCACGATCACCACATCCACAGGAGCCTTTAGCGCGGCGGCGGCAATATCCTTGTGTGTACCGCTTCCGTCGGAGTATCTGGTGTGCATGTGCAAATTAACAACGATTTCGTGCATGAAAATCCTCTTATTAAGTTTTTTTTCCGCTTGGGATAATTTTTTTTATTCGAGCCAAACCCTTGTTGACGATTCACTTCTGAAACAGGTATAATCTGTCCGCTAATTTCAAGGAGGCACATCGTATGGAAAAGTTTTTGGATATTGCGCTGATTATAACCTCAGTAGGTTTAATCGCTGGCGTCATCCTGCAGAGTAAGGGTGCAGGGTTGGGCGGCCTCACTGGCGCGGACACTGGCGGCGTATTCACCGCCCGTCGTGGCATTGAACGCATCCTCTTTTGGGTGACGATCGTGCTGGCTGTGATCTTTTTTGCCCTCGTCTTCGCTGTTATCATCATCGGACGCTAAGAATCGCAAGCCTGTAAAGGCCGCCGGGTCATTGCCTCAACACGGGGCGGCGGCGGCCTTTCTTTATTTCCATAATTAATTATGAAAAAACTACGCTGGCAGATTTTGGTTGTCGCGGTCACAATCGTGATCGTTGCTTTGCTGTTGCTTAGCCAACAACCGATAAGTGTTATTACTTTACCCGAGGCCGCGCCCGGTGGCATTTATACCGAAGCGCTGATCGGCTCCATGGGGCGGCTTAATCCCATGTTGGATTGGAACAATCCCGCTGATCGCGACATCAATCGGTTGATCTTTAGCGGATTGATCCGTTTCGATTCACATGGCTTGCCTCAACCAGATCTGGCTGAATCGTGGGGAACTTCCTCTGACGGCACGCAGTACAACTTCTCGATCAGGCCGAACGCGGTCTGGCATGATGGCGAGCCAGTTACAACGGATGATGTTATCTTTACCATTGAGTTAATTAAAAGCACTGGATCGCTCTTCCCGCAGGATATCAAGGACTTATGGTCTGAAATTGAAGTAAAGAGACTGGATGATAAGACGCTTCAACTAAAACTTCCTGAACCGTTCGCGCCATTTTTAGATTACGCCACCTTCGGTGTTTTACCGAAGCATTTGCTTGAGTCGATTCCCGCTGACCAACTCGCAAGCGCCGAATTCAATTTAAAGCCCATTGGCACAGGACCGTATAAGTTTGACCGCTTGATGACCAGCGGTGGACAGATCACCGGCGTGGCGCTCATGGTCAATGAAGATTACTATTTGCCGAGATCATATATCGAGCAGGTTGTTTTCCGCTTTTACCCGAACTCTGCCTCTGCCTTTGATGCTTATCAACAAGGCGAAGTGCTTGGGGTAAGCCAGCTTGCCAACGATGTTCTACAGCAGGCATTAATGGAGCCAGCCTTCTCTGTTTACACCAGCCGCCTGCCGCAAATGGGATTGGTTTTCTTAAATCTTAATAATCCCAGTGTGACATTTTTGCAAAATGAAAAAATCAGACATGCACTTTTACTTGGTGTGAATCGTAACCGCATTGTTTCGCGCATTATGCAAGGGCAGGCCATTGTTGCGGATGGACCTATTTTGCCGGGTTCGTGGGCTTACTATGACGAGATCGAACATTTTGATTACGACCCTGACGCAGCCGCGACATTACTGAAAGATGAAGGATTTGTGATCCCTGCTGGTGGCGGAGATGTGCGCGCCAAAGAGGGTCAATTTTTGACTTTTGCGCTGGTTCATCCCGACGACGCAGTCCACACTCAAATAGCGCAGTCCATTCAGGCAGATTGGGCGTTGATTGGCGTAAAAATAGACCTGCAATCCGTGCCTTATGATTCACTGGTGAATGACTTTCTCACGTCGCGTAATTATCAAGCTGCGCTTGCAGATTTAAACACCATGCGCACGCCAGATCCCGACCCCTATTTATTCTGGCATCAATCTGAAGCCACTGGCGGACAGAATTACTCGCAATGGGATAACCGCACAGCCAGTGAATTCCTCGAAACCGCGCGTACAGTGGCTGATTTTGAATCACGCGCGCGTTTGTACCGAAATTTTCAGGTTATGTTTGTAAAGGACATGCCCTCCCTGCCGTTGTATTACCCTGTTTACTCTTACGGCGTGGATACGCAAGTGCAGGGTGTGCAGGTTGCGCCGATGTATGACGTAAGCGACCGCCTTGCATTGATCTCGGAATGGTATCTTGTCACACGGCGCGCGCTCGAGCAAACTCCTGTGCCGACGGTTTCACCCTAAATTTACATTCATATTATGCCTACTCAAAAAGACAGTCAATATCTTTCGGCAGGAGTTCCTGAGTTGGAGAATTATCTGCTCTCCAAAGAATTATATTATCCACTCAGGTCCGACCTGCCGCAGTTGACTTTGGGTGGGATCCTTTTATCTCTTGCACGGATGGGAACGCAGGCCATTAAATTCGAGACGCA
>DYDH01000167.1:0-930 GCA_020717985.1 Herpetosiphon sp. | reverse complement strand
ATATCGCGAAGATACAAAATCAGGCGCGCGTCTCTATCCGCAAAATGTCCGCTATCGCGCCATGCTGAGTCTGCTTGGCAAGGTCGAAGACGATTCGGACGCGTTTGTGAAAGGCGTTTTTAGGGAGGGCAAGTTTGTTTGGGAAGAGGAATATGCGCCGAATTTCCCGCGCAAAACCTTTTGGTATTTATACGGAACTTTGAAGGAGTAACCATGTCTGACGTAAAAAGCGCGATCGAGTACGCTCATAAAAACCGTGAGCGGTTCACAAAAGAGTTATCCGAGTTTATCAAAATCGAATCCATCTCAACCGATGATGAATACAAGCCGCAGGTTCAAAAAGCCGCCGAATGGGCGGCGGAGCATTTACGCAAGATCGGAATTAAAAATGTAAAACTTATGCCAACAGGCGGGCATCCCGTTGTGTATGGCGACTGGTTGAACGCGAAGCGGCCCGGCGCGCCGACGGTTTTGATCTACGGACATTACGATGTGCAGCCTGTTGACCCGATTGAATTGTGGGAGACCGCGCCTTTCGATGCGGTGGTCAAAGGCGATTATCTTTTTGCGCGCGGTTCCTCGGATATGAAGGGACAGGTGATGGCAACATTCAACGCTGTTGAGTCCATCATGCAGGCAGGGGATTTCCCTGTCAACTTAAAATTTATGTTGGAAGGCGAAGAGGAAATCGGCTCGATGAACATGGGTTCATTTTTACCCAAACACAAGGATTTATTCAAAGCCGATTTTTGTTTGAACCCTGATGCGGGCGCGATCTCAGCCGATGAACCGACTATTACTTTTGGCTTGCGCGGACTTGCCTATTTTGAATTGCATGTCTACGGCCCGCCGCGCGACTTGCATTCCGGCTTGTTCGGCGGCACAGTGCATAACCCTGCGCAGGCATTGGCGGAATTAATCGCAGGTATG
>DYDH01000477.1 GCA_020717985.1 Herpetosiphon sp. | reverse complement strand
ACACGCAGGTTCGCCCCTACATGGGGTGGTGTGGCACGGCAACTCCCAAAGACCCGAAGCGGAGCGTTCAAATAACCAACCCAAGAAGTGGTAGAATCAAAACATGGAAGAAAACTTACCTGTTCTGAAGGAAGTCAAACCTCTAAAAGATTTCCGCCTGCGCGTCAAATTCTCGGACGGTGTGCAAGGCGAAGTTGACCTTTCCGAATTCGCAGGCAAGGGTGTGTTCGCGCTATGGAGTGATTACAGCCAGTTCGAGAAGGTAACGATTGGCTCCAGCGGTGAATTGGTATGGAATGAAGATGTGGATATGGATGGGTTGGGAATCTACTTGAAACTCACAGGAAAGCAACCCGAAGACATTCTGCCAAAACTCCACGAACCCGCTTATGCCTGAAATCAGCCGTTTCTTCGGAATCAGCATCAAGATGTTCTTCGGCGACCACATACCGCCGCATTTCCATGCCGAGTATGGAGATTACAAAGCGCAGGTAAATATTCGCTCGCATGTCATCATCGCAGGAGACCTGCCGCCGCGAGTTTTGGGTATGGTCGTGGAATGGGCTTCGCTTCATCAGGATGAACTATCCGAACTATGGGAACTTGCATCGAAGAACCTGCCCCTGCACCACATTGAACCGCTCAAATAATCGAGTAACATAATCATCGCCCTGTGACTGACCGTCTGGGGCGATTTTCTTTACACACAAAACACCCAATGACCCATGACAACCATCCACGAATAAAACCTTTCATGAATGCCCGCCCATATTCGTTTATTCGTGAAAAAACTTGCCCTGAGCCTGTCGAAGGGTTCGTGGATGGTCTTCACCCCCAAAGGCGGACACCATGCCCCATGACCAAGCCTATCTCCAAGCAGAACAGCACTCCGCAAACAACCATCCACGAATAAAACCCTCCACGAATTCACGAATGCGCGCCGCCCATATTCGTTTATTCGTGGCCCCATTCGTGGACGGTCTCGTTGAAAATAAAGGTGGTTACTATGGCGCATGACCAACCCTACCACGAAGCCGAACAAAAAATCCAACAAGCCCTGAAATCGGGCGCAACGAAACTTGACCTCATCGGCATGCAGTTAACCGAATTGCCACCCTCGCTGGGACAACTCACGCAGTTGACAAACCTGAATCTCTCCGACAACCAACTGACCACCCTGCCAGACTGGCTGGGACAACTTACGCAGTTGACCAATCTGAATCTCTCCCACAACCAACTGACCACCCTGCCAGACTCGCTGGGACAACTCTCACAGTTGACCGAACTGAGACTCTCCAGCAACCGACTGACACCTCTGCCAAAGTCGCTGGGACAACTCGCTCAACTGCAGACACTTGTGATTGAAAACAATCAGTTATCATATCTGCCTGGGTTTATAAGGCAACTCTCAAATTTAAGGGACTTTCGCCTATTCAGTAATCAAATATCGAGTCTCCCTGATGAAATGTGTCAACTCGTAAATCTATCAATGTTTGAAATTGGTAAAAATAAACTTGCATCATTACCAGACTGGATTGGAAGCCTAAAAAATTTAAAAACACTCGAAGTAGATCGAAATCTATTAACATCTCTCCCCAGTTCGCTATTGAATCTAAAGAATTTAACTGACCTGCGTGCTGACGGCAACCCCCTCAACCCCGCCCTGCAAAGTGCATACGAACAAGGTCTGGACGCACTCAGGGCATACCTCCGCAGTCTCAGTA
>DYDH01000476.1 GCA_020717985.1 Herpetosiphon sp. | reverse complement strand
CGAAATGTACGACCCGATCCTGCTCTACGAACGCGAGAAGTTTTTCGACTTCGTGCAAGCCAGTCTGCGCGCAGGCTTTGACTTTGAACAGCCGCCGCTCATGCTGCAACGCTGCCGCAAAATGCTCTCGCACGGACGCGGCATCTGGATGGACTTGACCGAAGTGGATGAAGCCTCAGTGGGACCGAAGGAAGTGAAGAAATATATGAAGTCCCTCTTCCATGCGGTCAATGCGGTGGCTGAATTAAGCGGACCGCCCATTCAAGAGCGCAGGCTGTTGCTGGAATTCCCTGCGCGCGCCGAAGCCGCAGGCAAGCCTGGCATGGCGGCGGGAGCCTTCGGTCTGCTCGGCGCAAACCGCGTGGACGTTGAAAAACTAAAATTGTGGTTCTCCGATTGGAAATCCGCATTCAAACTTGCCAGCGACAAATCAGGTGTGGATATTCGCATTCACCCTGCGCGCGCAAATTATTACGAGAAAGCCATCAAAGCCATGCTGGAGGGAGATATTCCCTTCGCCGCGCTCTGGCCCATGCTCCACACGTGGACATTATCTGTGGAAGTGCTCGAAGGCGACCATCTTCAATTTTGGAAAAATGCAATGAGTGAACTGGGTCTGCTCGGCGCAGAGTTTGCCGAAAGAGTGGAAGGTCTCGATCACTTCCTTGACGATATTGAAATTGTGTTTGAAGAAATCGCCCGCGAAAACGGATTGGATGTAGAACCGCCCACAGGGATATAGTTCATACTTCCGAAGTCTCAAAGACTTCGGAAGTTTTTTATAATGGAGAGGATATGCGACGCAGTTTGAGAAGTCATGTTTGGAAGTTTATCATCCGCAAAATGTATAAAGAGAAGCGCATGACCATTGCCGAAATTCGCACGCAAGATGTCAATGCCGCCAAATTCGCAGGACGCTTTCCAAAAGATGTTGAAATTGAGCACATCAACATTGACGGCATCGCCGCGGCATGGATACGTCCAGCAGGTGCGGACAAAACAAAGGCGCTTTTACACATTCACGGCGGCGGGTATGTGACAGGCTCCATCGCATCTTACACGCGAATGTGCATCCTGATGGCGCAAACGCTGAAAGTGAATGTGCTTCTGCCCGCATATCGTCTCGCGCCTGAGCATCCCTTCCCGGCGGCAGTTGACGATGTGCTGAAAATATATCGCTGGCTTTTGCGTCAGGGATACCAGTCAAAGGATATCCTCATTTCTGGCGATTCCGCAGGCGGCGGATTATGCGTCGCGGCTGTGATCGCGCTTCGAGATCAAGGCGATGCACTTCCCGCTGCGGTGATCTGCCTGTCGCCGTGGGCAGACCTGACCTTGCAGGGTCAATCGCATGTAACAAGATTCAAGTCCGAAGCAATGTTGAATACTGAAACTTTGCGCGAGTGGGCGCTGGCTTATACCAACAAAGAAAATTTGGGCAACCCGCTTGTCTCTCCGACTTTTGCAGACTTTCACGATTTTCCGCCGCTGTTGATCCAGGTCAGTGGCAACGAAGTTTTGCTGGACGATGCAATTGCGCTGGCAGAAAAAGCCGAATCCGCTGGCGTGGAGGTCTCGCTTAAAATCTGGGATGGGCTGTGGCACGTCTGGCAGATCGTGGGAGATGCGCTTCCTGAAAGCAAAATGGCATTTGAAGAAGTCGAAGTATTTGTCCGCCCGCATCTTTACTCGTAGAAAAAGGTTATGAAATTATGAAAAACTTTACAGATGTAAAACTCGAAATTTTTGTCCCGCAGGAATATGCGCTG
>DYDH01000475.1 GCA_020717985.1 Herpetosiphon sp. | reverse complement strand
CATTCTCGCCGAGGTTGAATATGTCTAAAAAGGACCGGGAGATTGCCGATTACCTCGACGATATCCTGGCGGCCATCGCCGAGATTGAAGAGTTTTTGCACGGAATGAGCCGTGAAGCGCATTCGTAGCCGACAAAAGGACCGTGAATGCAGTGATCAGGAGCCTGGAAGTTCTTGGCGAGGCCACCAAACATATCCCGGCCTCGTTCCGCAACCGACACCCTGACATCCCTTGGAGCAAAATGGCTGGCATGCGGGATGTGCTCATTCACGATTACATGGGCGTTGATCTCACAGCGGTATGGAAGGTGGCACACGAACGCCTGCCAGAAATCAAACCATTGCTCACCGCCATCGCCGTGCAGAACCACTGACCAGCTCTGCCGCTTGGGAAAGGTGACAGGGAAGAAAGTTAAACAGGTCAAAACGTTTGGCTCCTAAATCACTAAAGCAGGAACGTCCCCTGGGAGTTTTCCCGCAGTGCGAGCCGGATGCGCAAAGGTGAACGAGGCATATGGCAGCGGAGGTATTGGGAGCACCTTATTCGCGACGAACGTGATTACGCGAGGCATGTGGATTATATCCATTACAACCCGGTGAAGCACGGATACACGGCTCGCGCGGTAGATTGGCCGAATTCGAGCATTCATCGGTATATCGCCGCGGGGACGATTGATGCCGATTGGGGTGAAGGAGCGGGCAAAAACGAAGAAGCCGGCTATGGCGAACGATGAGGTGGAATGAATGTTGGGGTTCGTAAGCTCACCCCAACCTACGAGGACTAACAACATCCCCAAGGTTGTTCCCCACGTTATCAACCGTGATCAAGAACCGGAGATCAAATGGAGACAAATCCCGAGGATGCCGTCAAGCGCCGCCATGATACTGCCGACCGCTTCTTGGCCATTCAGGAACAACTGGAGGGTGAGACTGATCGTGGAGCTGTCATCGTCGCCGCCGCCTTACTAGAAGACGCCCTGGAACAGATGCTGCTGGCGCGACTTGTTCCATCGCCGGAACGTGACGATGAGCTCTTCCATGGTCCCTACGCTCCGCTCAGCAATTTCTCGGCAAAGATCGACTTCGCATACCGTGTGGGTTTGATCCGGCCAGTTGCGCGGTCGAGCTTTCATCTTATCCGAAAACTTAGGAATGCGTTCGCGCATTCGGCGAACGTCGGCGGATTCGAGTCCCAGTCGGTCTGCTCGCGGTTGCGAGAGTTGTTCAAGTTGAACAAAGGAGTATTGGACGCTTTGCTTTCAGCACTGAAGGAATCAGAACAGCAGGAACTCCGCTCTGCATTGGATGCCATTGAAAGCAAAGACGGATTGACCGCTCTCCTAGAACTTATTCATTGGCGAGGCGTCTTCGATCTGCTCGTCTCTAGCTCAGCTGCCGCCCTATGTGTTTTGCCTGAAGACATCGCGCCTTTGGAGCCGCTTTGGGAAGAAGCAGACTTTATTAGCAAAGCCCGGTAGGTTGGGGTGAGTCCTCGAACCTTAACACTTCGCATACGCAATAGGGATAACCGATGCAATACCGCCGTGCATAGAGTACTAGAGAGAGTACTAGAGGGTCAAACCTTAACTATTAACTGAATTGAAATAATTACAATAAATTTAGATAGTTAACAGTTGGACTTGAACCTCTTGGCTTTTCTACTGGCCAAGCGCGGCGACCACACCTCGTTTGTGGTGGTGCACAAGTAACAGCTACATACATTCGTTAAAAAACCGGGCAGCCCCACGGCGCCCGGTTTTTTCATGCCCAAACCAAATGAAAATACT
>DYDH01000166.1:7936-10194 GCA_020717985.1 Herpetosiphon sp. | reverse complement strand
TGGCGATGCGCGCATGAGTTTCGAGCATGGCAAGCAGCGTGCCGCCTGTCCAATCCAAAGGCTGGACGGTGTCGCCGGCTTTTAGTTTTCTGTCGAGGAAGTTGGCAATTTCCACGGCGCGGTCGGTGGAGGTGGAGATGGATTTTCCCTGAATTTGGCGGATGAAGGTTTGGGAGGGGAGAACGAGAGTAATAAGTAAGAAGTAAGAAGTAATGAGTAATAAAGGCTTTAAGGTTGAAGGTTGAAGGTTGACGGTTTGAGATGTAAGCAGAATGATGAAGTAGATAAATGGGATGTAGTGGTAGGGGAAGAATTGGCCGGAGAAGGCGGGGTAGATGGCGTAACAAAAGGCGAGGGCGACAAGCAGATAAGTTTTTTTATTTTGATTGAAATAGACGCCGATTGCGGCGGGGATGAGCCAAAGCGCGTGACCACCCAAGCGGAGGGTTTGGTTCAGCAAAAGGGACATTCGCGCCGCGCCGGCAGTGACTTCCATTTGCCCGTTGACTTGCGAGTAAAGCGGCCAGTAGTTTAGGGCAATGGTGATGAACGGAGTCAATGCGCCGGTGATGCCGAGCCATGCGAACATTGCGAATACTGGAATTACGAATCCTGCCGCGGCGGGGAGAATGCTCCTCGTGGCAGCATTCCCCAAAGGGGACGATGTAAGCAGAGTCAACTTGAGGCGTTGGACCATGTCTGAGATGTCAAAAAGCAGGATCGGGATGAGTCCGATCGCGGCGTGGGGTTTGATGACTGCCGCCAGACCGAATAAAAGTCCGAGCGTAATCCGATGCCTGGGAGTCCACTCATCCAACATTGAAATATAAACCGCAAGCGCGATAAAAATCAGCAAAAGATATTCACGTTGAAGCGACATGGACGGACCGCCTTGCATGTATTTCAGGCCGAATAGGATTACGGCGGCGAAGGCGGATGTTTTGCCAAAACGCTGCATTGCAAAAAATGTAATGACGAGAAGCGCGGTGAGAATGAACAGGTCAAGAATGCGAAGGCGGAAATCGTCGAAGCCGCTCAAGAGACCAAGAATGGAGTAGGCGACGAAACTACCAGGCATTTGAAAATCAAAGAGGTCGCGGTATGGGATGAGCCCTTCGGCACGCATGAGAAAGGCTTCGTATAAAAGCGGCGCTTCGTCGTGGGTCATGCGCCATTGAAGTGAATAACCTGCTTGAACAATGAGAAGCGCGGCGAGGAGGACAAGCAGGACGTTCGAGATGCGGCGCATTATTTATAAATAATTTTGAATCGTTCGCAGACCAGGGGCATGTCTTCGCTGAACTCCCTGCCAAATTGAGGAAGCACGCGCGAGAAGAATTTTGTGTGGGCTTTGCGCCAGTATTCAAGGGACAGATCGCCTTCGCCTTCGGCACGCCCGAATTCTTCATCAACCGCATTGAAGCGTTGAACAGACACTTCTGTTGTTTCGATAATGCAGATGGGTTGGTCGAGTCCGTTCAGTACAATGGAGATCAAACCGGGCTTCGGAATTGGTTTCCCTTCGGCTTCCCATTCCCACAAGGCAGAACATGTGCCTGTTTTTATTCCGCTCACGATCAGGTAACCGAGTTCGTCCGCAAGTTTGGGATTATCTCCAAACGGTTCGACGACATAGCTCTTTCCAAAATAAAGTGAACTGGCGGGCAGGCTGGCAAGAAAGGCATACCAGTAATGCTCGATATCTGACTTGTTCATTTCAAATAAATTCTCCGCCGGTAATGTGTTGCTCCAATAATTCGCGGCTGGGCGAGAATTTCAATTCCACTTCCATACGCTGAAAACATTTGTTTTCGCCCATTATCATTTTGCGCGCGCGGTAGATATCGCCGCCTTCTTCGTATTCAACGCTTAATTCGTTATCCAAATCCACGCGGGCTTCGAGAATCTCTCCGCAGCGTTTGCATTTGACGGAGAAGGTGTAATAGTGTTTTTGTGATTTAGCGGGAGAATTGCTGAATAATTTTTGGAAGAGGTTCATGGTTATTTCCTTTTGACGAAAGACAAAGGACTGAGGACGATAGACCATTGTCCACGGTCTTCCGTCCTCAGTCCGCCGCTAAAACTTCCACTTCTTCAGAACATCCATCGCCTTGTGATGCGTCAAATCTAACAGCAACGGCGTGATTGAGACATAGCCTGCGCGCAGAGCGCCGAAATCTGTGCCGGGTTCGTCCACGCCGGTGGGGGCTTCGCCGCCGATCCAGAAATACGGCTTGCCGCGCGGATCAATGCGCTCG
>DYDH01000166.1:432-7930 GCA_020717985.1 Herpetosiphon sp. | reverse complement strand
GCATCGCGGTAGACGCGCAATCCCTGACGGGTAATCATATATCCTTTGAGTTCATCCTCTTTTAGGTACGGCACGTTGACGCTGATCACCACGCCTTTGGGCAGTCCATCCGCGATGACATTTTTTGCGACGCGGCGCGCCACGCTGGCAGCTGTGGAATAATCCAATGCACCTTTGAACCCTTCGGGGGAATCTAGCGAAACCGCAATGCCCTTCACGCCTGCGATCACGGCTTCCATCGCGGCGGTGACCGTGCCTGAGTAGGTCACGTCATGCCCGACATTCGCATTGGGATTAATGCCCGAAACAACCAGGTCAATTTGTTCTTCGATCAAACCGAGCAATGGCAACGCCACGCAATCCGAAGGCGCACCGTCAGACGCAAATGCGCTGGTTCCATCTGCAAGCAGGACTTCCTTCACGCGCAATGGACGATCCATTGTCTTCACATGTCCTGAGGCTGACCAGTTTTTATCGGGCGCAAAGACAGTCACTTTGCCGAGTTTGCGCATTTCTTGTACGAGAGCTAAAAGTCCGGGCGCTTGCACGCCGTCATCGTTGGTGACTAGGATATGCATGATTTCATTTCCGATTTACGATTTTGGATTGGTGGTCGGGTAGCCCGAGTGCTCTTCGAGGGCGTATCGAGACCACGGTTGGAATTATAACGCGATATGTCCCCCGCTTTCTTCATGTTAAACAAAGACCTCCGAGTTCTGGAAGAACTCGGAGGTCTGATGACTACCCAACGCTGCGCAACACCACCCCATTTTGGGATGGGTCATACAATAGCAACCCCTCTTCGGTTTGGTTGAATGCGATCCCTGTATAGCTTACTCGTGCAACGACTTCATCCAATGCCTGTTGATTTGGCAAATCAATAGTGAAGTAACGCAGTCCCACCGCGTTGGATGGCGGGGGCGGAGCGCCCTCTCCCTGCCAGGCATTCAGCCCCAAATGGTGATGGTATCCGCCCGCTGAAATGAACGCCGCGCGAAACGTGGAGGAAAGTCCCATCACATCGAAGCCGATAATGCCGTGATAAAAATCCACGGCTTCCTGCACATTGCGCACATGCAAATGGACATGTCCCACGCGGGTTTCAGGGGGAATAGGATCATCCAATTTATCATCCTCTTTGAGAAGGCTGAATAACGCTTTCACATCCAGCGGCTCGCGCCCATCGCTTAATGTGCCGTCAGCGCGGCGGGTGACGAAGTCGTTGTTTTCGATTGTGAACAGTCCATCTTCAGGCGACTCGCAATATAACTCAATGCCGTTGCCTTCGGGGTCGTCGAGATAGGTGGTCTTGGTCATGATGTGGTCGGTGGGATGGTTACGATATTTCAAGACAGACAAACGCGCCACCGCCCGAGCAAGCTCACGCCGACTGGGGAATAGGACCGCGAAGTGATAAAGTCCCGTCACGCCGCGATATTTTTTCAAGTTCGGTTCTTCGGTCAAGTGGAGCAAGTCCACGCCGCCTGCGCCAATATCTGCCTTGTTTCCTTTGCGCCAGTGGAGTTTGAATCCCAGCGCCTGCTGATAGAAGGCGATCTGATTCTCCAGATTGGCAACTGTCAATGAAACGTGACCAAGCATGGTGGCGGGATGAATCGAGAACTCAGTCTGGGCGAGAGTATTTGTTTTTATCATCGTATTACCTCTAAAATTGTAGAACGCATCCGGTGGTTTATTTTCCGTACCACATCCGCGCCAGCAAATTATCCTTGCGGATGAATTGATGGTAGAGCGCAGCAAGGATGTGCAGAAGGATAAGCAGAGCCAGGAGCGGGTCAATCAGCCCGTGCAGCATGGGACTTAGCTCCCTGGGAAGACTGCCCTGCCCGCCAAACACCACTGGCGCAAGATTGAATGTGGCGGAAAGCACCAGCCCAGTCAGCGGCATGAGAATGGCGAAGATGTAGAGCAGGTAATGAGTCCATTCGCCAATCTTATCGAGGAGGGCGTTACCCACCGTTGCCGCTTCGGGGTGCGGGGTGCGCCAACGGACAAAGAGGCGGACGAGCATCAGTGCCAGCACGGTAAATCCAAGCGGCATGTGCCAGCGCAGGTAACCGACCTTCTCCACCAAGGGTATCCCTTCGGTGGAAATACCAAGGTAAAAAGCGGCAAAGATAAGCAGGGCAATGACCCAGTGCAGGGTGACCCAGAGTGGGGAATAACGTTTGGGGGCTTGAGTTGACATGGTGAAATCTCCTTTATAAAATTATGTAATGACTATCCCGCAGGCTTAATTCGAATAATTTGAGCGCTCTGACCACAGTGGGCTTCAACGGGTTTGCAATATCCACGACGATTCTGCCCACAAGTTTCGTACCCTGTTGTTTGCAGTAATTTTATTTCAGCCAAACCCACTTCGGGTTGTAGCCGACAACTCCCAAATTGGTTGTCTCGCCTGTTTGCACATCCACCAGTTCCAGTTGAGATTCAAGCGGAAATGAATCGAGCAAATATAGATCATACAAAATATATTTTCCATCTGGCGACCAATTCAAACTGCCATGCAAAACCGCGGGCGCATTGGTGATGATGCGCGCATCGCCGCCGTCGGAACGCATCAGCCAAATCTGATCGCCGCGTGGAATGCTCAGGTCGCGCCGCACGACGGCTATCATCTCGCCGTCTGGCGACCAAGCCGCGAGGATATTTTCCATATTTTCATCCGCGCTCAAATTAGTCAGCGATTCAGAAGCAAGGTCGTACAAAAACAACTGTGTGATGTATTGATTGTTCTTTATGATCACATCCCGCGCCAGCAGCGATTTGCTGTCGGGCGACCACTGCACCGCCGCGCCAAGCACGTTGGGAATGAGCCGACTCTCGCCGCTTTCAAGGTGATTCACGCGGATGCCCTCAGACGTGGCGTAACTCAACCACGCGCCATTCGGCGACCAGCGCGGATTTGTGCCAGGCAGCCGCGCCTCCTGAAATACAGGATGTGCCTTGCCAACTGAAACGTCGAGCCACCACAAAGATGACGCACCCGTTTCCAGCGGCATGTATTCAAAAACAATGCGATTGCCATCAGGCGACCAAACGGGCTGACCACAATTTGCGCCCTCGCACGCAAACATCAATTTATTTTCCGCACCGCTCAAGCTCATCAGCCACAGGGCATAGTCAAAATCTTTGGTTTGCTCGATGTAAATCATTTGCAACTGGTCGGGCGAGATTGCAAAGTCGGTCACGCCATTTTCGGCATTTGTTATTTTTTTGGGATTTGCAGAATCGATCCCTGCGATGAAGACCTGCTTCGATTTATTTTCATCATCGGCGAGATAAACGACTCTTGCCCCGCCCAGGCTTGACGCTGTTTCCTGCGGGCTTGTTCCACTCCCTAGCCTTGTCACCGCGCCGTAAGTTAATCCAAATCCCAACAGCAGCACGATCAACGCGCTGACCACTGGCATGAATGGCGCAAGTCGGTTGAGCGCATCCATGCGGGCGAAGAGCCGTCCGCCGTTGACCATCAACAGCCCGATGACAATCAGAATCACCGCCAGCCCAACGCTGAACGAAATGATCAATGCCAGCCCCAAAAATATTTTGTTGATGGCAATCGCCACCAGCAGAATCGCAATCGCATCGGGACAGGGCACCAGCCCGCCGCTGATCCCAAGCGTGATCAGCGAGCGCCAACTCAACGCGGCAAGCGGCTCTCCGATTTGCGGCAGTCTTGGAATCGCCCCATCGTGTTTGTGACTCGGCGCATCTTCTGCAATGGACTGGTTGATGACCAGTCGTTTTTTGCCGTCTTCCATTTCAATTTCTGTCGCGGGCGGTTGAAGTTGATTCCGCTGACGATTGACCCGCCACTGGCGCAGGCGCGGAATCAACAACGCGCCGCCCAGCAAAATAATCATCACGCCTGAGAGAATTTCCAGCGCGGGAATGATGCGGGTTGGCATAATATATTGCGAAGCCGCAAGCGTGATGATGCCGAGCAAAAAGACCGATCCCGTGTGCGTCAACGTGACCACGCTGCCAAGGACAACCGCGTGCCTTGCCGTGCCTTGTGAGCCAACCAAATACGCCGCGACGACTGTTTTGCCATGTCCAGGTGTCAGCGCGTGCAAAGCGCCCAACGCCAGAGAAATGATCAGCGCGAAGGCGTAGAACGAAAGCGAGAGATTCTCCGTCCGCATCAGGTCAAGCAGAATTTCCTGCGGAGTCCGTTGCGCGAGTTCGGGAACCACCTGCTCGGCAGTTTGGGTGACGACATCCTTTTGCTGACCCACTGGCAGGGACGGCGCTCCGCTGTCCCAAGTGGTCAGCAATTTATCGGGGGCAGACGCAGAAGCGCGGTCTTGCACAAGGTCAATGGTGATGGAGTTGTTTTGTTGGGCGGGAAATAAAAATGCCGCGTCTTCGATTGCGGAAAGATAAAACCAATTGATGGATGTCTTCGGTTGCATCTCATTTTTTACAACAAGCCGCCGCGCGCCCTCTGGCAATTCAGCCGACAGGTTGAACGTGATGAATTCTTCGCCTGCCTGAAATTTGGTCAAGTCGGCGGGCATTTGCGCAGAATCCATCCGCAGGGACAAAGGCTGATCGTCGAGCGTGGCAGTCATCAGCGCGGCGCGGGCGCGTCCCCATTCATCCGCTTCCTGCGGGCTGAGACTCCCATCCTGATTCGCATCCGCTTCGTACCACAAATAAGATGTGAGCATGGGACCCGGTTTGATATCCCATTTGATTTGCAAACCCGTTTGCAAAAAGGTCACATGAATCGTGTGGGCGTACACATCCGCCGGGTGCGCCGCCGCTTGCGCAGGCATGGAAAATAAAATAATGAAGAGGAACAGGATGAAAAAAATTCTTTTTTGCACGGGGAAGATTATAACCAGAAAGGAGACGGTCATCTTTGAGATGACTATCTCCTTTGTAAATTAAAAAATGGCGGATTGAAAACCCACCCCGCAGAAAATTTTCACGGAAGCCAATGCGGCATGAGTCCTTCGGCAAGAATCAGCGGCTCGCTGAAACCCGATTGCCACAAACCAATTTCAGGTTTGAACTTGCCTTTCAATTTGAATTGCTGAAAAATTAACGCCTTGCCGTACAAATCCCAGCGCGGAGAATTGTAGGTGTAGCCATCCTGGTCGGCGATGATGATACCGTCGAGAATGCCTGGGTCGAAAAGCCAGAAGACCTGCGCGGGTTGATCTTCGCTCAAGCGGAAACCCAAAATAATAGACTCTTCAACGGGCGACCATGCCAGCGAATAATACGCATAATCATGATCGTCGTTTTCGCCGAGCAGGGTGGTGGTGTCGTTCAGCGGCAGGTCGGCAAGACGCACGCGCGTGACCAAGCCGTTTTCATTTTGTTGAATATCGGTGAAGATTAATTTTGTGCTGTCGCCTGACCAGGTGATCGGCCCGCCCGTGTTGGAGGGGAAAATATATTGCTGGTTGTCTGTAAAATCCAACAGGCGAATTTGGTCTGCCAGCCCGTCGAAAGACGCCAGTTTTTGCGAGTCAGGCGACCACGATGGACCGTAGCCCAAAATTTGCTGGTCTTCGTAGACCACGCTATTTTGTCCGCTTTGCAGATCGAGAACCCAGATGCGCGGCGACCCAAACGGCAGGTCGGGGCTTGGTCCCGCCACCTCGCGCGAGTAGGCAATGCGCGCGCCGTTGGGCGAAATGGCGGGCGCGGTGCAGCGGTCGCGTCCGCAGTCGAGCAGGATGGACGCATCGCCGCCCGCGCGGCTAACGCGCCACAAATCAATGCCGCCTTGTTCGTTGAGCGAAGTAAAAATGACAAACTCGCCATCGATTGAAGCATCAAACGAAATCACTTTTATAGTTTCGGGTGTCAGGCGTTGTGCGGGGTTTTGGTTCAAGTCCATTGCCCACAAACCGCTTTGGTTTTCGGCGGTCAGCAGGTACACGACCAACGGGTCGCGGACGCGCATTGGCCACGACTGCTCTTTTTTCAACATGCCGCCGTCTTCGGTCAAAATGCCCGGGCGGAGAATCAACTTGTAGTCGGCATCCAACTCAAAAGGGCGGGATGGGGCGAACTGCATGGTGCGCGAATCAAGCCACTCGATTTGTACATCCACTGCGGGTTGAATCGAAAAAAGAGATTCAGCCATTTGAGGATCGACCGACTCGGAGAACGTCAATTTGATTTTTTGGAAGGGGGAAATGCCCTTCGACGCACTCAGGGCGGCGCCCTCGGGCAGGGTGGCCGAGACCCGCAGCCCGGTCTGCGCCCCAAGCAAAACCGCCAAGCCCAGCGCGGCTGTTAAAAAAATGAGGACGCCGATGGCGGCGGTGTCGAGCGTGAGTCGAATTTTCATGGGAATAAATACGGTTGTTCTGGCTCGGGGACGGCTTGCACAGACTCGGCTTGAATCAGCGGCACGACGCGGTCGTTCAAGGTGACCGATTTTACGACGCCCTTGACCAGGACCCACGAGTCTTGTTCCAGCGTGGCGGCTTGCGGCCATTCGCTGATCATGGCCAGCGCAAAGCCATCTGCCGCGCAGCACGAGACCACAAAACGGCTGACGAAAAACTGATTCTCGCCCAAGGTTTCGTCAAAATACACAAAGCCGATGACCGATGCTTTTTGCCCAATAAAAGGCGCGAGGTTGGTTTCATAATTGAACAACTTGATCCAATCCAAAACATTGCGATCTTCTGAATCCGTTTCAAAGAGTTGAGCCGACGAATCCGCGCTGACCAGCGGCGAATTGGTGTTAAATCCTTTGGTGGCAAACGCCGAAGAATCCAGCGGGCGCGCGGGGATCAGCACGCCGATCAACAGCGGCACGAGCATGAACCATAAATTGGACGAGGCGGGCGCATGATCGTGGTCGTGGTCATGTTCTGAATCGTGTTGGCGCGAACGTTTGTTTTCGCTAAACATGGTCTGCGCGAGAACCGCCAGAAAGATGACGCCAAAAATGGTCAACGGCACAAATCGCTGGTTGATGTAATAAGTCAATTGTCCGCTGGCGGCTTTGGAGCCGAGGAAGACGCACATCCCCAGCAGAAGCAATGCCTGAAAAGAGCGGTAGAGTCGTTTGGGCATAAGTTAGATTCCTGATTTGTTCGTAGGTCACGCTTGCAGCGTGACGCGCCAGCCAGAGGTAGTCACGTTACAAACGTGACCTACAAAACATTATGGCTGAAAATAATTAAAGAGGATGCCCGCCAGCAGGCTCATCATGAATGGGATGGCGACGAGGTAGGTCACAGATCGGCGGCGGAAGACTTGCAAATACATGATGACGCTTTTAATATCCACCATGGGTCCGAAGACCAAAAAGGAAAGCACCGAGCCGAAACTGAATGTTCCCATAAAACCGAGCGCCACAAACGCATCCACCGTGGAGCAAATGGACAACAGGATCGCAACCGCAAGCATGACAAGAACCGAGAGCACGGGTCCACTGCCGATGGCAAGCAGGGAAGATTGCGCGATGAATGTTTGCAGCCCTGCCGCAAGCATTGCG
>DYDH01000166.1:0-341 GCA_020717985.1 Herpetosiphon sp. | reverse complement strand
CGGGCGTATGGTCATGCTCGTGAGAGGCGTAAGCCGTCAGCACAGGGCGCAGGACATTTGCGGGGTCTTTCTCAACCGAGAAGACCAATCCCACAACGATGGCGATCACCAGGCTGATTCCCATGCGCCAGAAAAGCATGTTTCCCCAACCAAAGGCAGCGGCTGTGCTGAAGACCACAATCGGATTCAAGACGGGAGCCGCCAGCAAAAATGAAATTCCGGCCGAGAGCGGCAGTCCCTTGTTGAAGAGACGCCGCGTTAAGGGCACGACTCCGCACTCGCAAACGGGGAAGACCAATCCCATGAAAGCGCCGCCGACTGCCGCCGCGATGGGACGGTGC
>DYDH01000474.1 GCA_020717985.1 Herpetosiphon sp. | reverse complement strand
GGATAGGTGGTGGTGTGTTCGGTGCTGGTGCAGCCGGGTTGTGCCCGGCCAGAAGAACAGAGATGCCAAGATAGCGAGGATGAATAGGATGAACATCAGACACCAGAATTTTCTAGGGTTCTTAACACAAGAATACCCCGATCTATGGATACTTCACTTTGATCACAACTGCAGATGCGTCATATCGTCCGAGCACAATAGTACTACCATCTGCAGACCAGACCACAGGAGCCGAGCCGACTACATTTTGTGGGTCAATTTGCGACAGGCGAAACAGTTCATGTTTTTCCCCTGTTCGCCACCTGATAAGTGTCAACACAGTATCCGTAACATTATTTGTATCGAAGGAACTGGGGTCATTGGAGCAGTGAACCAAAGAGCTATCTGAGCATCCCCATTGCACCAGCAGGATGTACTCCCCCGTAGGATCGAAAATGGCTTCGATCAAATTATCCAACGGCGGGTTTTCTGCGACAGACACGCGGTAGGTGGGATTTTGATAATCCATTGGGTAGCTGAACGAATCGACAAACAATTGAGATGCTCCTGTCCGTTGACCTTCTTCATCGAGGACTGGTACAGGTGCAATCCAAGCTACCGGGACATCCAAACGCTTACTCCACAAGAACCAGCCTGAACCGCCGACTTCCTGTTCCTGGCGAAAATCAATAGCTTCGTGCAAGGAAATGGGGGCCGAACCCTGAACATCAAAGACACTCCAACCCTCGGGATAGAATTCAGCCATGTAGCGCCCATTGTTGAAGGGTGACCACATCTGGAAATTTCCCACATCACCTTCAATCTTACTTCCGATAAGAGTTTGAGAGTCAAATATGTATATTGGAAGCCGATTTGCTCCTGGACTACGTTCGTCATAAAAAGTCGTCACGGCAAAGTAGCGCCCGTCAGGCGACCATCCCATGTTTTGGCTTATGCCCATATATCCTTCAGGGGTAATGGCGTAGTTGGCAAGAGGACGGGTCTCTTCGCCTGTATTGAGCCGGATCCAACCCGAAGAACCATAGATCACAAATTGTCCGTCAGGCGAAAGAGCAAAAGGGACAAATCCATTTCTCCACATCTGCATATTGACCGGCACAGGATAGGCTCTCTGGGCAGTTGGGAAGCGGGGCGCACATCCAGCCAAAGAGATGGAAAACGCCAGAAACAACATCAAATAGATAGCCCTGCGATGTAATTGCATCTTCTCGCTCCTTTTTACTTCGCTCCACAAGGATTTTCTTCCTGTTCCGATATATTCGACGCATAGCAGATTATTTGCTCTACATAGTGAACACCACAATCAGCAGGGTGTTCAGCACCTGGAAAGCAATCGGCGTCAACTAGATTTACTTGGCCTGCAACCTGATCCCAACTCTGGATCGGACCTCCACCCGTTGCTGTTACTGCATTCTGGATTGCTGCCCGTACCGTGCCTATCCCTTCCTTGTAAACAAGTGCTGTAATCTCCCACCGATCTTCGACTGGCAGGTTATTCCAGGCAATTGGATCAATGATCGCGTACCCACTTGGATCCGGGGTGGTCAAAGATTGTTGCGCGGATAGCAAAGTGAGAGCGCCCAGATTGATATTGCCATTAGCATCATCCAGAAGTGGTACATTTCTCTGGTCGTCTGTACAATGTCTAGCAGTTACCTCCCACCCCATACATTGCCCGTCGAATATTTGTTTCGCGGCGTCTCGAATAAAACCTGCCTGTAACATATATCTTTCATCATTTACCAAGTTTAGATAAGGTATCCATCCGTCATAACTTAAGGCTTGAAACAAGCTTTTATGGCCGATAAATGGCTTTT
>DYDH01000165.1 GCA_020717985.1 Herpetosiphon sp. | reverse complement strand
CGACATCAAAGATGGACGCGAGCGCGCCGTGGATACGCTGGAATATTATGATTATGAAATCCGCCGCGTGATGGAACTGGCCTTCAGCCTCGCGCGCGGACGAAAGAAGAAAGTAACCTCTGTGGATAAAGCCAACGTGCTTGAATCATCGCGGCTGTGGCGGCAGATCGCGGTCAAGGTTGGCGCGGAAAACAAGGATGTGGAACTCGAACACACGCTGGTGGATACCGCGTCCATGCGGCTGATCACAGGTCCCGCTTGGATGGATGTGGTGGTGACCGAAAACATGTTCGGCGACATCCTGACGGACGAGGCTTCGGTTTTGGCAGGCTCGATGGGGATGTTGCCCTCTGCCAGTTTGGGCGCGTCAGGCGTCGGGTTATATGAGCCGATCCACGGCTCCGCGCCGGATATTGCTGGCAAGGGAATCGCAAATCCAACGGGGACAATCCTATCCACCGCCATGTTGCTGCGTCATTCCTTGAAATTGGAAGCCGAAGCTGCGGCGATCGAAAAAGCAGTGGATGAAACAATCACCAATGGCGCGCGCACAGCGGACATCGGTGGCAAGTTAACAACCCGTCAGATGGCGGATGAAATTATAAAAAATATATAAGGAGAAACATCATGGGAATGGAATCGAAATTCATTTGGATGAACGGCGAACTTGTGCCGTATGAAAAGGCAACCATGCACGTATTGACCCCCGCCATTCATTATGGCGCGGCAGTATTCGAAGGTATTCGCGCCTACGAAACGCCGAAAGGTCCGGCTGTGTTTCGCCTGACCGACCACGCCGAGCGTTTGCTTGATTCAGCGCGTGTATTTGGCTTCCGCGACCTGCCGTGGACAACGGAAGATGTTGTGAAGGCGGTCAAAGATACGGTGAGAGCCAATGGATTCAAGGATTGCTACATTCGTCCGCTTTTGTATTTGGATGGCGGCGGCTGGAACCTGAACGTGGACAACGGGAAACCGTCGCTGGTGATCGCGGTATGGGAATGGGGCAACTATCTCGGCGAAGAGGCGATGGCGAAAGGCATCCGCGCCAACATCTCATCATTCACGCGTCATCACCCGAATGTGTTGATGACCAAAGCCAAGGTGGCGGGCAACTATGCCAACAGTTTCCTGGCCAAGACCGAGTCTGAGCGATTGGGTTTCCAGGAAGCCATTATGCTCGACCCACAAGGATATGTGGCTGAATGCACGGGCGAGAATCTTTTCATGGTACGGCACGGCAAGATCATCACGCCATCCACCGCGCCTGTGTTGGAAGGCGTCACACGTCACGCAATCCATTCGATCGCAAAAGACCTTGGCTATCGCATCATTGAACAACCGATCTCGCGCGACCAGCTCTACATCGCGGATGAGGTCTTCGTGTGCGGAACCGCCGCCGAGTGCATCGGACTGGCTGAGATCGATTTCCGCAAGATCGGCGAAGGCAAGACCGGTCCCGTGACACGCAAGATACAGGATGTGTACCACGAGGCAATCCGTGGCAAGATCAAGAAGTATGAGGATTGGTGCGAGTACGTAGGATAGCAGATAAGAATGAGAACTGGGGGCGTTTCAACTGAAGGGCGCAGTTACTTCGCAAATAAGTTGAGAGAAAGCCGTGGTTCGTGTTCCGTAAACCTTCAAACGGAATACGAACCACGTTCACTTTGTTGTATAATTTTCCAATGAGCATAAACTGCGACGGAGGAATTATTCAGTGTTAAACACCATCAGCCCTTACATCACCAAGGATGAGCCGTTTGGTCCGATTGATTCAATTGATATTGATTCGAACGATCTGGGCGCCTTGAAACTTTTATTTGAACAGCACAACTGGACATATAAAAACCTCCGCAACCGCCCCTCCATTATCATCGGCCGCCGCGGATCGGGGAAAACATACTATTTGCGAAGCGTATTCTTCGACAAGCAATATGATTTTTATACCGAAATCAGAACCGCGCGCGTGCTGGGTCAAATGGCCAGGGTCATACAGCGGATGACGAAGGATGCTGTTTTTCCAGAAACAGTTTCGGAACTTTGGGAAACGGTTTTATGGATCAGCGTATTCTCCGAGGTCAGAAAATCCTCGTTATTATCAGAGGATGATCTGTATGTGATCAGCGCCTATCTGGAAAGCATAAATGTCCACGACAGCGGCAGTGTTGACAGTGTACTTTTGAACCTGGCCGCAATGCTGGACGACGAGATGAACAAAAATCCCAGCGGAGAGGTCGCTGAAATTCTAAGAGGATATGGCAGGATCACTTTTGATAATGCAAAATCCGTTGTTGTGGATGGCTTTGAGAAATCCAAAAAAACCTTCGTGATCCTGATGGATTCATTGGATGATTTCCAACTGGACATCGATTCTGTAGCCCGCTCCCTTCAAGGCTTGCTAAAACTGGTCGGTTCAATGAACAAGCCGAGGGACGTTGTGGACGTGCGGTTCTGCATTCCCGCCGAGATCTATCACAGGTTCTTGAAAATATCCTCCAATCCAAACAAGGATTTTCGGCGCGCGCTTAAACTTCAGTGGACGGCAGGCGAGATGGTTCTGCTCGGCGCGCAACGCTTGATGTTTTACCTGGCTTTGTACTATCAGGATTTTCTGAAATCCATCTTTCCGCTCGACCTGACCAAACGCGCCGATGCATTGAAACTTTTCCAGGCGGTGCTTCCCGAGAAAATCACCAATCAGTCGGGATTCCAGGAAGAGACCATGTCCTATATCCTAAGACATACCCAGCTTTTGCCGCGGCACTTCCTGATGTTGTTGAATTCGATCTTCAAGAATCCCAATGGGACTCAAAGATTTACTCCATTTCCTGTTAGCGAAGACCGGATACTAAGCGGCGTCAGGCAGGTTGAGGAATTCATGATCGGCGAGATCTTTGTGGCATTCAAACCCACTTACCCCACCGCCGAGGAGACCTGTAAACGCTGCCTGCCTGAGTTGGGACATAAATTCACGATGGGCGACTTGCACCGTGTTTTCACACGTCATGGCAAGGCTGTCTTTGAGAGTGACAGCCTCTTTGAATTCCAAC
The DNA here is from genome assembly GCA_020717985.1 of Herpetosiphon sp. Taxonomy (GTDB): domain Bacteria; phylum Chloroflexota; class Anaerolineae; order Anaerolineales; family Villigracilaceae; genus Villigracilis. The sequence goes on along the minus strand of DYDH01000165.1, from coordinate 7,263 downwards.
GGATGCTGCTTGAAATTGGCGCGGTCGGCAGGGTAATTCCCGGCAAGGAAAAGGATGTGTATATCAAAGGTAATTTTGAATACACGGTTTCGCATGAATTGGTATTAAGTCAGGATGACGAACTATGCGTTCATCCGCTTTTCTCCGGAATCTTCCACGGCAGTGGACGACAGGAGCGCCCCGTCTACCCGTATGGGAGTGTGCTGGAGGATGAGGATTACAGGGAGAGTTTTGATGATTGATAATTGACTGTGGACGGTAGACGATGCAGGCATGTCACTATGACGTGCCTGTTTTATTTACCTTGACCCTCTCCACATCACGCCCTACAATTCAAACAGAATGAAGAAGAACATCCTGCTCTTCCTGCCGATCATCATCACGCTCGCGATTGAAACGATCGCGTTTGGCGGGACTGCGCAAATACAGAGCATGGCAACCGCGTTCTCGGCGCTGGTTGCCGCGCTGATGTTTGTAACCGGACTCCTCCCCGCGCTGATCAAGCCGCAAGCCAGCCACACACTGATCGCCTGTTTTGCAACCGTCTTCGCATTCTTCCTGCTGGTGCCGTTTGAACTGCGCGACCTTCCAGCGCTGCAACCCGGCAGTCCGCTTTATCATTTCATCAATGCCCAATTGTTGCTGCGTCTGGTGAACGCGGGAATCCTGCTTCCGATGGCGGCGCATGTCAGTGCGCGGTTTCCGCGCCGCACAGATCTTTCCACGCGGACAATTGTTTCGGGATATATTTTCTCTGCCATCCTGCTCGCCGCATTTTTGCTCAGTTCGCTTGCATGGCAGCGCATCGTCACACTCGGCTTGCTTTTTCTGTGGTTCACCGTTGTCGTTGTTTTCTTTATCCGCAACCTGCTCATCATTGCGCGTGATGCAAACCCCGAACACCAGCCAGACGCACAACGCGCGCGCGTGGTGATGTTCAGCATGATCCTCGCGGAAGTTCCGCTCTGGCTGCGTCCGCTCACGCTTGCGCTTGGGCTGGATATTTTCCCCTATAACCTTTTGCTTGCCTTTCAACTTTTCATTCCCATCGGAATTGCCTATGCCGTCCTGCGGCATGACCTCTTTGGAATTGACCGCATCCTCAGGCGCACGCTGGTCTACGGGGCTGTCTCGCTTCTCCTGCTGACCCTTTACCTGTTCCTGACCACAAGCATTACCACCCTCTTTGAGAATTCGCTCGCATCACGCCCACTGGCTCCGATCATCAGTTTGTTTGTGGCAGCTTTACTTTTTGAACCGACTCGCAAATTGATCCAAACCTGGCTCGACAAACTTTTGTATCCCGACAGGCTCAAATTTCAGGCGGCGATCCAATCCATGCAATATTTGCTGGGACGCGCGAACCGCCGCGAAGAGATCATCCATTTGTTGAACGATGTCTTTCCGAATCAGATCGGTGCGGAATGGGGATCGTTGAGTCTTTTCCCTGAACCGGATGTTCCGCCCGCGAACCGGATTCCCGCGTGGAATTCGCGGCTGGTGGCTGGCAGCGTTTCAGTGGGCGGATACTGGCTGGGAGCGCGCCGCGCAGGTCCCGCCTATGATTCAGATGAGCGCAACCGGCTGGGCGCGCTGGCAGGGCAAGCCGCCCTGGCGCTGGCCTACGCCAATGCCTACGAGTCACTCTACGAGTTGAATCAAAATCTTGAAACGCGGGTGAAGGAACAAACCGCGCAAGCCCTGTCTGATCAAAAATCCATTGCGGCGTATGAAGAACGTCAACGCATTGCGCGTGACCTGCATGACTCGGTGACGCAAAGCATCTTCGGTATGAACCTCATGGCTCGCGGACTGAAAGCCTCCGCGCCTGATTCGTTCAAGAGTCAACTGGCCGAGTTGGAAACGCTGGCAGGCGACATTCTCAAAGAGATGCGGCTGTTGTTGGATCAACTGCGAAATGCCGAAGGGGAGTCGAATGCCGATTTTGCCGAATCAATTCGCGGGTTGTGCGAAGCGCTCTCCCAGCGCAGCGGATATGAAGGGGGGCAACTCCTGTCCATCGCGTTGGAAATGCCCGATGGCGTTATTCTCCCAAAACAAATCGCAGATGAAGCATTGTGGGTTTTGCGCGAGGCGTTGCAAAATATCATCAAACACAGCAGAAGCCGGACGGCGCAAGTGGAAATAAAAAAAGATTCGATGTTGCGCGCGACGGTTCGCGACGATGGAAATGGTTTCGATGCGGGCGCAATGCCGCCGGGACATTACGGTTTGCGCGGAATGCGTGAGCGCGTTCTGGCTTTGGACGGCGAGTTTGAAATTGATTCTAAAATTGGGGTTGGTACGGTCATTTCTTTTGCACTGCCAATTCCTGTCATGTTACAAACCACCGAGGGATAAACCATGTTAAAAATATTGATCGCAGACGACCATCAAATTGTGCGGCGCGGATTGCAAATGACGATTGACGCAGAAAAAGATATGCGCGTGGTCGGCGAAGCGGGCAACGGGGCGCAGGTTTTGCCGCTGATAAAAAAGCACAGCCCCGATGTGGTTTTGCTGGATATGCAAATGCCCGAAATGGACGGCGTGGATGCGCTGAAACAATTGCGGGGGGAGTTCCCTGTTTTACCGGTGTTGATCCTGACCACGTTCAGCGATGACGCGCATATTTACGCGGCATTGCGCGCAGGCGCGAGCGGATTTTTACTAAAGGAAATGAACGGCGACGATCTGATCTCAGCCATTCGCGGCGCGGCACAGGGCAAGCCGCAACTGCACCCAGATATTGCCCGCCGGTTGATGTCGCGCGCACAGATGCCCGATGACCCGTTTGCCTCTCTCACCGAGCGCGAGCGCGATATTTTGAAACTGCTGGGGCGAGGCATGAGCAACAAGGAAATTGCGCTTGAATTAACTTTGACCGAGATGACGGTCAAGGGCTACGTCAGTGATCTGTTCGCCAAACTCGGCGTGAACGACCGAACCCAGGCCGCACTGATGGCGGTCCGCTTTGGGTTGGTAAAGCCTGAAGAGTTATGAAGTACCAGTAAAATTCGGAGTTGAACTCCGAATTTTACTGGTAAAATACACTTATGTTGATCGAAAGAAAAGCCTACCTTGAACGTCTATCGGCTGCGGCGAACCGCTCGCCTGTTATTGCGTTGTTGGGTCCGCGTCAATCTGGGAAGACCACCCTTGCCCGTCAATTCGCGCTGGGACAATCCGCCGTTTTTTTTGACCTTGAATCGGTTGCCGATCAAAGACGGTTGGAGAACCCGGATTTTGCGCTGCGCGACCTTACCGGGCTGGTGGTGTTGGACGAAATCCAACGAATGCCTGAATTGTTTCAATTGTTGCGCGTGCTGGTGGACCGCCCCGAGAATCGCGCGCGGTTTCTGATCTTGGGCAGCGCGTCGCCAGAGATCATTAAAAAATCATCCGAGACTTTGGCAGGTCGAATCGAATTCATCGAAATGGTCGGTTTCGATATGACCGAAACAGGCGCGGATGTATGGAAGAATCTATGGGAGCGCGGCGGGTTTCCGCGTTCCTATATTGCCGAAACAGTTGAAGACAGCGTGGTCTGGCGCGAAGGATTTGTCCGCACTTTTGTGGAACGCGACATTGCCCAACTCGGCATCAATCTTCCCGCCGTTACCATGCGCCGCTTTTGGAACATGCTGGCTCATTATCACGGGCAGACATGGAATGCATCCGAAATCTCCCGCTCAATCGGGGTATCCGATAAATCTGTGCGTTTCTACCTTGATATTTTGACTGGCTCATTCATGGTGCGACAGTTACAACCCTGGTTTGAAAACACAGGCAAACGACAAGTGAAAGCGCCCAAGATATATTTCCGCGATTCAGGTTTGCTGCACACCATTCTGGATATCCGCGACTTTCATGCCTTGTTGGGTCATATTAAAGTTGGCGCTTCATGGGAGGGATTTGTGCTGGAGCAACTGATGCGAATTTTTCACAAGGCACAGCCTTATTACTGGGGGACATATAACAAAGCGGAACTGGATGTATTATTCTCGTGGAATGGAAAAACTTACGGCTTTGAGATCAAATTCAACGAAGCCCCAAAACTTACTTCATCCATGCGCGTTGCTTTGGATACGCTTGGGCTGGAACATTTATGGGTGATATATCCCGGTGTTCATTCCTATCGTTTGCATGAACGCATAACCGCCTGGCCTGTTGGCGAATTAGCCAGCCTGCCTTTGACATAAGTCAGCTCGTTGATGAAAAGTTTTCGCCGCTCTTTTGCTATAATCACCCCATGGAAAATTTAGCCCGCGAAGCGCTTGCTCTTTTCAATGTCCACCTGACGGGAAGACACCTTCTCGCGCTGACCACCTACGAGCGCGAACTCATGGAATGGAATCAGAAATTCAACCTGACCGCCATTCGGGATGTGGAGTCGATCCGCACCAAACATTTTTTGGATTCGTTCTCGTGTGTGATGGCTTGGAAAGCCATTCCCCCGCTGCGCCTCGTGGACATTGGGACTGGTGCGGGGTTCCCGGGCATTCCCCTGAAAATCATTTATCCCACCATGCACTTGACGCTGGTTGAATCGGTTGGCAAGAAAGCCAAATTCTGCCAGCATATCGTGGATACACTGGGATTGGAAAACGTGACCGTGATTCATGCGCGCGCCGAAGACCTTGGTCAAAAGACGGAGCATCGTGAAGCGTACGATTGGGCGGTGGCGCGTGCGGTTGCAAACCTCAATGTGTTGAGCGAATACCTGCTCCCGCTGGTAAAAATCGGCGGGACAGCCCTCGCGCAAAAAGGCGAAAGCGGCCCAGCCGAAGCGCAATCTGCCGAGAAGTCAATGAAATTATTGGGTGGAAAATTAAAGAAGTTGATCCCCGTTAATTTACCCGGCGTCGCCGATGACCGCTATCTGGTGCTAGTGGATAAAGTAGCCGCCACACCGCCGAAATATCCGCGCAATGCGGGCATGGCGGCGAAGGCGCCATTGTGATGGCAGGCGCAGAGCGAACAGCAACTTATTTCGATTAAACAATGAATGGATTGAAATTTGTATCCGTGTCGTAAACGTCTTCGTGCTCGGCGCGTTTGAGAAAATTGACGACCGCATATGTGACGGGGGTCATCAAGGCTTCCATGCCCACTTTGAAAATGTAATTGGAAATCGTAAGCGTGAGAAAAAGACTCCACGGGAAAACCCCGAAGGTGGAGGCGATGACGACAAAGATAGCCGTGTCTATCAATTCGCCGATCAATGTACTGCCGATGGTGCGCGACCAGAGCCAGCGTCCGTTCGTCAGGATTTTCATTTTGGCAAGCACGAATGAATTGCTGAACTCGCCAAGCCAATACGCGGCGAGACTGGCGAAGACAATTCCTCCGCTGCTCATACCGCCGAGAATGGATTGATAGGCAGAGTCACCTGCATACCCCTGCCATGTGGATTCGCCGGGCATTTTGCTGATGATCCAGAAAACAAGGGAGGCAAGCGCAAGCGAAAAAAATCCCGTCCAAATTACGCGGCGCGAGCGTTTGTATCCGTAAACTTCAGTTAGGATGTCGCCGAAAATATAGCCAACGGGAAAAAGGATCGTGCCCGCATCAAATGCCATACGAATGCCAAAAATGGAAAAGCCCCAGTCCACGATCTTGGCAGACGAGGCGATATTGCTGATGATGAGCACGGCGACAAAAACACCAAGGATGATGTCGAAGAAGCGATAGGATTTAGTCATGCGGGGGATTTTACCGCGAAGCTGATTCTGCTTCGATGCAGATTTATCTGGCGACAACACCGCGCGGGGATAAAATCCCCGCGCTCATTTTACAAAGCCCTGCGGGCTACAACCCATGCTGAATGGCAATCACTGCGGCGTGGGTTCTATCTGAGACATTTAGTTTTTCCAAAATCGCGCTGACATGATTCCTCACCGTCCCTTCGGACAAGTGCAGTTGATTAGCGATCTCGCTGTTGTTGATACCCTTGGCGATCAAACGCAAAACATCCAGTTCGCGCTCGGTGAGTTTGTCGGTCAAAATGGATGTGGGCTGAGTCTGCTTGCTGGCGACTTGATTCAGTAATTTACCCGCCACCGCAGGGTCGACAAAAGATTTACCCTCCACCGTCCCGCGAATGGCTTCGACGATCTTCTGGCGCGGCGTATCCTTGAGCAAATATCCCGATGCCCCCGCGCGGATTGCGTCGAAGACCCATTCGTCGTCGTCGTAGGTCGTCAGCACAAGAATTTTTATGTTGGGGAATTTCGCGCGGATTTCACGGGTGGCTTCAATGCCGTTCATGATCGGCATTTTCAAATCCATCAGAATCAAATCGGGTTGTTTTTGGGCGGCGAGTTCCACCGCTTCCGCGCCATCTTGCGCGGCGCCAACAACTTGAAAATCCTTCTCTAAATTGAGAAGCATTTCAAGCCCATCACGGATTACTGCCTGGTCGTCACAGAGGAGGATTTTCATGGGTGTCTTTCCATTTCGGTTGATGCGGTGTGTAATGTGTTGCGTGTTGCGTGTTCCGTTTGAATTTTACGGAACACGCAACATGCCAAACTATATCGTCAGCACAACCTTCGTGCCTTTTCCTTTTTCGCTTTCGATCTTCAATTTACCGCCTGCAAGTTGGGCGCGTTCACGCATACCGACCAAGCCGAAGTGACCAAACGACGCGTCTGATTTCATGTCAAAGCCCATGCCGTCATCTTGAATGGTGAGCGTGGAGATGTGACCGTCGTTTTCCAGGCGGATGCTGAAATTTTTGGCACGCGAGTGTTTGACAATATTTTCGATGGACTCTTGCGTGACGCGATAGATGGTCTGCTCCACGTCAGGGCTGAGGGAAGGCATGGGATTTTTTAGTTCAACTGTCAGGGTGAGGTGGAAGCGCGTCGCTGCGGATTCGCCAATGCGCTGAATCGCGAGTCCGAGTCCCATATCTTCCAGAGAATTGGAGCGCAGGGCTTTGAGCGCGCGGCGGGTTTCATCTGCGCCGATGCGGGTGGATTCCAAAGACTTGTCAATCAGGTCGCGGGTCTTGCTTGGGTCAATATCGAAATAGGCTTTGGCAGTTTCAAGCGAGACAGATATGGCGGTCAGCGAATGCGCGAGCGTGTCGTGCAGTTCGCGGGCGAGACGATTGCGCTCGCGGCTCACGGTGAGCTGTTCCAACGTGGACGCATAATGCGAAAGGTTGGCATTTGCCTCGCGCAAAGATTCGCGCTGTTCGCGCAGACGCGCTACAAGCAGGCTGATGAAAACTCCGACTGCAATAAAACTGATGGT
>DYDH01000473.1 GCA_020717985.1 Herpetosiphon sp. | reverse complement strand
ATCGACAGCGGCAATTAACTCTTGGTAAAACACAGCCTGTCCGACCTAAACATGGGTTGGACAGGCTGAGCTGTATTGGTATTAAATTTTAATTTATAAAACGAAACGTTCAGACTTCCTCAACCTGCCGAGCATAAATTTCCCGGAGCTTCCGCTTCAGGAGCTTTCCGGTACTGCTCTTCGGCAGCTCACTGACCTCGACATAGTCCTTGGGGATTTTAAAATTGGCTAAACGCGAACGCATAAACAACTTCAATGCAACACCATCAATTCGTTGACCGGCTTGGGGAACAATAAAGGCGGTTACCCGTTCGCCATACTCGGCATCGGGCAACCCGATCACGGCACATTCCATAATTTCTGATCTGGTGTAGAGCATCTCTTCGACCTCCCGTGAATAGACATTCTCGCCACCGGTAATAATCATATCCTTTAATCGATCGACAATAAACAGATAGCCTTCATCATCAAAGACGCCGACGTCCCCGGTACGGTACCACTCTCCCCAGAAAGCTTCTTTCGTTTCACGCGTTCTGTTCAAATATCCCTTCGTAATATTGGGACCTTTAACACAGATTTCACCCGGCTCTCCTTTTTGCTGAATATTTCCGCTCACGTCACGGATCGTTATTTCAACGAGATTTACCGCCGTACCAACGGAACCTACTTTGTGACGATAGTAGTCATTGTAAGTGACCATGGTCGCAGTTTCCGTCATGCCGTAGGACTCAAAGATATCCAGACCAGTTCGTTTCTTCCATTCCAGTACAATTTCCAGGGCCATGCTGGCGGCTGCTGAAAAACAATAGCGGATGGATTTAAATTTTTCCCGCAAATCCGGAACTGTCAATAAACGGATATAAATGGTTGGCACTGCGTAAAACTTGGTCACCCCGTACTTTTCAATGGCAGCTACGGCTTTTTCCAGATCGAATGCGGGTTGAAGAATGGTGGCACCGCAGCTGTATATCGTGGAATTCATGATATGTATCTGGCCGAAGACATGATTCAACGGCAAAAAACACAAGGCCCGGTCATGGATGTTGCAGCGCTCATAATAAGCAATGTTGAAGATGGATGATTTTAAATTTTGGTGCGACAACATGGCCCCTTTGGGGACGCCGGTTGTACCCCCGGTATAGAGAATAGCCGCGGTATCATGGCGATCGCAATTCACCGCTTTGAACCCTTGTTCTCCTTTTTCGAGGAGTGTCGTAAAAGAGACATCACCCTGATTGCTGATCACATAGGCCAAATAACGTTTTCGGCGATGTTCGGCAAATTCATCCAGCTTGTCATCATGGGTAAATAAAACCTTGGGCTGGCAGTCGTCCATTATTTTATTGAGCTCGTCTTCCTTCAATAAGTGGGAAAACGTTACCGCTACAGCTCCTGCTTTTATTGCCGCGTAATAAATCACCACCCATTCGTAGGAATTGGGTGCACAGAGTGCCACATGATCACCCCTCTCCAAACCAAAATCCACCATGGCCGATGCCGCTCGACTGACATCCTCGTCGAATTGTTTGAAAGTGATTGATGTTTCATCATAAATAATTGCAGGCCGATCAGGGAAATTGACTGCATTAGCTTCCAACATTGTTGACAGGTTCATCGAAGAGTCTCCATTGATCAATCAATTACTGACAGGTTAACACTTCACATTTTCGACGGAATAAACAAGGCAATCTGTGGAAATAAAATGATGGCGAGAATACACACAAGCGCTGAAATCAGGAAAGGCCACACCCCTTCAAAAATTGTCGCAAGAGATATACTGGGAACGACCCCTTTGATAACAAAAACATTCAGACCTACAGGCGGTGTTATA
>DYDH01000472.1 GCA_020717985.1 Herpetosiphon sp. | reverse complement strand
AATGACTCATATAAAGTAACCGTTCAGTCCTTTTTCAAAAAAGTTTCAAAAAAGTTGAGAAAATATTCAGTTTTCACTCAATATTTTGTCTTGGATTGCCGATACTCTATAATATGAGTGAGCTTACGTCCAATCCGATCTGTCCAAATTGCGCTAAATCTGCAAAGCGATTTGCAGAATTAGAAGCAGCTTATGCAGCAATAGAAGCAGCTTATGCAAAATTAAAAACAGATCATGTGAAATTCGAAACGGAGATTATCGAGCTTAAGGCCAAACTTCAGCAAAATTCGTCAAATTCGTCAAACCCGCCATCCTCTGATCCTCCTTGGCAGAAACAAACTCGCGCGAAAGAATCCAGTGGTCGAAAACCCGGCGGACAACCAGGTCACTGCGGACATCATCGCGAACGCTTGCCGCCAGAACGATTGAAAACTATTGTGCCCTACATTCCCAAAGTTTGTGCGTATTGCCAGGCGTCACTGCCGCAAGAGACGGGGCCGAGTGATCCGCCTCCATCCTGGCACCAAGTGGCCGAGTTGCCTGAGGTAGTGGTGGAAGTGACCGAACACCAAGGACACGCTCGCGCGTGTGTGTGTTGCGGGAAGATCACTTGCGCGGAAATTCCAGCAGATATACGCGCACATACTATCGGGCCGAATTTGGCAGCGGCGCTCAGCTATTTGAGTGGACGGTGCCACGACAGCAAGCGGAACGTCCAGGAGATAGCCGAGATGATCTTTAATGTGCAAATATCTCTTGGCACAATTATAAAACTAGAAACAGAAATGAGCAAAGCGCTTGCAGGCGCACATGCCGAAGCGTTGGTCGCCGTGCGTGCCGCGCCAGTAAAAAATGTGGATGAAACGGGCTGGTCAAAACAAGGCAAACTATGCTGGCTGTGGGTTGCCGCCACATTGACGGTCGTGGTGTTTCAGGTACACGTCAAACGCAGCAAACGAGGGCTAAAAGCGTTACTGAAAGAGATTGTTGGCGTTATCTGTTCCGATCGCTATGGCGTTTACGCAAAAATACCGTCATCGCAGCATCAAATCTGCTGGGCGCATCTGAAGCGAGATTTTCAAAGACTTTATGAACAGAGCGGAGCGATGAAATCTATCGGACGAGCGGGGCGTCGAGCCGTAAAAGAAGTCTTTGCGGTCTGGAAAGATTTCAAAGACGGGCGGATCACTCGCGCCGAGCTGGAAACGCAAATACAGCCGACTCGCCGGCGTCTTGAGAGGGCATTTTTTCGCGGAAGCGTCGGTTCAGACAAGAAAACCCGTCGGTTTTGCCGTCGTCTTCTGAAAAGTTATGAAACACTGTGGACATTTGTGAACGTGGAAGGTGTCGAGCCGACGAACAATCATGCCGAGCGGATGGTGCGTCCAGCCGTATTGTGGCGCAAACGAAGTTTTGGCAATCACAGCCAAAGGGGCTGTCGTTTCACTGAGCGGATTCTGACTACAGTTCAAACTCTGCGTCTGCAAAAACGACCGGTGATTGAATATCTTCGTGGCGCTCTCGTAGCCTATCGAGCTGGCACAAAAGCGCCGTCGTTACTCACTGCTTGAAGAGGACTGAACGATTACGTGTTTTTAGATTATTTTCTGTTACCCTGATTTGAACCAGGCCCAAAAGTTCAATTTAATCATATGAAGCTTGACGGATGCGTGCAGAAGTGTCAAGATTTTATTATCAGTTGTCGTGAACAATTATAACAAATTCGGATAAAGCTACTTTACGCTGAACGATTACACAGAAACGACATACTTCAGATGCCTTC
>DYDH01000471.1 GCA_020717985.1 Herpetosiphon sp. | reverse complement strand
CACGTCCAACGAAGAAAGGTAAGTTGGGTAGAGTTGAACCTGTAGGTTTTGGCGGCGAATAGGGAACAGCCGATGGAAAATCGAGAGTTGGCGCGGGACTTAATTTCTTTGCCAATCTCCCAACTGACGCAACAACTTTTGATGCCAGATTGTCTGGCGAAGTGAAGTATTCGGGCGCATGTTCTTTTTTGGCTTTGGATTTGAATTTTTCAACCTTGGTCAAACTTTTGTCCATTGATTTGCGTGACCAGGGATGATTCTCGTCTACAACAAAAACCAGAACGGGAATCTTCTTTGACATTGCGTGAAGATATTCTTGTTCTGTTACCGAAGCTGTTGCGCCTTTGGGAACCGTGCCATAGCGATAGGCGTACACACCTACAAGAACATGGCATTGATCAAGTTCATCCAACGATGCTTTGGTCGGTTCTTCATCGCGCGCGCCGAAGATTTCCATGTGGTCAACTTCTTCGCCCATCATCCGAAGCGCGTTGACCACCGCTTTGCGATGTTCGACCAAGTCAAGGTAGGTGGAACTGAGGAAGACTTTCATGACTGTTTTCCTGTCTGATGGTTTTGAGATAGACCGTCCACGAATAATTCACGAATACTCGAATTGAGGACGGGCGTGTTCGTTTATTCGTGGTCGTAATTCGTGGATGGTTTTCTTCACATGCGGCTTTGCGGTGTTCGACCAAGTCAACGTAGGTGGAACTGAGGAAGACTTTCATGGAATGTCCTTGTGGGTTTTGGGGCGTACCGTCCACGAATGATTCACGAATGCACGAATTGGCTGATGGATGGTTTCGCGCATTCGGGGTCTCATTCGTGGATGGTTTTCATCATGCGCGGCTTTGCGATGTTCGACCAAGTCAACGTAGGTGGAGGAGAGGCGTCGCCCTGAGCTTGTCGAAGGGAAGACTTTCATGGTTCATTTTTCTCCCGCCATTCTTAATACTCGTTCAACCAAATCGCCGTGCAAATATAACCCCGCTTCCAATATTGCTTTCAATATTGGAGCAATTGCAGGGATGATTCTTTCTTCTTTCGCCAGTAGAAGTACACCCAGAGTGCCGCTTAACGGCAATTTCAATCTTTCGGCATATTGTCTTGCTTTACGTTCGTCAATCAATACGAGGGAAGCATTTTGTTCCTCTGCCAAAACGAGAACTTGCGCTTCCCCCTCATCCAGGCTTGCGAATGCTCCTATCCGATTCGGATTTTCAAGTTTTACGATTCTTATCCACGATTCATTCCGCAGGGTTTTGCGGCGCGTCTCTTTCTCAGTGGACAGAAATTCCTCCCGAACAGCGGGAGGAATTACGATTTCACTGAATAGTGAATGCAATATATCAAGACGTCCGATTGCCCTGAAAGCCACGAGAGGTGTGCTATTGACGACGACGGGCCTGGCGGGCATGTTTCAAGTCCTTTGAGATTTCTTTGGGAGATTCGCCGAATGGGGATAATCCATATTGTCCGAGGAGATGAATAAAGGCGACGCGCGGAACATCGGCAATTTTGGCAGCGAGTCCTGTGGTCAATTTGCCGCTTTCATACAACTTTAGAGCCAGCAAAAGGCGCGCATCACGCTCGAACTCTTTCGGTTCCTGTTGTAAAGCCCATAGGATTTCAGGCGGATATTTGATACTTAATGTGTTCATCGCTCACCTCGCGGCATAATTATACACCCCTCAGGAGACGGCGAATCTTTCGTAAATGGGAGCAGGTGACAGGTCCGGCGAGTAGCGCAGAGATTCTGTCTTGGTCAGTCGCACCTTGTACTATTCATGTGTCGTTGCGAGGAGCGTTCTTCC
>DYDH01000164.1 GCA_020717985.1 Herpetosiphon sp. | reverse complement strand
CAATTCCACTTCGCGCACTTCGCTGACGGCCTGCCCAAGCGATTTGTTGAATAACTCACTTCCATCTTTGGCGCTGTAAATGAAGAATGCGCCATACTCACCGCCGGTGATGACCTCGCTGTTTCCATCTCCGTTCAGATCGAAGGCGCGCATACGACGCAGCGCTTCCTGACTTTTCTGCCAGAGGATGGCTCCCTGTCCATCGAAGACCGCAACCGTGCCGTCATGCGATGCGGCGGCAAGATGGGTTTTTCCGCCAATGACCGCATCGTCCAGTCCGCGGATCTCTTCATTGGCGAAATCACTTTGCCAAAGAGTTTGTCCGCTGGCGCTGAGGGCGAGGAGACTGCCGCTAGAATCGCCGAGCACAATTTCGGGTCCAGAAGCGAAGCGGATCAACGCATCGCGTGCAGCGGTTCCCATCGGGAGGTTCGTCGCAATCGTGGTTTTTTTCCCTTTGACGATCGTATCCACAGACATGCCTGAACCCTGATAAAAGACAATGATGTCTTCCAGGTTATCGCCGTTGACATCGCCAAGCGTGGTCTTCGGAGCCGCGTATGGGAAATTCAAAAGGCGATTGCCGCCGCCGTCAAACACACTGACATCTCCGGTGTTTTGAATGAAGAGGTCGTCCTGACCGTCGCCTGTCACATCGATGACTTTCATGCTTTCGGCGGTGGAGTAGGGTTGAGACCATGCCGTGTCACTGCCAAATTTTTCGGCGGCCGCCAAACCGCTGAATGAGATCACGCCTGCCACGACCATCACAAAACAGGCAAGAATAAACGCGACAACAAAGGGGATAATTTTGCGACTCATGATGCAGCCTTCCGTTGTAAAAGAGAATAGGTGGATTTGATTAAGTTGAGGATTTGCGCCTGCTCCACTTCTTCAAATGGAGAACTCGCGACGACATTGATCATGCCGCCTTCGGTGCTTAATTGTGAGATGATGTATTTTCCTATACTCGCGCCTGGCTTGAAGTTCTGGTTTGGCACGATCTGATAGGCATCGGGATTAACCACAATGCGGATTTTCAAGTCATGCTCGGTGCCTTTGAATTTTTCAGGCTTGGTCTTGTATTTGCCGCTGATGCGGCTGCGCTGGGTGTAGGATTGGCGTTTCTTGGATTTTTGAATAGCTGAAACACGCAGGACATTCCCGTCGAATAGTTTTGCCTTCAACGAAAGCCATTCATCGCGGAAGTATTGTGTGGTGCGGTTGCGGGTATCTTTTGTTTCACGCGCCACTTTGGTTTTGAGCATTGCGCCCGTCAAGTCAAGATGACCGAGAAATGTAGCGCCGGGTTTGAGGTCATCGCGCAGGGTATGAAGGATTTCCTTCGTGCCTTTGTAACGCGGCGAAAAATCAAACGAATCACTTTTGCGTAAACTACGCGCCATGACGAATGCCGCGATCCACAGCAAAATTCCGCCGCCGGTAAAGACAAGTGAAAAGTATCCAAACAAAATCAAAAGCAGGTCAATGGTAGATAACGCCACACCGGCAAGAAAAATAAACATCGGAATCCAGCGCCATTTATCACCCGCCGATTCGGTCTTTTGAACATCCCTGACAAATTTATCCATGCCGCGCATGATCGAGTCCGGCTTGTCTGCAATGGAAACATAAACCGGCGTGTAATCTTTTTTACCCGTTGCCGGCGCATTTTTCTTGCGGGCTGTGTTCAGCAGGTAAAAAAACAAAGATAAAATTATGATCCCGATCACACCTACAATGCATAAAGCTGGCATACATTCCTCCGCGTGACTTATAATTCAAACCAATGAAAAAGATACTCTACACAGCCTTCGATATTGTACCAAGCCCAAAGGGCGCATCCACGCATATTTTGCACAACATTCGCGGGTTGGTCAATAGGAATTATGGCGTTCATCTTATCACGCCCAACGACGGACTCCTACCCACCGAAGATACTATCGAGGGCGCGCAGGTCACGCGCATCACACAGGACCTTTCTCAAAATTTTCTAGCCCGCGCAACGCATTTTGGAAAGGCTGTATTTACCCATTTAACACTTAATCCAAATTACGATGTTGTTCATTTTAGAAATATCTGGGACGGTCTGCACATCGCGCAAAACAAAAAACGTTTCGGCTACAAAACCCTTTTCGAAGTGAACGGACTGCCCTCCATCGAACTCAAATATCATTACCCTGGACTCGATTCTAATTTGGTTTCAAAAATCAAGGAACAGGAAATTGCCACCCTGCATTTAAGCGACGCGATCATCTGCCCTTCGAATGTGACCCGCGACTACATTGCCTCGCTCGGACTCAACCGCAAGCTGGTGACTGTCATCCCAAACGGAGTCAGCGCCTCAGATTTTTCTCCAACGCCTTTACCCATCCGCGATGGACGTGTGCCTGTTTTGCTTTACATTGGAACCCTGGCTGACTGGCAGGGATTGGATATTGTGATTAGGTCATTACCTAAAATACTCGCACAGCAAGCTGTGCGACTCCAGATCGTGGGAAGGGGAAGGTCAAGGCAGAAGAAAATGCTCTCGAAACAGATCCGCAAGCTGGGGGTGGAAGGAAGCGTCATTGTCCAGCCTGCAATTCCGCATCATGAAATTCCCGCATTGATCGCCGAGTCAGATATTTGCATCGCTCCGCTCGGACTCAACGACCGCAATGTGACGCAGGGCGCGTGCCCGATCAAGGTATTGGAATACATGGCGGCGGGGCGTCCGCTGCTGGCGTCGAACATGCCCATCGTGCGCGAACTGATACGCGAAGATGTGGATGCGCTTCTGTTTTCTCCCAGCGACTCCGATGATCTTGCAAGACAAGTTTTGGTATTGCTTAATGATTTTGAATTATCGAAACGGCTGGCTCAGTCGGCAACGGAACATGCGCTGGGGAAATTTACGTGGCACGAATCACAAAAGAAATTGGGGAAAGTGTACGAAAAATTATTGAGGTAATAGATCACCGCCGCCCGTGCTTTTATTCGCCGGGTTATAACTTACCCGCAACAATCCAACCCTGTTGACGATTTCCACAATAATCACAGAGCCGATAACCGCAATCAGAAATGTTGCCACCGCCACATAAAAATATCGCTCCGAAAATTTCGCCAGCAGGTCGAACGAATAATCCTGCAAGGGGGCGTGAAAGATCAGAATCACCAGACTGTTTGCGCCAAAGTAGGAAAACCCGCGGGCAAGCCAGGCAAAATTTGCCAGCAACTTTGAGATTTCGATTACCATGAAAATTCCCGCCATCGCAAGCGCGGTTGAAAATATCAGGCTGTCATATCTTCGCAAATTAAGGTCTGTTCGAAATTCGGTCAACTTGTGGAGTCCGAAAAACAACGCAACAATGAAAGCGAGCCACAACCAATTAAAGCGCGGATTTTTTATCCAGCCGCGCACGAAATATCCAAGCATGAAATAAAAACTGGAGATCAGTCCAATATCCGCGCTAAAGGGCAGTCCGTTGATTTTCCAGGGGTGTTCTTTCCAGATATAGGGCATAGCCCAGAAGGAGCGGATGGTCAGCCAGCCAATTGTGAGGAGGCAGAACAACGCCAAGAATTGAATGGGCAGGTTGGATTTGTCGAGACGGGTCAGGTTCAGGAACATCCAACTAAGAACTGAAATCAAAAAAAGATGGGGAAGAAACCACATCCACACCCAGCGGATGTGCGGGCCTGTGGCGTAAAAAATTCCAAAAATATATTCACCAAACGCATCATTCGCCGCTTTGAAAGCGATAAAAAGAATCTCGACAACAATGACGGTGACAAAATATGGCTTGAGCAGGGTATTCGCCTTCTCTTTGAGCGTCGCCATAAATGGTTTATAAGGATCGAAAAATATACCGGAGAGAAAGAAAAACAAAGGAATGTGGAACGAATAGACGATGTTGTAAATCTCGCCTTTATTGTTCAACACGATCCAATTGTGACCGAAGATGACCAGCAGGATGCCGATCCCTTTTGCAATATCAATATGCGCGACTCGCTCTTTCATAAGCCCATCCCAACCCGGACAAACCGAAAAAGTTTTATCACGAAGCGCGCAGAGGCAGCCCTCGCGCTTTTGCGCGCTTCACTGTTCAAGAAGTTTTATGCAAAAAAATATTCACAACCGTACCCGGAATCTCCAACGGACGCCCGGAACGGATATCCACGAACACCCAATCTGTTTCGCCCTTCACCAAAGTTTTTCCGTCAGACCTGCGTACAAATTCATACATTCGCAGGGATCGCACCCGTTGAATATTCTCTACCCATGTCCTGATCTCGATTTCCTCGCCGACAAAGGTGGGCAGAAAATATTCGATCCTGTGACCGCGCACGACCCAGGTGGTATCCGGTTCCTGTGCTTGAATCCCGCCGATGGACGCGTAATGTTCAACAGCGATGCGCTTTCAGCGTGCATCCATTGCACATAGGCCACGTTATTCACGTGGCCATTTTCGTCAATTGAACTTTCAGGGATGATGAATATTTTTGTATAGATTTGCGAGACGGGCATTATTGGATGGTTCTCAGAGCCACATGCTGTTCGGGTGTCTTGTAGCCGCCTTCAGCGCCAACTTGAACGATGGCCTTGTTCACATCAAAGTAAACCTGCCAGTAGTTGGAATTAGTGCAAAAAGAACGCACAGTCAGCAGTGTGCCATGCTCATTGAAATTCAAAATCTCAACCTGCGGCTTTGGAGATTCCAGTACATTGGGGATGTTTTTCAATTTTTCCTGCAAGCGTTGAATCGCATCCGCAGGAGCTACTTCGTGCGCAATCTGGGCGGTCAAATCCACGCGGCGATATGCGTTGGTGGAATAGTTTTGGATGTTACTTGAAAATATTGCATTGTTGCCAACATACACGCGGACATTATCACCCGTGTCGATGGCAGTTGAGAACAGACCGATCTCCACCACTGTGCCGGTAGCCCCACCCGCCGTGATCGCATCTCCCACTTTAAACGGGCGCAGGAAAACCAGAAATACACCGGCGGCGAAATGCGCCAGTAAACCGGCCCATGCCGCGCCGATGGCAATTCCAGCCGCGGCGAGCAGTGCGGCAAATGAGGTGGTTTCAATTCCAAGCACGCTGAAGATAACGATGACCAGCAGGATGCGCAATGCAACGTTGGCCGCGCCTTCGGCATATTTTGCAAGCGTTGGGTCCAAATGACGACGATTCAGGCTTTTGTTTAGCGCCTTGACCAGCAGACTGATGACCCATCCGCCAATGATCCAAACAACAATGGCGCTGATCAGCTTCCAACCTAAAGGAACAATATAAGTGTTGATGAATTGATTCATTTCAAGTGACATGGTGTGCCCTCCAAAGAGTGATTTTTTGAATTACGTACCATCATACGCAACTCGTACAAGCCACATTTTACCGCGTCTGGTCGGCGTTACGCCACCAGTAATATGTGGCAAACAGACCGATAATACCAGCGATAATCACGATCATGTAACTGTGCAATTCAATCTGACTGGATTGTGGTCCCGCCGCTCCGCTGAATATCCCAGGGATTGCCCACGGGAACCAATCACCCCAGCCCATCACTGCTGCGATATTCGCCAGAACCATCGTGAAGATTGTCCAACCGAACGGGGGCATGTATCCGCGCCCTGCGCTGGCAACAAGTGCCACCAAAGACATCAACGGAAGTGTAAGCGCCGCCGAACCCAGAATATTCATAAATGATGTGCCAATTAACTCCGCCGACCAGCCAGGGATGACAACCAGTGTTCCCACAACGAGTCCAACTCCAAAGATGAACAAGGTCATGGCAAACGACCATACGAGGATGACGACGAACTTGGCGGTGACAATTGTTTCGCGCGAGGTCGGCAATGCCAGCAATTCTTTGACAGTGTGGTCGGAGAATTCGCGCCCGAAGATCCAGATCGTGATGATCGAAAACAAGATCAATCCGCCAGCCGCAACTGCCTGTGTAATGAGACCGAAGAAGGCAGTCCAATCCGCTACGCCAACCATCAATTGTGCCTTCGCGCTGATCAGTCCCATGGATTTTGCGGCTTCAGGGTCTTTCAGGATGATCATGAACAACCCGCCAGCCAATGGCGCCATTGAAAATCCGAGAGCAGTGAACAGCGGAATTTTGGAGCGCATCATCTTGAGCGTTTCAGCCCAGAGAGCAGAAGTAAAATTTGTCATTTTGTACCTCCTGTTAGTTTCATGAAATGCTCTTCGAGATTTTGCTGTTTCATTGCAAGGTATGTGGGCGGCGTTCCCGCGTTGACAAGTAACTTCGCGACCTCGTCGGGATGCTCGATTGCCTGCGCGTTCTCGATCAGAATCGTTTCGTCTTTTATTTCTGGTTTGTAGCCCGCGCCTTGCAAACTGGCGAGCGCGCCTTCGAGGTCACGCGCCTGCACTTCAAGATATTTCGAGCGCAGTTTCTCAAGTTGGTCGGTATCCAATTCTTCGATCAAACGTCCTTTATGAATAATGCCGATGCGTGTCGCAAGACGATCCACCTCGGTCAGGATGTGGCTCGACATCAACACGGTCACGCCTTTTTCCTGCGCCAGCGATTTGAGCAACTCGCGGATTTCGATCAACCCCGCAGGGTCGAGTCCGTTGGCGGGTTCATCCAAAATCAACAATTCGGGGCTGTGCAATAACGCGCGCGCCAGCCCAAGGCGTTGGAAATTGCCACTCGAAAGCGTACCAGCTTTCCGCCTGGAATAAGAAGCGATGGAAAGTCTATCCATCACATCATCCACAACTTTTGGATTTTGAATCCCATGCAGACGCCGCGCAATATCCAGATTCTCCCGAACAGTTAATTCAGGATACGCCGATGGACTCTCAACCAGATGCCCGACCTGTGACCACGGTCCGCGTCCACCCCGACCGAGGACCTGATTCAGCACTTTGACATTTCCCTCGCTCGGGCAGATCATTCCCAACAACGCGCGGATAGTCGTGGTCTTGCCCGCTCCATTTAGTCCCAAAAAACCGTATATCTCACCGATGCCGACTCGCAGGTCAACTGAATCGACCGCGCGTACATCGCCATAAAATTTTGACAACCCGTTTGTTTCAATCGCGTAGTTCATGTCATTCCTTTTTGCTGTCGAATATATGACAGAAAGAACGTCCCGAAGGTTTTGTCGAGAAAATTAGATCGTTTCAGCCAATCTTCGGGACGGTTTCAACTTGCGCAGTTCTTGTTATTCCTTATTGAAGATCGAGCCGAGGCTCTTTCGATATTGCTCAAAAGCCGATTTTCCTTTTGGTGTGAGGCGGTATTCAGTGTGCGGAATTTTTCCGCGGAAAGTTTTTTCCGCTTCCACATAGCCCGCTTCCTCAAGCCGCGTCAGATGCACTGATAAGTTTCCCTTGGTCAACTCGCTTTCCTTGAGCAAAAACAGGAAGTCTGCCGATTTGACCGACGAGAGCAAAGCCACCAGCGTCAGGCGCGCTGGTTCATGGATCACGCGATCCAGGCTGGAGAGATTTTTCATACATCCTCCGAGTAGGGGGTTGGGTTTTCTTTGCGATAGCGCAGGAAGGTCACGAAGCCCGAAAATATCAAAATGACGCCAGCGCCCAGGACGAGAAAACCAAGGCTGGTCATGGCGCGGTTGATAATCTCCAATATGGAGGGTTGAAAAATTCCACCTTTTATATTTTCAGGAAGGGATGGTAACTCTGTTACATATTGCCATACCCCAACTATTATCCCAGCCATCAGGAACAAAGCTCCTATGATTTGAAAGCGGCGCAATCCCATCCAGTTACCTGTCCAGGCGCACAAGACTGCCCATATCAGTCCGACTCCAATCGGCAACCAAACTGGCATGGACGATAAAACACTTCCCGCCGAAGCAACGAGCAGGGAGGCGGCCAATAGTCCAAATATGGGCAGAAGTAGGAAGAGAACGATATTTCGGATCAGCATCAATACCTGCGCCGTCGTGACGCGGTTTCCTCTCACAAAACCCGTACGCGGATACGTGAAGTGGTCTTTCAGCCACCACAATACCAGGACGACGATCAGCAAGCCGAATAACTTTGCGATGGAAATTTCACCCGCAATAGATAGAAAGCGGGATGGAAATGAAGCCTGCGGAGTATTCCAGCGTAAAAGGAGTATCCCTGCCAGCAGGATAAAAAATCCGCCCGTAGCAATTTCAGTGAATCCGTCCACGAACCAATACGCACGAGTGCGTTTTATAGCGGTGTCAATTTGTGTATTCATTGCATCTCCTTTTTGCAAACTAGTTTGCAATATAAACCTGTTTGCAAAGAATGTCAAGAGTATGGTGAATCGCAATAAAAAACGCCTCCACGCAAGGGTGGAGGCGTTTTGCAGTAGCCAGTTTGTCTTTACGGAATCAACTTCTTTATCCTTTCCACAAGTTCACTGGAATAGAAAGGTTTTGTGATGTAATCATTCGCTCCAGCGCCATATGCAACCACCCTGCTGTCGTTATCCGCCAGGGCAGTGACAATGATGACGGGCGTGAATATAAAGTGCGGGTCTGCGCGCAATATCCTGCATAGCTTAAAACCATCGGGGTCTGGCATCATAAGGTCAAGCAGGAAAAGGTCGGGTTTAACAGAGAGCGCAAGCTCATGCGCCATTGAACTATCGTTTACAGTGGTTATTTGGTAACCTTCTGCGGTAAGAATTTTTCCCAACAACGCTGTAATCTGCGCGTCGTCGTCCACGATGAAGATTTTTGTCATAATATCTTCCTGATTAATATAATGATTTTTATTTAATGAAACCGTAAAATAATACAGGATGAACCAAAAATGGTCGCTTCCTGCGGTTAATATTATACCCTCTGAGAACGGGATTTATGTCAACATTAGTAAGACGGGCTCGTGCTATTAATCAAGGCATCCATTTTATTCGCAGAATTTTAGCAAGGCGGCATTTTTGAATATCCCATGATCCAATGGAATTATTCAGCATTGCCATTGAGCAGGAGCTCTATTCTCGTAACAAGTTCATCAAGATCGAATGGCTTTGTCAGATAGTCATTTGCGCCAAAGGAAGCCGCATTGCTATTGCTAATGTCCATGGCGGTAATAAGCAGGATTGGTGTCCGGACAAAACCCGGGTCTGCGCGTAATATTCTACACAGCTCAAAACCGTCAGGCGGCGGCATCATCAGATCAAGGATAAAAAGATCGGGGCGCATCAAATCGGCCATTTGAATGGCCTTCGAACTCTGGTTTATTGCGGCAACTTCAAACTTTTTCGGGGAAAGATATTTTCTTAATAATGTCGTAACCTGCACATCATCATCTACGATCAAGATTTTGATCATTCTATTTTCCGTATCAGCATAAAGAATTTTGTTCACAAAACCAATGCAATCATACAATAAAAAAGTGCCTGCATCAAGTCAATTTCGTTCAGTCGAATAACAAGCAATTCGAATTTCGCATTCCAGTGGAATGACTGTATCAATGGAATCCTTAAGACCAGACAGTTGATAAAACTGTCTGGTCTTAAAAACAATCACTTAAGCGTGCGGATAAACGCAACAACCTGCCAGATCTGTTCATCGGTTAAAGCGCCTTCCCAACCCACCATGGAAGTACCTGACTTGCCCTTGGAAATGCGCCAGAACAAATAGTCATCACCAACAGTGTTCGCAAGATCAGGAAGATTCTTCGGCCGAGGACTAAGCGCAATACCAGCGGGTCCGTCCCCATGTCCCTGCTCACCGTGACAGGCCACACAATTATTCTTGAATATTTCCGCGCCGGAAGCCGCAGCATCTGCGCCAAGTGGATTGGTCTGACCGGCAAATTCAGCAGGGATGGAAGCCTCGGTGGCAACTGCTCCGCCTGCGCCGCAAGCCGCCAAAGCAAATGTGGCTAAAACCAAAACAGCCAACAGCATTTTCTTCATTACGCGTTGACCTTCCTGCCGCCCTTCAACGCAGATTGCATTTCCTCGAACGCCTTCCAATCTCCCTTCGCCGCGAGTTTCGCCTGTTCGATCCAGCCTTCGGGATTCATCATTTGCAAGCCCGCGTCATTCAGGATTTTTTGAACATCGGCAACATTGGCATGGGCAAGCGCGTCAAATGTTGTGATGCCAGCCTCGCCCAAAACCTTCGCAACCTTGGGACCAATCCCTTCGATCTTGACCAGATCATCGGCTTCCTTTTGAGGCTGGTGACCATGCACTTCATGCTCCACCTCAGGCTGACTCTGTTTCTTTGAACTAACCCACCACCCGACAATGACCATCAAAAGAAAGAACGCGATCCCCACATATAACATCCATTGCAAGAATGGGTTTGGGGCTTCCCCGCCTTCGGATAACAAACGTAATGCAAACATGTTTACCTCCATACAAATTATTTTTATGCGCGCCACTGATTATAACTGTGAAAATTATACCTACTCC
>DYDH01000470.1:1438-1790 GCA_020717985.1 Herpetosiphon sp. | reverse complement strand
TCGGGAGGCGGCGCAACGCGGCAGCGATCGGGTTCATCAACTTGATCTACAACCTGGCCCGCTATGAACAGATCGTGCGCTTGCAGTTGCTACCGTTACGAGCCGTCTGAAAAGGAGATCGAAAAGCACTGGAAGCCGGAAAACAAAACGAAAATCAACGAGTCAAAACCATGAACCCAACCACGGAAGGAGTCGCCATGACCGAAACCAAACGAAAAACCGAACCACAACCCTCAACAAGGTTCCGCAAACCCGTTACCGGAGGTTCCCATGAGAAGGAAATAGGATGGTTTGTGCCAATGTCAAAAAGACGATTTCTTATAACAATCACTTGTTTGTTGGCCGCTACCCC
>DYDH01000470.1:0-1425 GCA_020717985.1 Herpetosiphon sp. | reverse complement strand
GGAAAATTTGGCAGTTTCACCAATTCCGACGATGTGGGCGCTCCTCCGCTGAAAGGGTCCGTGGAGTTTGACGCGTCCACCGAACAATACAAGATTACAGGCTCCGGCACGGATATCTGGGGCAGGGCGGATCAGTTTCATTTCGTGTGGCGTGAAATGTCCGACAATTTTTCGGTGACGGCTACGGCAAAATTCCTCACGGAAGGAATTGGGCATCGCAAGGCGGTTATTATGTTGCGCAAGAGCCTCGATCCGGATTCTCCCTTCCTCCACCTTGCGATTCACGGAGACGGCATGCCATCGGTTCAGTTCCGCAACACCAAGGCTGACAATGTCAATACAGTGAATTTTCCCACAGAGGGCCCTGGAGTATGGAAGCTGAAGCTGGTCCGGCAAGGCCCTACCATCACTTTCTGGATTTCCAAGGACGGGGCACCGCTGGAGGAGTTGGGACATACCACAAAAAATCAGTTGGGCAGTCCGATCTTCGTTGGACTCGGAGTGGCGTCGCACACGCAGCGGGCGGTGAACACCGTGCTGTTTTCAGATGTATCTGTCGAACAACTGCCGCAACCAGCACCCATTAAATCAAACGAATTGTCTGCGATACGTCGGTTACCACCTGTATCCACTTCTGCTTTCGCGCAGAGCGGAACCCTTGGCATCTTTACTCGCTCCGGCGATGTCGGTAGCCCGGCGATCAAAGGAGGCACAAAGTTTTCTAACGGGCAATACCAAATCACCGGCTCCGGAGCAAATATCTGGGGCAAGCAAGATCAGTTTCAATATGTCTGGCGGGAGATGACCGGCAACTTTGTCGTTACGGCCACGATGCGGTTTTTGGGCAGAGGATCCGAACATCGGAAAGGAGGCATTATGGTGCGCCAGTCTCTGGATCCGGATGCGGCTTACGCGGACGTTGTGATTCATGGCAGCGGCATGCCTGCGCTTCAATGGCGACGCAAACAAGGCGAAGACACCAATACCTTTGATCTCCCCTTCGACAAGCCCGGCACGTTCAACGTGAAACTGGTTCGTAGTGGAGTCAAAATTTACATGTATGTTGGCAAGGACGGTGCGGAGCCAAAGAAAATCGCGAATACTGAAGTGTCCTTCCAAGGCCCGGTGTTAGTGGGGCTTGCCGTCTGCGCGCATCAAGCGGACGCAAAGGATACGGCACTATTCTCCAACGTTTCAGTGGAGGCACAGGCGCCACCGGCCCCTGTGTCCGCTGGGACTGTCGCACCGAACTGATTTAGGCAGCGAACATCAACAACCCAATGAGCCACCATGACTGCCAACACACCAAGGGGTGCCTCCGGTAACTCAGAAGAAAAATGGCGAAGAATAGCGAAACCGTTTGTCTTGGAGGAAAGTGCTGATACAATGGTCGCATGAAGACCTTGAAAAAGAGCTGCAAAGCCT
>DYDH01000163.1:8311-10427 GCA_020717985.1 Herpetosiphon sp. | reverse complement strand
AATGCGTCACCTCGGTAAAGTAACCATCCTCGCGCCTGACCGCAACTGGTCTGGCAGCGGACATGTGAAAACATTGGACCGCGCCCTGCGCTTGCGCGAATTCCATCTTGAAGACGGTTCGCAGGCATTCGCAAGCGACGGCGCACCATCCGATTGTGTGGCGCTGGCCATGCTCGGCTATTTCAAAGAGAAGTTTGATCTGGTCGTCTCTGGCATCAACGTCGGCGCGAACCTTGGGCATGATGTCACTTACTCAGGGACGGTCACTGCCGCCATGGAAGCCGTGATCGCAGGCGTACCCGGCATTGCAGTTTCACTTGAAGTGCCAGAAGGTCATATCGGCGCGATTGATTTTCAACCTGCGGCAAATGCCGCCAGTATCGCTGTTCGAAATGTGATCGCCAACGGACTGCCCGCTGAAACCTTATTGAACGTCAATGTGCCTTTTATGAAAGTGGAGGATATTCACGGCTTTCGCATCACGCGCCAGGGATTGCGCGTGTATCACAGCCGCCTTGACGAACGTACCGACCCGCGTGGACGTCCCTATTATTGGATCGGTGGCGATGCCCCCACGGGTGTCTCAGAATCTGGCACCGATGTCGGCGCGCTGGCAGATGGCTATGTCTCCGTCACCCCGCTTCAACTGGACCTCACCGCCTATCGCGCGATCTCCGACCTCAACACATGGCAATGGCGCGAAAAGTCACATTCTGAAATGTTGTTTTCTGTCCCCGCCATAATTGCAGAACCCTAAGAACCATAGCGTGTTCCGCTTTGAAGTTTTACGAAACACGCAACATTCTGCAAAGTTTACACGCTTGCTTTGAGCAGGCGTGATTTTTTTATTGGATTGATTTGATATACCCCACAGACGGCGGGAATCAAAAGGGTTTCAAATTTATTGAGGATGAACGACCCCCCCCCGCCTTTACCTGACTCTGCCCATCGAGCAGGGTCAACGCGTGGAATGATTCTCCCAACGTATCCAGTGTCGCAGTTTTCTCTTCGACCAAAATTGTATCCAATTGAAAATATTGACACTGGGTCAGAGTCTTTACTTCGCCGTCATTCACCTGCGGCGCGGATAAAACAGCCGCGGTTGCATTTGGGTTTGAAACTGCCAATGCTTTCTCGATGTGAAGTTTACGCGTTTCAGTTTGCGGACGTCCCCAATCATAGACACGATAGGTGATATCTGATGTTTGCTGAATTTCATAGATCAACATGCCGGGTCCCAGCGCGTGGATCGTGCCCGGGCTCATGAACAATGTATCCCCGGCTTTTACTTCAATGGACTGAACCGTATCGAGGATGGTTCCGTTCCTGATCGAATCAGCCAGCGCTTCGGCTGTGATGTTTGGCTTCATGCCCGCGATCAACTTTGCGTCTGGTTCATTTTCCAATACATGCCAGGCTTCGGTTTTACCGAAGAATCCAACCCCTTCCAAATTTTCCGCCTGTTCATCGTTCGGGTGGACTTGCAACGACAGCCACTGCGCGCAATCGAGGATCTTCACCAGCACAGGGAAGCGCATCCCAGTCTGTGCGACGGCGCGCGTGCCGAGCAGGTCAACCCCAAAGGTTTCTGCCAGGTCTGAGAGGGTGCGCCCCGCATAAGGTCCAGAAGAGATGCGGTTGCCCGCGAAGACAATCCATGCTTCGGCGGTGGGAACAACCTCAGGGCGGAGTCTTGATCCGCCCCACACATAGTCGCGATATTCGGGTGCAAGGGAAAAAGGAGTTTTGATCATGAGTATATTTTATCAGGAAGATTTTCTCCACAACTGAAACTTGCGGTTCCCGAACATTTAACAAAACGTTAACCTGTTCTTCTATTGCCCTTAAGAGGGGGTGCTTATCATGTCACAGTCGTATAAAACTATAGGAGAAAAGAAATGTCAAAAACCGTTCGTTCATTATTGTTTGTTATAGTGGCTATGAGCCTCTTGCTCGCCGCTTGCGGCGCCCCTGCCACTGAGTCTCCTGTTGTCGAGGAACCCACCGCGGCTCCTGTTGCAACCGAAGCTCCTGCTGAACCCACCGCTGTCCCCACCGAAGAAGACCCGATGGCGATGTACGCTCCCGATGCCGTTGAAGGTGATGTGATCACCGC
>DYDH01000163.1:0-8190 GCA_020717985.1 Herpetosiphon sp. | reverse complement strand
CTCCCGATGCCGTTGAAGGTGATGTGATCACCGCTGGTTCCTCGACCGTGTTCCCGCTCTCCGAGCGTATGGCTGAACTCTTCCAACAGGAAGGCTTCGCTGGCAACGTGACCGTTGATAGCATCGGTTCCGGCGCTGGCTTCGAACGCTTCTGCAAGACCGGTGAAACCGATGTTGCGAATGCCTCCCGCGCTATCAAGGACGGTGAAGTCGAATCCTGCAAAGCCCTTTCCCCCGCTCGCACTCCGATCGAATTCCGTGTTGGCACCGATGCCCTCGCAGTTGTGATGAGCGCCGAGAACGACTTCGTCACCAGCTTGACTAAGGAACAACTTGGCAAGATCTTCACCGGCGAATTCACCACCTGGAACCAGGTTGATCCCGCGTTTCCCGCCGAGGCGATTGAAGTGTACTCCCCCGGTGCAGACAGCGGCACGTTCGATTACATGATCGAATCCGTGGCTGCCAAGGTTCTGCCCAAGGTTGATGAAAAAGACGACCTCAAAGGCGCTGAAGAAAAACTTCTCGGTCTCGCTGGCGCACAGTTCTCAGAAGATGACAACGTCCTCGTTCAGGGCGTCGAAGGCAGCCCGTACGCTCTTGGTTACTTCGGCTTCGCTTATTTCACCGAGAATCAGGGTGGTTTGAAAGCCATCTCCGTCGAAGGTGTCGAGCCCAACCAGGCTTCCGTGGATGCCGGCGAATATCCCCTCGCCCGCCCGCTGTTCATGTACTCCGATGCTGAGATCATCAAAGCCAAGCCCCAGGTCGCCGCGTTCCTGTACTTCTACCTGAGCAACGTCAACGACAACATTGTCGATGTGGGTTACTTCCCCGCTCCCGCCGACGCCCTCAAGGGTTCCTTGGATGCCCTCATGGCAGCCATGAGTGGCGAAGCGATGGCTCCCGCTGCTGATGATGCAATGGCGATGTACGCTCCCGATGCCGTTGAAGGTGATGTGATCACCGCTGGTTCCTCGACCGTGTTCCCGCTCTCCGAGCGTATGGCTGAACTCTTCCAACAGGAAGGCTTCGCTGGCAACGTGACCGTTGATAGCATCGGTTCCGGCGCTGGCTTCGAACGCTTCTGCAAGACCGGTGAAACCGATGTTGCGAATGCCTCCCGCGCTATCAAGGACGGTGAAGTCGAATCCTGCAAAGCCCTTTCCCCCGCTCGCACTCCGATCGAATTCCGTGTTGGCACCGATGCCCTCGCAGTTGTGATGAGCGCCGAGAACGACTTCGTCACCAGCTTGACTAAGGAACAACTTGGCAAGATCTTCACCGGCGAATTCACCACCTGGAACCAGGTTGATCCCGCGTTTCCCGCCGAGGCGATTGAAGTGTACTCCCCCGGTGCAGACAGCGGCACGTTCGATTACATGATCGAATCCGTGGCTGCCAAGGTTCTGCCCAAGGTTGATGAAAAAGACGACCTCAAAGGCGCTGAAGAAAAACTTCTCGGTCTCGCTGGCGCACAGTTCTCAGAAGATGACAACGTCCTCGTTCAGGGCGTCGAAGGCAGCCCGTACGCTCTTGGTTACTTCGGCTTCGCTTATTTCACCGAGAATCAGGGTGGTTTGAAAGCCATCTCCGTCGAAGGTGTCGAGCCCAACCAGGCTTCCGTGGATGCCGGCGAATATCCCCTCGCCCGCCCGCTGTTCATCTACTCCGATGCTGAGATCATCAAAGCCAAACCCCAGGTTGCCGCGTTCCTGTACTTCTACCTGAGCAACGTTAATGACAACATTGTCGATGTGGGTTACTTCCCCGCTCCCGCCGATGCCCTCAAGGGTTCCATGGATGCTTTGATGGCGGCCATGAAGTAAGAAAATCCAACGATATAACGGGCTGGACCTTTGCAAGCGGGTCCAGCCCATTTCGTCTGTATATGGCTGGAAAGGCAATTTGTTCGAGTAAACAGGCATTATTTCACGGGAAAATTTATTCCCTTTTGCAATTGTTCATGCAATCAAGCAGGTTAAGAGAGCGTTTATGAAAGAAGAGACCCTCAAACTAAAAGTCATGGAAACACAAAATTTTCGCCAGGTTGATCTAAAGAAGAAGTTCAGGGTGGGTGAAAGCGTCATCCAGACTTTGCTTTTCCTGGCTGGCATCCTGTCCATTATCATCACCATTGCCATTGTGTACGAGTTGGGCAAGGAAGCCATGCTCTTTTTCACCAACCCCGATGTCACCCTCGGAAAATTTCTTGGGACAACAAAATGGCAGCCGGGAATCGGTCAATACGGGATTTGGGCTTTGGTCTCGGCGACACTTGTGACCAGTTTCATCGCCATACTGATTTCGGTTCCCCTCGGACTTGCCGCCGCGGTGTATCTCAGCGAATACGCCTCCATTCGGGCGCGGTCCACCCTGAAACCCATCCTTGAAATCCTGGCAGGCATCCCAACCGTTGTGTATGGTTATTTTGCCCTGCTTTTTATTACCCCCATCCTCAAAGGGATTTTCGGGGATAACATCCAGGTCTATAACATGCTCTCCGCCGGGCTGGTGATGGGGATCATGATCCTGCCGCTCATTTCCTCGATGAGCGAGGATGCATTGAGCGCTGTGCCGCGTTCCCTGCGGGAAGCCGCCTACGCCATGGGCGCCACCAAGGTTGAAACCAGTATGCAGGTGGTTGTACCTGCGGCGCTTTCCGGTATTGGCGCGGCGGTGATCGTGGGTGTTTCGCGCGCTGTCGGCGAGACCATGATCGTAGCCGTCGCCGCCGGGTCAGGTCCCAACTTCTCGTTCAACCCGTTGGAAGCCGCCGAGACCATGACCGGTCACATCGCGCGCATCAGCGGCGGCGACCTTTCCTACAATTCCATTGACTACACCAGCCTGTTTGCCATCGCCTTGATGCTGTTCCTCGTGACCCTCGTCCTGAACCTCATCAGCCAGTGGGTGGTCAATCGCTTTAGGGAGCAATACGAATGAACAATCATCAAACCAATTATCCGGAAGGCGATGCTTTCTATTCAGAACTTCGTACCCGCTATCGGTCGGCGGCGATCTGGCAGTTTGTATTCCTTTCCGCCCTGTTGATCGCCATTGTCAGCTTGATGGCGTTGATCTACAACGTGGTTGATGGGGCGTTTGGTTTTATCGCGTATGAATACAAGAATGCGCCAACAGAATTTACTTCCACCCCGGTCACCGAATTGACAAAGGACGAACTGCTCGTCATCCTCAAGGAAAAACTTTCCAAAGGGGCATATAACAAGCTGGACACTGAACAGCCGATGGGAGAGCGTTCCCAGTCTGACCTGTTGAGCCTGTTTTTGGAGCGCCTCGTCCGCATCGATACCAAAGGAACCTGGAGCATGACCGATTCTCTCATGCGCGGCGCTGAAATCCGCGCCCAGGTTGCCGAGGAATACCCGAATGCCATTTTGGAATTTCGGTCATGGCTCACGCCTCAGTTCCTGGTTACGCCCATGTCCTCGCGTGCCGAGTTCGGGGGTGTCCGTACCGCCATCTTAGGTTCCCTGTGGCTGGTGGGAATTGCGATTCTCTTCGCCCTGCCCATCGGTACCGGCGCAGCCGTGTATCTTCAGGAGTACGCGCCCAAGAACTGGCTGACGAATATCATCCAGACCAACATCAACAACCTGGCGGGAGTGCCAAGTATCGTGTATGGGATGCTCGGTCTTGCGGTTTTTGTCCGCGTGTTGGAGACATTTACCAGCGGAAGCATGTTCGGCGTAACCGACTCGAACGGGCGCACCGTGCTGTCGGCTGGTCTGACGATGGGAATTTTGGTGCTGCCTCTGATCATCATCAACGCGCAGGAAGCCATCAAAGCCGTGCCCGACTCGCTGCGTCAGGCGGCGTATGGCGTTGGGGCAACCCGCTGGCAGACGGTCTGGCATCATGTTTTACCCAATGCCCTGCCCGGCATCATGACGGGCAGCATTCTGGCGCTTTCCCGCGCCCTCGGTGAAACCGCTCCGCTGATCGTGGTGGGCGCATCCACCTTCATCAGCCTCGACCCGGACGGTCCCTTCTCGAAGTTTACCGCCCTGCCCATTCAAATCTACCAGTGGACCACCCGCGCCCAATCCGAATTTCATGCCATCGCTGCAAGCGCCATCATCGTCCTGCTGGTACTTCTGTTGACCTTAAACGCTACCGCCATCCTGATCCGCAACCGCTTTCAGAGAAGATGGTAACCCCCCAATTTGTGGATGTGAAATATGGAAAATAATTACGCAATCGAAACCAACACACTTTCAATTTATTATGGCAGTTTTATGGCGGTCAAAGATGTCGACATGCTGATCGAACGCCAAAAAATTACCGCCATCATCGGTCCTTCGGGATGCGGTAAATCCACGCTCCTGCGCGCTTTCAACCGCATGAACGATTTCGTGCCGGGCTGCCACGTTACAGGCGAATTGCTCATGCAGGGACAAAATCTCTACAGCAATGATATCGACCCCGTGGAAGTGCGGCGCAAGATCGGGATGGTCTTTCAGAAGCCCAATCCTTTCCCGAAATCCATTTATGACAATATTGCCTGGGGCGCCCGCATCAACGGTTTCAAGGGCAAAATGGACGAATTGGTGGAAACTTCCCTGCGCGGCGCAGCCTTGTGGGATGAGGTCAAGGATAAACTTCAGGAAAGCGCGTATGCCCTTTCCGGCGGTCAACAGCAGCGCTTGTGCATCGCCCGCACCATCGCCATTCAACCTGAGATCATCTTGATGGACGAACCCGCTTCGGCGCTCGACCCCATCTCCACCCTGCGCATCGAAGAGTTGATGCAGGAGCTCAAGAAAAATTACACCATCATCATCGTCACCCACAACATGCAGCAAGCGGCGCGTGTTTCAGATTACACCGCCATGATGATGTTGGAGAAGGACGGCTCACGTTCCGGCACCGTGATCGAATTTTCGGAAACGAAGAAGATCTTCACCAATCCCTCCGACAAGCGTACCGAAGATTATGTGACGGGAAGATTTGGGTAGGAAGGTAAACAGGTATACAGAGAAGCAACGTGTGTAATTGTTTACCTGATTACTTGTGTACTTTTCTGAAGGAAAAACCATGAACAAACCAAAGGTATTGTTTCTTTGCACAGGCAACTCAGCGCGCAGTCAAATGGCGGAAGGTCTCCTGCGAGCAATGGCAGGAGATCATTTCGATGTTTTCAGCGCAGGCACAGAGCCAAAGGGCAGTATCCTGCCCGAGGTCGAGGAAGCGATGCGCGAAATTGGGATCGATATTTCCAATCAGTGGTCAAAGTCTGTTATGGAATATATGGGCAAGGTCAATTTTGGATATGTCATCACAGTCTGTTCGGATGCCGAGGAAAATTGTCCTGCAATATTTCTCAGTATGGGAACACATGCACATTGGCCGCTTGATGATCCCGCAAAATTTGATGAAGAGCAGCGTCTCGCTTCCACCCGAAGCGTGCGTTATCAAATCGAGTTGCGTCTGCGCAATTGGTTGAACGCACAAGGTGTTACGCCGCACAACTATCGTCAGATGTAATTGTCGGTAGTAAAATCACAGAACAAAACCTGCAAAGGCCATACTTAGAGGAATTATGATCAGAAAAACATTCGAACACGAGATACAACAAGTAAAAGATGAAGTGCTCCTGCTTGGCTCGATGGTGGAACATGCCATCATTGCCTCGGTGGAAACATTGAAGAAACGCGATATTAAAGGCGCTGAGAAGATCATTGAAGAAGACAGAGCGATCAACCAGAAACGATTTGACATCGAACGGCAATTAATGATCCTGATCGCCACGCAACAGCCTATGGCGCATGACCTGCGACTGCTGGCTTCCACCATGGAAATCATCTCCGAGTTGGAGCGCATGGGTGATTACGCCAAAGGGATCGCGAATATAAATATCCGCATGGGTGAAGAGCCGCTACTCAAGCCGTTGATCGACATTCCGCGCATGGCGCAGATCGGTACGAGCATGCTGCATCGTTCGCTTACCGCCTTCGTCAACGAAGATGTGGAAGCCGCTAAAGCCATCCCGATCGAAGATGATGAAGTTGATGCGCTCTACAATCAAATCTACCGCGAGTTGATGCTGCTCATCATCCAGGATCCAAAATCCATTGAGCGCGCCAACTGGCTTTTGTGGGTTGGTCATAACCTCGAGCGCGTGGCGGACCGTGTGACCAACATCTGCGAGCGCACAATATTCATTGCAACAGGCGAACTGAATGAGATCAAATCCAGCAGTGATGAGTTTTGGATGAAGAAGTAGGAAGTAACAAGTAATGAGTAAAAAGTGAGAAGTAAAAAGGTGAACGCATTTTTTGCGTTCACCTTTTTTGATTTCGCTAAATCCCCAATTACCAAATACCAACCATCCCTACCCCATTCTCCCCGTCACATACGCTTCGGTCAATTCCTCTTTTGGATTGGTGAATATGTCGCTTGTCGGCGCAAATTCCACCAGCTCTCCAAGCCAGAACAAGCCTGTAAAATCTGAAACGCGCGCGGCTTGCTGCATGTTGTGCGTGACGATGACAATTGTATAATCCTGCTTGAGTTCGGCGATCAATTCCTCCACGCGCAGGGTGGCGATTGGGTCAAGCGCCGATGTGGATTCATCCATGAGAATTACTTCGGGACGCACTGCCACCACGCGCGCGATACATAATCTTTGCTGTTGACCGAGCGACAGTCCCATCGCATCAGATTTCAAGTCGCTTTTTACTTCATCCCATAGTGCGGCACGTTCCAAACTGCTTTGCACGACTTCATCGAGGTTCACATCCATACCCATCACACGCGGACCAAATGCCACGTTGTCGTAAATGGACTGTGGAAATGGATTCGGTTTCTGGAAGACCATGCCCACGCGCTGACGCAAATTGACCTCATCCATTTTCGGGTCGTAAATATCCTCGCCCTTGAGCAGAATTTTCCCCTCGACTCGCGTTCCATGGATGGTATCGTTCATGCGGTTCAGACAACGCAAGAACGTGGATTTGCCGCAGCCTGAGGGACCGATCAGCGCGGTCACTTTTTGCGGCTGGATTTCGAGGTTGATATTGGAAAGCGCTTTTGATTTGCCGTAATAAAAATCAAGATGCTGGACGGAGAAGGCGGATTGATCTGTGGTCATGGGGCGATTGTATCAAAAATCAAGGACGAAGGATGAATTGTGAAGGATGAATCGCTGACTCGCTGAATCATTGAATCGCTGAATCGTTTATAATCCCGCCCGATGAAACGCGTTCACAACTTCTTACTTCTCACTTCTTACCTTCTTATTTTTTTCCTCCTCACCTCCTGCGGCTCGTCCAATAGTTCATCCGCATCTGATTCCCCTGCAAAGTACATCGAAAATAAAGGCTCGGATACCATTGTCAATTTGGCGCTGGCATGGGCGGAGCAATATCAGGGCGACCACCCAGATGTCCGTATATCAGTAACAGGCGGCGGGTCGGGCACGGGCATCGCGGCGCTGGTCAACGGCACAGTGGATTTAGCGAACGCATCCCGCAAGATCAAGGATGAAGAAGCCGCCGAAGCGCAATCCAATGGCGTTGAACCTGTTGAACACATCATCGCGCGTGATGCGATTGCCGTGGTCGTCAATCCGAACAATCCTGTCAGCGAATTAACGCTGCAACAGATCTCGGATATTTACAGCGGCAAGTATGTGAACTGGCAGGAAGTGGGCGGCGAAGACCGTCCCATTGTGCGCTTGTCACGTGAAACCAATTCGGGCACGCACGTCTATTTTCTGGAGACCGTTTTGCGGCTGGGAAGCAAGGAAGATAAAACTTTATTTTCAATGGATACGTTGTTGCTTCCATCCTCCGAGGGAATTATTTCGGAAGTGCGCGATAATCCGAACGCCATTGGCTACGACGGACTCGGTTATGTGCCAGATGATTTGAAGATGGTTGCCATTGCAAAAGAACAAGGCGGCGCGTATGTTTTACCTTCAATCGAAACCGTGAACGATAAATCCTATGCCATTGCGCGTGACCTTTATATGTACACCAATGGCGAACCCACTGGCGTCGTCAAGGAATATCTCGATTGGATCCTTTCCGATGAAGCGCAGGTGATCGTTGCTGATTTGGGCTTTGTGCCTGTACTAAAATAACATCTTGTATGGGCGAAGCATTGCTTCGCCCATACTTCTTAACAGGAGAAGCATGGAAAAATCCTTATCATGGCGTGAAT
>DYDH01000469.1 GCA_020717985.1 Herpetosiphon sp. | reverse complement strand
ACTAGTCTGTTCGCCACTAGTCTGTTCGCCACTAGTCTGTTCGCCGCTGGTCTCCTGACCAGCGGCTGTGTCCAGCCAATACCCTGCCGATGAAAACCGCCAATCAACTGCCGAGCGGACAAGTCCCTTACGGACAGGGTTCAAATGGATGTAGTTGAACTTCTGCCGGTAAAACCTTTCGGTAAATATTCCTTCGGGGTGTTGTGTGGATTGCCAAAACTTGCGTTGACGGTCTTCCTTTGCATTTTCACGAAACGTTTGCCCAAATGGATTTGGGAGATTCGCATCGGCATAATCCAGCAATTGCCGCCCCGTGAATTTTCGCAGATCATCCAAGGTGTGTTTCAAGCGTTCGTTATCAAAATCCTTGTCAAAAACAATTGCGTGCATATGATTGGGCATGATGACGTATGCATTCACACCCAGCCGTTTGTTACTAATCGAAAAATTCAAACTCTCTGTGATAATTTTGCAGGTCGCTTCTTCGATGAATACAGGCATCCACTCTACGATTGTGAATGTCACGAAATAAATTCCAATGCCTTCCACGATTCTATAGCGTTCCATTATGTTGCTCCCTGCATTATTGTTTGATGCTGGTCTGGTTAAACGCTGGTCTCCCGACCAGCATTGCCCAACCCACAGCGCTGGTCGGGAGACCAGCGCTTATCTATGTTCAGTGTTCGGCTTGGGTCTCCCGACCCAAGCCCATAACTCCGCAAATTATACCCACACCCCTTCGGGTGAATCAAACAACTGGTAAAATACCCTCATTATGGCAAATGAATCCCTTGTAATCTACTCCATGAACAAAGTGGGACGTCTGATCCCATCCAGTAACAAAATGATCCTGCGCGATATTTCGCTTGGGTTTTATTACGGCGCCAAGATCGGCGTGCTCGGTCTGAACGGCGCGGGCAAATCCACGTTGCTGCGCATTATGGCGGGCATTGATAATGAGTATGTCGGCGAAATATCCGCGGCGAAAGGCTACTCGGTTGGGTTTCTCGAACAGGAACCAAAACTCGATGAAACAAAAACAGTCATCGAGGTCGTAAAAGAGGCGGTCGCTCCCATCGTCGAAATGCTCGCGCGCTTTGATGAAGTCAACGCCAAGTTCGCCGAACCCGATGCCGATTTCGACGCCCTCGTCACCGAGCAAGCCAAATTGCAAGATGAACTCGACAAGCACGATGCCTGGAATCTCGACAGTCATCTCGAAGTGGCAATGGATGCGCTGCGCTGTCCTGCTGGCGATACGCCGATCAAGATTTTATCCGGCGGAGAAAGAAGGCGCGTCGCACTCACCCGATTGCTGCTCAGCGAACCAGACATTTTGCTACTCGACGAGCCGACCAACCACCTCGACGCCGAGTCAGTGGCGTGGCTCGAACATCACTTGCGCGAATATAAAGGTACAGTGATCGCCGTTACACATGATCGTTATTTTCTTGATAATGTGGCAGGCTGGATTTTGGAATTAGATCGCGGCTACGGAATTCCGTGGAAGGGCAATTATTCTTCGTGGCTCGAACAAAAAGAGAATCGGCTTGCGAATGAAGAGAAGGCTGAAAGTCAGCGCCAGAAGACTCTCATGCGCGAACTCGAATGGATCCGCATGTCGCCCAAGGCGCGTCAGTCCAAGGGCAAGGCGCGTGTCACCTCCTACGAACAATTGCTCAACGCAGAAGCCGAGAAGCGCCGCGAAGACTTGGAAATTTACATCCCGCCCGGTCCGCGCCTCGGTGACTTGGTCTTTGAATTTGATAAGGTGACAAAGTCCTTTGACGACCGCCTCATTCTTGACGGATTTTCTGCGTCCATTCTCCCC
>DYDH01000015.1 GCA_020717985.1 Herpetosiphon sp. | reverse complement strand
CGCGTTTGAAAGCGGAGAGCGAAGATAAAAACCTGCATGTGTTGGCGGACGCTTTTCACGCGCTGTTTGGCGAGCAGGCGCATAAAGACTTTAACGAGGTGCGCGAGAAGTTCGAGACCTACATCAAGAAGTTGGATTTGAAATTAAAGAAGACGGATTGGAAGAATTTACGGGAGTATTTTACGGAAGTGGATGAGAGCGCGGAACCTGTGAAAGACCTCACCCTGACCTCACCCCCAGCCCCTCTCCTAAAAGGAGAGGGGAGTCGGTACGAGCCAGATACCGATTTGCGCGATACGGAGCGCGTGCCGCTCAAAGAAGACGTGGGAGATTACATCACCCGCGAAGTGTTGCCTTATGCGCCCGACGCATGGGTGGATGAAAGCAAGACGCAGATTGGCTATGAAATTTCGTTCACCAAGTATTTTTACAAGTACCAGCCCTTGCGCCCGCTGGATGAGATTGCAAAAGATATTCTTGCGCTTGAACACGAGACCGAAGGCTTGTTACAGCGCATTGTGGACGGAAGCGGAAATAAATAGATGAAGCCGTACTCAGCGTATAAAGATTCTGGCTTGCCCTGGGTGGGAGACATCCCAAAACACTGGGAATCCCGCAAAGCGAAATGGATTTTCAAAGACATTTCGCAAAAAGGCTTTTCTGACGAACGGTTGCTTTCTGCCACTCAAAGCGGCGGAGTTATGCCACGTGACATGTTGGAAGATCGTGTGGTCATGCCAACTGGCGAATTGACTGGTTTCAAACTTGTTGAGGCTGGCGATTTTGTGATTAGCCTGCGTTCTTTTCAAGGTGGCATTGAATATTCGGAATATCGCGGGTTGGTCAGCCCTGCCTACACAGTTTTAAGGGAAATAACCCCAATACATAAAAACTACTACAAGTATTTGTTGAAATCGTTTAATTTTATTGACGAACTCAACACGGCAATTACAGGTATTCGAGAAGGCAAGAATATTAACTACGATGATTTTTGTAATTTGCACGTACTTATCCCGCCACTTGATGAACAGGAAGCAATTGCTAAATTCCTTGACGCCAAACTTGCAGACATTGACCGCTACATCGCCGAGAAGGAACGGCTGATTGAACTGTTGCAGGAGCAAAAGACGGCGCTCATCAATCAAGCCGTGACGCGGGGGTTGAATCCGCTGGCGAGGATGAAGTCATCTGGGATTGAGTGGTTGTGTGAGATTCCTGAGCATTGGGAAGTTTCCAAATTATCAAAGATCACTGAAGGTATTGGTGACGGATTACATGGTACTCCAAACTATGTTGATAAATCGGATTATTTTTTTATCAATGGAAACAATCTGATAAATGGAACTATAGAATTAGGCGAGACTGCTAAATGCGTAAGTGAAAGCGAATATAAAAAACATTACCTTCCGCTAAATGATAAAACCATCTTGCTGTCAATCAACGGGACTGTCGGGAACATTGCATTTTTCCGAGGGGAAAAAGTTGTTTTAGGAAAGAGCGCTGCCTATATCACTTGTAAAGATGATTTGATGAAATATTTTCTGAGTTACTTTTTCCAGTCTTTTGCA
This sequence comes from Herpetosiphon sp., assembly GCA_020717985.1. Lineage (GTDB taxonomy): Bacteria > Chloroflexota > Anaerolineae > Anaerolineales > Villigracilaceae > Villigracilis. Next base: position 37,135 of record DYDH01000015.1, on the reverse strand, counting down.
ATGTCACTAAATTTTCACCTTCAAGTAACAGGCACAACGATATATAATTTTTCCTTGAAGTCTCTCCGAAACACTCCTATTCTTTTGCCGCCTGATGAAGAGAGAGTTGCAATTACTCAGTTTCTCGATGAAAAATGCAAGGAAGTTGATAAATCAATACAGTACCAAAAAGATACCGTTGCATTTGTGCAAGAATATCGGACGGCGCTGATCGCGGAGGCGGTGACAGGGAAGATGGATGTGAGAACCGTCCACGAATGACGACCACGAATGCACGAATGGCTGGTCGGCATTCGTTTATCCACACGGCGTTCGTGTGGGTTGTGCCGTAGAGACGTTGCATCCCATCCGTAGAGACGTTGCATTGCAACGTCTCTACGGATGGGATGGCGAAACGAACGGAATAACGAATGACCGAATGACGGACGATGATACGCCGTAATGTGCGCCGAATAATAGGATAACGGAAATATTATGACCCTATTCAAAAATAAATACCGCATCGAATCCGCCCGTTTGAAGGGTTGGGATTACCGCAACCCTGGGTATTATTTTGTCACCATCTGCACAAAAGGGCGCATCCCCTATTTTGGCGGGGTTGAAGGGGATGATGTTCGCCTGTCTGCCATTGGCGAAATCGCCGCCCAATGTTGGATGGAAAATCCGCAACACCATGCGGACATCGAATCGGATGAATGGGTCATTATGCCGAACCATGCGCACGGGATAATCATTATCGTAGAGACGGTGCAATGCACCGTCTCTACCGTTGCCAAAAACCAAATGGCGGCAATATCCCCCAAAACGGGTTCATTGTCCGTTGCCGTGCGTTCGTTCAAATCGGCGGTGACGAAATTGGCGCATAATGCAGGTCACGAATTTGGATGGCAGGAACGGTTCTGGGATCACATCATCCGCAATGAGGCAGAATTGAACCGCATCCGCAATTACATCCGCGCCAACCCGTCCAATTGGGAAAAAGACCAAAATAATGATGATGGATTATGGATGTAAAATCACCCCACATGAAAATAACCGCCTACTATTCCGACACGCACCCCAAAATGGAAGCCCTGCAAATCCAGTTATTGCGGCAGGCGAGTCCCACACGCAAGATGAACATGCTGGCGCAATTGAACGCTTCGGCGCGTTTACTGGCGCTAACAGGCTTGCACTCACAGTATCCGCAAGCCAGCGAATCCGAACTGCGCCGCAAACTGGCAGATTTGCTGCTGGGCGAAGAATTGGCGCGCAAAGTGTACGAAGCACAAGGAGAGACCCGCCATGCAAAATGAACCTGTGGAAGTAACTCTCAAAGTCACGGGCGTGTTTGAAAGACTCGGCGTGCCTTATCTCATTGGCGGTTCGCTTGCCAGCACGCTCTATGGGACGGTGCGCACCACGCAGGATTCAGACATCGTTGCCGAAATGCAAATGGAACACCTCCCGACTTTTATCTCCGCCTTGCAGGACGAATTCTATATGGATGAGGAAATGATCGCCGATGCCATTCAGCGCAACGCCAGTTTCAACATCGTACACCGCGAAACCTTTTTCAAAGTGGATGTATTCATCCCGACTCCGCGCCCCTTCCTAAAATCCCAACTTGCGCGCGCCCAACGACAAACCTTCACCTTTGAAACGGAAGCCAGCGCAAAGTTTGCCAGCCCTGAAGACACCATCCTCTCCAAACTGGAATGGTATCGCCTGGGCGGCGAAGCCTCCGAACGTCAATGGCGCGATATTTTAGGCGTGTTAAAAATGCGCGCTGGCGAAATGGATCTCGCCTATTTGAAAAAATGGGCAAACGCTCTCAATGTCGGAGACTTACTGGAACGCGCGCTGACCGAATGACATAGGAAACAGGATATGACCACAGACACCAGCGAATCAGGTTTGGAAAAACTCATTATCGAAAGCCTTGTCGAAGGGGCAAAGTACATGCGCGGCGACAAAACAGATTATGACCGCGATTTTTGCGTGGATCGCAAGCGTCTGTTTCATTTCCTGCAAACCACCCAACCTGAAATTTCTGAAAAACTGGGTTTTGGTAAAACCACCTCTGCCGAGGATAAATTTTTGCAGCGCCTGTCCGATAAGATCAAAACCGAGGGCATTGTTGAAGTCCTGCGCAAGGGTATCCGCGACGGTCAGCATGAAGTCACGTTGTATTATCCGCAGCCCGCGTCCAGTCATAACCCGAAAGCCAGCCAAAATTACGCGGCAAATAATTTCAGCGCCACCAATCAACTTCAATTCAGCAGCGACCGCAAACGCCTCGCGCTGGATATGGTCATTTTTATCAACGGCTTGCCGCTCATCACCTTTGAACTAAAGAACAATCTCACCAAACAAAACGTGTGGGACGCGATGAAGCAATATCGCACAGACCGTGACTCGCGCGAGCCTTTATTTGGCTTTGGCCGCTGTCTCGTGCATTTCGCTGTGGATGACAATCTGGTTTACATGACGACGCATTTACGCGACGAAAGCACCTTCTTCCTTCCCTTCAATTTGGGTCTTGGCGACGATGGCGCGGGCAACCCTGTCAACCCGCATGGATTGAAAACCGATTACCTGTGGAAACACATCCTTGCCAAATCGAGCCTGAGCAATATCGTTGAAAAGTATGCACAGGTTATTGAAGAAGTGGACGAAGATACGGGCAGGAAAACGCGCAAGTTGATCTTTCCCCGCTATCATCAACTGGACGCGGTTCGCAAACTGCTTGCACATGCCCGCGAACACGGAGCAGGCACGCGCTATCTTATCCAACACTCGGCGGGTTCGGGCAAAAGCAATTCGATTGCATGGCTGGCCCATCAACTGGTCGAGATTTCCGATACCACCGAACAACACAAAGTCTTTGATTCTGTGATCGTTGTTACTGACCGCAAAGTGCTGGATAAGCAAATCCGCGACACAATTAAACAGTTTGTACATGTTGCTGGTGTAGTTGCGCCTATCACTAAGGGTTCAGGGGAATTACGTGAAGCCCTGGAAGAAGGCAAGAAGATCATCATCACCACGATTCAGAAGTTTCCCTTTGTGGTGCGCGATATTCAAAAACTTGGGGATAAACGTTTTGCCATCATCATTGACGAAGCCCATTCCAGCCAGTCTGGTCGCGCCGCAGCCGCGATGAACGCGGTTTTAGGCAGTGACGAAGAATTGGAAATTGAAACCGATGAAGACCGCATCAACAGGATCATCGAACGACAAAAGTTATTGAACAACGCCAGTTACTTTGCTTTCACCGCCACGCCAAAAAACAAAACGCTGGAATTGTTTGGAATTCAAAATCCGCAAACGGGCAAATTTCATCCCTTCCACAGTTATTCCATGAAGCAAGCCATCGAAGAAAAGTTCATTCTCGATGTCCTGCAAAACTACACCACCTACGAAAGTTTCTATCACATCCAAAAGAAGATCGAAGATGATCCGCAGTTTGATAAAGTCCGCGCCCGTAAGAAACTAAAGAAATATGTCGAAGGGCATAAGATTGCCATCCGCCAGAAAGTGGAAGTCATGGTCAATCACTTTGAAAAGGATGTCTATCGCGCGCGCAAGATTAACGGCAAAGCCAAGGCGATGATTGTCACCAGTTCGATTCTCAACGCCATTAAGTACAGACTGGCGGTTGATAATTACCTGAGAGAAATCAAAGCGCCATACAAAGCCATTGTTGCTTTTACGGGAAGCAAGGAGTACGAAGGTAAAAAATACGATGAAGCCGCCATGAACGGCTTTTCCAGCGCCGATATTCCCAAGGAATTCAAGAAGGACGAATACCGCTTCCTGATCGTTGCTGAAAAATACCAAACTGGCTTCGACCAGCCTCTGCTCCACACCATGTATGTCGATAAAATCCTTTCGGATGTCAAAGCCGTTCAAACGCTATCCCGCCTGAACCGCTCGTACCCAAGCAAGAAAGATGTATTTGTCCTTGATTTCGTCAACTCAACTGAAGACATCAAAGCAGGGTTTGAGTCTTTCTATAAAACCACTGTGTTGAGTGAAGGCACAGACGTCAACCGCCTGAACGACCTGCAAGACAAACTCGATGCGTTCCAAGTCTACGCCAGAGATCAGGTTGAAAGTTTGATGTCACTTTATATCAACGGCGCGCCAAGAGACACGCTTGATCCCATTTTGGATAGTTGCGCTGAAATCTACAAGAACATCCTGACCAACGACGACAAAGTGGATTTCAAGCAGCAGGCAAAAACCTTTGTCCGCACTTATCAATTCCTGTCTCTGATTCTTCCGTTCAATCACATCTATTGGGAAAGCCTGAAAACCTTCCTACACTTGCTGATTCCCAAACTCCCCGCTCCAGAAGACGAAGACCTTGCGCGCGGTATCCTTGAAAGCGTGGATATGGATAGTTACCGCATTGACCAACAGGAAGCGAAAGCAAAGATCAACCTCGTAGGTGGTGAAGAGATTGACCCCATGCCGCCCAATCCGCGCCCGACAGTGTCAGAGCCAGATATGGATTTTCTCACGAACATCATCAATGAATTCAACGAGAGCTGGGGCACAAACTGGACAGACCACGACAAGGATTTGGTCTTTGAAGTACTACCTGTTGAAGTTGCGCAGGACACCGAATATCAAAACGCCAAACAGAGCGGCGACAGGCAAAATGCAAAGATTACCTACGCCAAGAAACTGGAAGAACAGTTCCGCAAGATGATATTTTCCCACACAGATTTATACCGTAAGTTTGCAGACGATCCTGATTTTAGAGAATGGATTTTGGATGTTTTGTTCAAGCAGGATTACGATAAAAAGTCTGGACTTGCTGCAAACATATAAATGATTGTTTTCAAGTAAGAAGAAGATGTAGACCTTCAAAAACAAAAGAGAACTCAAATGCCAAAACGCCGCCTGGCTGTAATAAAAAATAGCAAAGGTAATCCTGAATTTGCAAATTGCAAATCGTAAATCCAAAATCGTGGTCTTGATACGCCGCAAAGAGCACGGCGGCTCGACTACCAAAATCCAAAACGAGGTTCCCATGTTTGATCTCCCCGATGATGAAATTCTCCCGCTCTCCAAAGAGCATGTTTTCTGGACTTGGTCGGCGCAAGCCAAAGTGAATCCCATTGCCATTAAACGCGCCAAGGGCGTGTATTTTTGGGATGTGGATGATAAACGCTATCTTGATTTCAACTCGATGACCATGTGCGTCAATATTGGTCACGGCAACGAGCGGGTGATCAAAGCCATGCAGGATCAAGCCGCCGAACTGCCATATGCCGCGCCAGGCATGGCGACCAAAATCCGCGCGATTGCGAGTAGGGCGGTGGCTGAAATTACTCCGCAGGGCGCGTTGACTAAGGTTCTATTCACTCTCGGCGGCGCAGATGCAAACGAGAACGCCATCAAACTTGCCCGCGGATATACCAAGCGCCACAAAATTCTTTCACGTTACCGTTCGTATCACGGTGCAAGCGCTGGCGCGATGGCTGTCACAGGCGATCCGCGACGCGTAGGCTGGGAACCAAACCTGATGACAGGCGTGGTGCATTTCCTCGACCCGTATCGTTATCGTTCCACATTCCATCGCACCAATCCCGATATTTCAGAAGCGGACTTTGCACAGGATTATCTCAACCATTTGGAAGAAATTATTTTATATGAGGGACCTGAGTCCATTGCGGGCATTCTCATGGAATCGGTGACTGGTACGAACGGCATCATTATCCCGCCGCAGGGATACATGCAGGGCGTGCGCGCCTTGTGCGACAAATACGGCATCGTGATGATCTGCGACGAAGTGATGAGCGGATTTGGTCGCACGGGCAAAATGTTCGCCATTGAGCATTGGAATGTTGTTCCAGATATCATGACGATGGCAAAGGGACTTACGTCCGCGTATGCGCCGCTGGGAGCGGTGGCGATGAAGCCTGAGATTGCGGCGGCATTCGATGACCATGCCTTTGAAAGCGGACTGACCTACACCTCGCATCCCATTTCATTGGCGGCGGCTGTGGCGAATATCAGCGTGATGAAGGAAGATAAAATCGTCGAGCATGCCGCGAGCATGGGCGCGGTTTTGCGGAAGATGCTGACCGATCTCGGCGAAGCGCATCCGTCCGTTGGCGAGGTTCGCAATATTGGGTTGTTCGGCATTCTTGAGTTGGTCAAAGATCGCAAGACCAAAGATCCGATGGCTCCGTGGAACGGCTCCGCGCCTGAGATGGTTGCGCTGAGAAAATATTGCACCGATCACGGCTTGTTTTTGTACACCCACTGGCATACCGTGTTGATTATCCCGCCGTTGATTATCACCGAAGAAGAATTAAAAGAGGGAATGGATATTTTGGATAAGGCGCTGGAGATTACGGATAAGGCTGTGAAGTAAAAACGTGTTGCGTGTTTCGTTTATGCGGGCAATTCAATGATAAATGTTGTGCCTTTGCCGACTTCGCTTTGGACTTCGATCGTGCCATGATGTGCTAGGATGAGTTGTTTGGCAATTGCGAGTCCGAGTCCGCTGTTGGTTCTTTCGGTGCGGGATTTATCTCCCCGCCAGAATCTGTCAAAGATAAAGGGGATGTCTTCTGCCGGGATGCCTTGACCTGTATCCCTGACAGCGATTCGTACCCCGCTGGAAGTTGATTCCCCGAAGGGAGCTGTGCTTGTTTCGAGGGAAATTGTCCCATCTTTGGGCGTGTGTCGAATCGCGTTTGAAATTAAATTCGATAACACTTGATTCAATCTGTCGTAGTCGGCGGTGATTTCTTTTGTTGCGTCGGTGATGTTCGATTGCAAGTCAATGCCGAGGGACTTGGCTTGGGCGGAAAAACTCGAAGTGAGATCATCCATCAGGTCGGCAATCAGGAATCGGGTGGGGTGAAGCGGTAATTGCCCTGCCTCCGCCAGAGAAAGAGTCTGTAAGTCATTCACGAGACGGGCGAGCAGTTTCGTTTCATCCAAGGTGTTGTTGATGTGTTCGGGAGTCGGCCGATAAACGCCGTCAATAATTCCTTCGAGGTTGCCTTGAATAATGTGAAGCGGCGTGCGAAGTTCATGGGCAATATCGGCGGTGAGATTGCGGCGCTGATGCTCGGCGCGTTCAAGCTCGGCGATCATGTGATTGAAGCGCCGCGCAAGTTGACCAAGGTCGCCGGGGAAATGTTCGCGCACACGAATGCTCAAATCGCCTTCGGCAACCGCGTCAATGGCAGATATGACATCTGCCATTGGTCCGCCAAAGCGGCGATAGCCCCACCGACCGATGAGTGAGGCGATGAACATGAAAAGCAGGGGAAGCCCGCACAGTGGAATCAAAATGCCGCCGTGAAGGTCATGCTGTGTTTGCGTGGTAATGTAATAAATGGCAACCGCAATGGCGGCGATGATGAAGAAGGTCATTGTGCCAAAGACAAATGCCACGCCGCGAAAAATGGAGCGGCGTTTGCTGCTCCAGTGCATGGGCGGGAAGTGGTGGGGGGTGTGGTCGTGTGGGCGCATGGTTTTGTGTTGAACGTTTAACGTTCAACATTTATATAACGATAGCCGATGCCGTAGACAGTTTCGATCAGCGGCTTTTGCGATTCGGTTTCAAGTTTGCGGCGCAGGTTCTTGATATGTGAATCTACGCTGCGGTCAACGCTGGATGCGGCTCCGTGCAGGTCGTCGAGCAGTTGTTCGCGGGTCAGCGTTTGCCCGGGACGGCTGGCGAGAAGTTGAAGCAATTTGAATTCGTTGGGTGTGAGGTGAACAGGCACGCTGTTGTATGAGACAGTATATTTCTCCGAGTTGATTTCAAGCGCGTCCACGCGGATAATGGCTGGGGTTCTAATCTCGCCGCGTGTTCGCCGCAGCATGGCGCGGACTCTGGCAACCAGCGCGCGCGGAGAAAATGGCTTGGTGATGTAATCATCCGCGCCGATCTCGAGACCTGTGATCTGGTCCACTTCTTCGGCGAGCGCGGTGAGCATGATGATTGGCACATCACTTTCGCGGCGCAGAATTTTGCATACTTCGCGTCCATCCATGATGGGTAGCATCAAGTCGAGGACGATCAGGTCGGGCTTTTCGCGGCGGGCAGTCGTCAATGCAGATTGACCGTCGGCGGCAGTTACGACGCGATAGCCATTCTTTTCAAGATAATCACGCGCAAGGCGTACGATCTTGGGTTCGTCGTCAACGATCAGGATGAGTTCTTGCATGGGGGGAGTATAAAGGATGAATGAGAAATGAGGAATGAGAAACGAGAAGTGAGTAACGAGTTCCAGCGATATGTTACTTTTGCCGGAACTCGTTACTCGTTACTTTTTACTTATCCCTTATTCCTTTTTACCCTCTTCCTTACTTTCGCCTTCCTTCTTTCCGTCTTCTTCGTGCTCTTCACAGCCATGTCCATGATATCTCATCCACGGCGGGCCGTGGTGTCCACCATAACGACCACCCCACATCATGCTGCGGAAGAACATCATTTTCATAAAGCCGAGGAAGAGAAAGAGGAAGAAGATGGAGCCGCAGATCGCGCCGATGGGGAAGAACCCAAAGTGATGACCGTGCATCATGGGGTAGCCAGGACCATAACCGTAACCATAGTTAAATTCACGCCCGTACATCTGCGGGACGGGTGCGACCTGTCCGCTTTCAGCGGCTTTGGATATGGCGGTTGCCACTGCGGGAGCCTGTGAGATTCCCTGCGCCACGCCAGCCCTGTAAGCCATTGCTCCGCCGCCGATGAACAGCGCGACAACGAGCAGAAAACCGATAACTCTTAGTACAACGAAAGGACCTTTACGAGACATTTTTACCTCCAATAGGTGTTTGATTTGTTTGTTCTTTCGCCTCTACTTTATCAATCCAATGTGGAGGAATTGTGGATGAGCGCGGGAGGGTTTGTGGAGGTCGTGTTAGAGGAGTATCAGAGGTTTTGTAAGACAAATCTTTTGCTCTTTTGGAGGATGTATAATTGAAATAGAGGTGCCCATGGTCACAATTACAGTTACCCTTTCGGAAGACCGCCTGCAAAGATTGGAAGACCTTGCAAAACAATTTCGTGTTGCTCCTGAAGAACTTCTGCGTGTGAGCGTGGAGGAACTCATAGCGCGTCCGCAGGCAGATTTTCAAAAAGCCCTTGAATATGTTCTTGAGAAAAATAAAGAGCTATATAAACGGCTGGCCTAATCATCATGCGCTATATCACCGTTGCTGAAGCACTTGATACTTACCAGCGCGTCATGCGGCAATCAGGTGGATTGATTGGGATTCGCGACCTCGGCGCATTGGAGTCCGCTGTTGCACAGCCTTACATGACATTTAACGATCAGGAACTTTATCCCAGCCTCGTAGATAAAGCTGCGGCTCTGGGATTTTCTTTAATTCAAAATCACCCATTTGCAGATGGCAACAAACGTACAGGACATGCGGTTATGGAGGCGTTTTTAGTTTTGAATGGATATAAAATCAACGCAGACATAGATGAACAGGTGGAAATTATTCTGTCCGTTGCATCAGGGAAACTTGGGCGGAGTGGATTTACAGACTGGCTTGCAGGACATATTCAGCTACAAAACTTGTAACTTTCCGCGCTTTTACGCATCTGATACAATGCGGGACAGTAATAAAGATTGACGAATTGTTGTCTTGGTTATGGTTGGAAAAATAAAATAAACACAGGTGGACTTCACCTAACAGGAAAATACAATGGCTACTAATGGTAATGAAAAACATGTGAAAGTTTTGGTGCTGGGAGCGGGACCTGCGGGGTTGGCGGCGGCGTTATATGCGGCGCGCGCGGAACTGGCTCCCGTTGTGTTGACAGGGATGCAGTTGGGCGGTCAGGCCGCGTTGACGCATACAATCGAAAATTACCCGGGTTTTCCCACAGGCGTGGGCGGACCAGAGTTGGGTGAGTTGTTCCAGAAGCAGGCGGAAAACTTTGGCGCGAAAGTTGAGTTTGATGTGGCAAATGAAGTGGATTTATCACAGCGCCCATTCAAGGTCACAACCGATAGCGGCGAATACAAAGCCGACACGTTGATCCTGTCCACGGGTGCGAACCCAACCCATCTCAATGTGCCCGGCGAAGTTGAGTTGACAGGCCGCGGCGTTTCCTACTGCGCCACTTGTGACGGCTGGTTCTTCAAGGATAAGAAAGTTGTAGTCGTAGGCGGCGGAGACAGCGCTCTTGAAGAGGGTCTCTTCATTACACGCTACGCTTCTTCTGTGACCATTATCCATCGCCGTGATGAACTCCGCGCCAGCCCCATTTTGCAGAAGCGCGCCAAGGAGCATCCAAAGATGAAATTCATCTGGGATACCGTGGTGACCGAGGTCGTTGGCTCGGATAAAGTGGACACTTTGAAATTGAAGAACGTCAAAACAGGCGTTGAATCCACTTTTGATACGGATGGGCTGTTCATCTTTATCGGTCATGTGCCGAATACGCAGATGTTCAAAGGTCAATTGAATATGAGCGACCTGGGTTTTGTCATTGTGAATGAAAAAATGGAAACAAGTGTGCAGGGCGTGTATGCGGCTGGTGAGATTGCCGATCCGCACTTCCGACAGGTGATCACCTCGGCGGGAATGGGCGCTGCCGCAGCCATACAGGCGACAAGATTCCTCGAAGCAGAATCAGCCTGACGTTAAGAGTGAAGCGGCGCATCGTCCCGACCCTTTGCCTGATTCTGATTAAGAGGCGGAATCTCATCGAGAAGATTCGTCTCGTTAATCAAAGAGGGATGCGCTTCACCCAAAAGAAGGACTCATGTTTTATGTGAGAGTCCTTCTTTTGATTAAAAAGTAGTTTGTATTTTTCGTCACAAAGTTTGACGACTTATTACAAGATGTGACATTTTGTACTTTTGGTCTGTGGTACTTTCGGATAGAATTAACAAAATTTATGGTGTCAGAACGCCAATCATTTTTTCGGAGGAACAATGAAAAAGATTTCAATTGTAGGTGCAGGCAATACGGGCGCAACGACCGCCCACTGGCTCGCTGAACGTGAGCTGGCCAATGTTGTCTTGTTGGATGTTGTGGAGGGTATGCCTCAAGGCAAGAGTCTGGACTTGTTGGAAGCGATGCCCATCATCGGGAAAGACGCCAAAGTGACTGGCACGAATAATTATGCCGACACAAAGGATTCAGACATCATCATCATTACAGCGGGGATTGCGCGCAAGCCCGGCATGAGCCGTGACGACCTGTTGAAGACCAATGCCGATATTGTCGGTAAAGCCGCCGTGGAAACATTGAAATACTCTCCGAATGCCATCTTTATTGTGTTGACCAATCCACTGGACACAATGGCGTATCTCGTTATGAGGATGACCGGTTTGCCGCGTGAGCGTGTCATCGGCCAGGCCGGCATTTTGGATTCCGCCCGTATGCGCGCGTTTGTTGCCATGGAAGCGGGCGTAAGCGTTGAAAATGTGCAGTGCTATGTTCTCGGTGGACATGGCGATGAAATGGTTCCCCTGACCCGTCACTCGAATATCGCGGGTATTCCGCTGCGTGATTATTTCCCCGCCGATAAACTTGAGGCAATTGTCAACCGCACACGCAAGGGCGGCGGCGAGATCGTCAATTTGCTCAAGACCGGTTCCGCGTATTATGCGCCCTCAATGGCTTGCGCGCAAATGGCTGAAGCGATCTTGAAGGATAAGAAATTGATCGTGCCTTGCGCAACTCACATGGAAGGCGAGTATGGTCTGAATGACATGTACTTCGGCGTGCCTGTGATGCTGGGCGCGGGCGGCATGGAAAAGATCATCGAATATAAATTTGATGACGCTGAAAAAGCCATGTTTGAGAAGTCTGCCGCCTCGGTAAAAGAGACGCATGAGGCATTGAAGAGTTTGGTGACGTTCTAAATTTTGTTAAAAGTCGAAGGCTTGCCCTGATCCGAAGCGTATCGAAGGGTCAAGGGTTGCAAGACCAACTTCCGACTTTTTATTTTTCACCCAAAGGAAAAATAGGAGCTAATCATGATTTTACACGAACAAATCTCCGCTCAATTGCCTGCGTGGCGTGAGCGCATTAAGTCTCTTGCAAAAGAACATGCCGAAGTTGTTGTTGACCATGTAACAGTGGGTCAGATCGTTGGCGGGATGCGCGATATTAAATCCCTGTTGACCGATGTTTCTTTCGTGGATCCTGCGCACGGCATTCTTTTCCGCGGCATGCCCATCCCCGAAGTATTGAAGAAATTACCCAAGGCCCGCGGCGGCAAGATGCCGTTGGTGGGTGGGTTCTATTATTTGCTGATGATTGGTGAACTGCCGACCAAGGAACAGGCACAGGAAGTGGAAGCCGAGTGGGCCAAACGCTCGGAAGTGCCGGATTATGTTTACAAGATGCTTAAGTCCATGCCGAAAGAGACTCACCCGATGACTCTCCTGTCGCAGGCTGTTCTGGCTTTGCAGAATGGCTCGGTCTTCGCGCATAAATATCATAGCATGAAGAAGGATGTCTATTGGGAAGCGGCTCTGGAAGACAGTCTTGACTTGACCGCCAGGCTTCCCATCATTGCCGCGTTTATCTATCGCATGAAATATTTTGGCGAGACCAAGAAGCCGAAATACAATCCCAAGTTGGATTATGGTGCGAACTTTGCGAAGATGATGGGCGTCGCAGACAGGAAGGGTTATTCTGAACTTGCCCGCCTGTACTTCATTCTTCACTCTGACCATGAGTCTGGAAATGTCTCAGCCCATACAATGCACCTCGTTGGATCGGCGCTCTCCGACCCGTACCTTGCTTTCTCCGCCGCGCTTAATGGTCTTGCCGGACCTTTACATGGACTTGCGAACCAGGAGTGTCTTGGCTGGTTGATGGATGTGCATAAGAAATTTGGCGGCGTGCCGAGCCGCGATGATCTTTATAAATTCGCCTGGGACACCCTGAACGACGGTCATGTCATCCCCGGTTATGGACATGCTGTTTTGCGTGTGCCCGATCCGCGTTTTATGGCGCAGTTGGAATTTGCGAAGGCGCGCTTCCCGGAGGATGAACTTATCCGCCTGGCGGAGATGGTCTTCGATGTTGTGCCGACTGTTCTCAAGGAACAAGGCAAGGCGAAGAATCCAGCCCCGAATGTGGATGCGATCTCTGGCACGCTGCAGTATTACTATGGCGTGCGCGATTTCGATTTCTACACTGTGTTGTTCGGCGTGGGACGCGCTCTCGGGGTGACCTGCAACCTGGTGTGGGCGCGCGCGTTGGGACAGCCTCTCGAACGCCCGAAGTCTTTGACGACCAAGATGCTGGAAGATGTTGTTGCGAAGAGTCAGACGGCTGTAGTCTCTTAATCACGGAACACGCAACACTTAATGTCTAATGCGTGTTGCGTGTTCCATTTGTGAAATAATAAGGGCTTGTGAGGAAAAAACTCATAGGCTCTTTTTGTTTATCGGTATTCTTTTGACAGTCCGTTTGCGTCCACCAATATGCTGTCGTTACGGACGTAAAAGCCGTTATCCAGTTTTGTGTACTGTCCGTTTCCGTACATAAATGCGGCAAGAGGGGCAAAGTTGTCCGCGATAAGGTCGGGTTGAAGTTCACCGATGCTGTAGTCGTAGTCCCATTTGTTGTGACCTGGGTAGAATTCGCCGTGTCCCAATCCTTTTGCGACAGCAGGGTCGTTCAGTCCGAGCAGGTCAATGGTGGTGCGTTCCGAGTAATAGGGAATCTGTCCTGCCGCGTGGATGGCGATGACAGCTTCGGGAGATGTGTTGTTTGCGATGTGCAGTCCGATCTTCACGCGGCGAATGTCCGCTTTGAGCAGGGGCGCGTTATCTATCGAGTAGTTGAACCATGCTTCGCCGCTGATGGTTAGGAGAATGATGAGGGCGAGGGAAATGGCAGGACGCAGCGCGGCTTTCGGCGTGGATAATGTCAATTGCGGCTGGACAGCTTTCAGGTCGGAAAGGATGCGGCTCGTCATCCAACTAAAGAGGATGATTAGGGCGGGCATCCCTTGTGTGATGAATCGATTCGCAGCGTTCGTTTCTGGCTCGGCATAATCACCGCCGACGTAGATCGAGTAGGCGCATTGCGCGAGAAAGACGCCCAATAATAAAAGCGCTTCGCGGTTGCGTTGAAGTTTGTAAAAGAATAAACCTGCAAGCGAAAATAAAAAGAGGAAGAGGGTGTCGCCTGTGGCGAATTGATTGAAGACGAGAATGCCGTGCCGGATGCGTTCAAGCGTGGCGAAGCCGGTTACTTTTTGATAATAGGTTGTGGGGAGAAGATCGCCGAAGTAGCTTTGTTGAAACCAGAGGATTGCAAGGGTTGTGATAATGATCGAGATTGCGGGGATTACGCCTCGTTGATTTTTTGTGAATAGATAAACCACGATCAGCGCGGCGGGAATGAGCGCATCCACGCGGACGAGAATCGCGAGCGCAAGAATGATGCCGATGAGGAAGCTTTTGTTATTGGAAATTGCAAGCAGGATCGAAAGGTCGATCAACAGAGTGAGCAAACCAACTTCCATGCCGCGCAGAGACCAGAATACAAGTGGAAAGTAAAATGCCGTAATGAGTGCGGCAAGTGTGGGCGCATATTTTGAGTCGGGGAGAAGGTTTTCGGCAATCCTGTGAACAATGACAATATTTACGAGCAGAATGACCGAGGAAGTGAGCATGACAGCCAGCGAAATTTTTGAGGCTGGAATGTGGAAGAGGTGCAGGAATGCCAGATACAAAGTCCAGCCGAGATTGGTGAAGCCTTCGACTGGCGCTTCGCCGATATTCCACACCAACCCGTGACCTTGCGCGAGATGTTGGGCATAGCGCATGGAAATCATGGCGTCGTCAACGAGGGTGAAATAGTTTTCAGTGTTGATTACAAAAGATGTGCCGATGATAAAGGCGAGGTAGAAAATTGCGGCGGCCGCCAGAATTATGTTGAGGGGTTTCTGCTCAGTTTTCATCGGCGCGAGTATATCATGCTGGGACGGACATTAACTGCGAAGAGGCGCGAAGGATATATTTTTCTTCGCGCCTCTTCGTGATATTTGGTGTTGAATAAAATTATCTGACTTGCGGGGCAAGGACCGCAAGTTCTGCGCGAAGTTTTTCGATGATCATCGCATTGCCGCCTTCGTCACCTTGCTTGTTATATTGCTCTTTCTTATGAGATAGTTCACCGCATAATTGATAAAAACGGGATGAAGCTCTTCCGCTAAAGCCTGCTGTGGTCACTGTCCACGGGGAAAGTGCTTTTTGATATTGCGCCTGTGAGATCAAGCCGGATATGACTTCTGGTCGTAATTGATTCTTTACAATATTGCGCTCGTTGTTGATCATCCAGAAAACGAATCCAAGCATGAATGTCCAGCCGAACCAGTCCACGATTGTGCCTGCCGCGAAACCCTCAAGACCGCCAATCAGTCCGCCAAAGGTGTTGTGGAAGGCGTGCGTGGTCACTGCCGCGCCGTACCCAACCAGGGGAGCGATGAATTTGATCAGCACATTTTTGTTTGTACGTGAAACAGCAAAGCCGATTCCCGTGAAGGCGGTGTAAAACGGATGTTGCCAACCCACGATAATTACGCGAATGAAAGCCAGCATGAAAAGCCCGCCCCAGCCGCTTTCCTGATACCCATTGCGGAAGATATAAAGTGTGTTTTCTGTAGCCGCAAAGCCGAGCGCCGCAATGCCGCCATAGATGATGCCATCCAAAATGGAATCAAATTCTTTGTAGAATAGGAAGAACACAATCGCAACCGCAAGTCCTTTGAGAAATTCTTCCACGATTGGGGCAATGATGGATGTAGTGCCGATCTCAGCCGCACCTTCTGAGCCGGTAAAAACATAAATGCCGATGCCAAATGCGGTATTTATAATGAAAGCGCCGCCTGCTGCGATCACCACGCCCCAAAAGAAAGTTGCGCCAAGTAAAACTCTAGGTTCCTTTTCGTAGCGATCCAGCCAATATACAACTGCAGCAAAAAAGAACATGGGGACGAAACCGAAAAATAGAGAGACAAGTAGCGGCATGGCATTCTCCTTATTAGGTGGACCTGACAAGTTTTATAGCGAGGCAGGTTAATCGTATCTGCGCGGAAACCTATCAGGTCTTTTCCGTCTGAAAAATCAAACGGGTTCTTTCCACGCGTGTGTATTCCGGTTCAATGCCCAGCGCATCCAACACTTCCTCGGGGCGGCCGGTCGCGCCATCGCGCGCCGCAAGTTTCATTTGAAGCCAAAATTTTCCATCCGCTTCTGTGAGCACATTCAATGTTTCGATCAGCGGACGAAGGTCATAGAATTTATTTCGACGCTCACGCGGCAGGCTTTCAGACTTCATCAGCGTTTCGGCTTTTCGCGTCAACTCCGACCCGTCAACTGGTTCTGTTAAATGGACATCGTACGCCGCTGAGAGCACCTGTGTTTGCAATGCAGGCTCGCGCTCGTCCACGCTTTCCACACGGATGATTTGTATATCTGGTGGAAGGCTATCCTTTAATCGAGCCGCAATTTCTTCCGTGGGAATTTCGGCGTTGAAACGGACGTCCAATACTTCGCCGAGTGAGGAAAATCCCAGCGGCAGGGCGGCGGCAATGCTGATCTTTGGCTGTGGATGGAATCCCTGCGAATAGCTGAGAGGCAGGTTTGCGCGACGCATGGCGCGTTCCCATAACCTGTGCAGGTCAAGATGACCTGTGTATCTTAAAGCGCCCTGCTTTGAAAAGGTGATCCGTGCGCGCATCATTATTTTATTTCCGTTTCCAGTGATTTGAGCCAGCGGTTGATCTCCATGCTGGTTCGGCGGTATGGTTTGTAGGTCTGTTCTGCGACTCGGTGGAAGAGATCATGGTCGAGGCACTGGTTGTGGGTCAACTTTATCATGGCGGACAGGATGCTGGCGTAAGCCGCAAGTTCCTGCTCCACAATATCATCCAGCCCAATATTTTTGTATTTATAGATCACAAGATGGTTGATCTTTTCCTTTTCACACAGCGGAGATTCATAATCGGGGTAGCCGTTGTCCTTTTGGAAATTATCGAACGCTGTGTGAGATGTGCTTGTCCAGTAACATTCGCCGTGCAGAACTTCATTCAAACGGTCAGCAATGAATTGCTCGCGCGTGAGTACATCTGCCAGCAGGTCTTTAATGGACAGATTTACAAAGACGCCCACCATCGTCATCTGGCGCGAAAAGCCGACCTGGTTGAGCAGGTGTTCAAACTTATCGCGTTCACGCTGCAAGCGGGGAAGGAAGGTGATCTTATTCATTGAAATTTTAATTACCTGCCACTTCTAACTTCTCACTTTTTACTTTCATCGGGCTTTTCACCTCAGGACATTTCCACACATCGCCAGGATTCTCGCGGCGCAGGTTGGCAAAGGTTGGCAGGATGCCGCAGGCATAGCAATTCAAACGGCAGTCCACGCGGATCTGACCTTCGAGCGACTGACGGAAATCCTGGAACAGGAAATTCTTGCGCACAGCGGCGGTGATATGCTCCCACGGGAAAATCTCATCGGTGCGGCGCTGGCGGTGAGTGTAGAACGCAGGATCGAGTCCATGCTCTGCAAAGGCGGGCAGCCAGGCATCTTGTATTTTGACTTCATCTCCCCATGCGTCAAATTTTGCGCCCTTCTTCCACGCACTGTAAATGACTTCAGCCATTCTACGGTCGCCGCGTGTGAGCCATGCTTCGAGCAAGGTGTCTTCGGGTTTTGTCCAACTCAACTTGATGTTTTTATCTTTCAACAATTGGCGTTTGAGCAAAGCCTGTTTTTCCAGAATATTTTCCCGCGTATCACAGGCAACCCACTGGAAGGGAGTTTGCGGTTTTGGCACAAAGGTGCTCACACCGACGTTTAGTTTTACTTTCCAACCTGCCGCTTTGCGCCCCTCGGCAATAATGAGTTTGGACAGGTCCACGATTGCCTGCACATCTTCGATCGTTTCGCTTGGATGTCCGATCATGAAATACAACTTGATCGTTGTCCAACCGCGGCTGTAAATATCGCGCGTGGTGTTGATGATTTCTTCGTCGGGAATGAATTTATTGATGATCTTTCGCATCCGTTCACTGGCGGCTTCAGGGGCAAGCGTGAATCCACCGGAGCGGTGTTGCTTTAATTTGTCCATCAAGTCAATCGAGACAGATTCAATTCGCAAAGAAGGCAGCGCGACAGTGAGTTTGCGTCCTTCAAATCGCTTGCTGATCGCATCCACCAGTTCATTGACATAAGTGTAATCAGAAGAAGATAGCGACATCAACGCGAGTTCTTCAAACCCCGTTGAGCGGACAGCGGCGTCGGCAGCGTCCACAACTTCCTGTACGCTTCTTTCCCTAACGGGACGGGTGATCATACCCGCCTGGCAGAATCTACACCCGCGGGTGCATCCGCGCATGATCTCCACCGAGGCGCGGTTATGAACGACTTCAATATTTGGCACGATGAATTTCAAAGGCGGCGGGGGCAGTTTTGCCACAATGCGCTTTTTGATTATCTTTGGAGCTTTAGCATTAATCGGCAGGGTTGATGCAACAGTTCCATCTTCGAGATATGTGGTTTCGTAAAATTGAGGAACATACACGCCGGGGATTTGGGCTAGTTCAAGGAGTGTCTCGTGACGTGTTGCGTGCTGCGTTTTTCGTTTTTGTATCGTGTTGACAATATCGTGAATGACCTCTTCGCCCTCGCCGATCACAAATGCGTCGATGAAGGCGTGCATGGGTTCGGGGTTGGTTGCGGAATGTCCGCCCGCGATGATGATCGGGTGTGTCTCGTCACGGTCTGCCGAGCGGACGGGAACGCCCGCGAGGTCGAGAATGTTCAGGGTGTTGGTGTAGAGAGTCTCATAGGGTAGGGTAAAGCCAATCAGGTCGAAACAGGCCAGGGGGCGTTTTGATTCGAGCGCGTAGAGCGGAATCCCATGTTCGCGCATCAGCGCTTCCATGTCAGTCCAGGGAGCATAGGCGCGTTCGGCAAGCGCGTCATCCCGCTGGTTGATCTGATCGTAGAGGATTTTTAATCCAACATTCGAAACGCCTATATCATAAATATCAGGAAAGATGAATGCGACGCGGGTTTGAACCTTGTCCCAATCCTTGATGGTGCTGTTGAGTTCGCCGCCGACATAGCGACCGGGCTTTTGTACCTTTAAAAGAATACGGTCGAGTTTGGCTTCTATTTGCTCTGGATTTAACATGGGCGAAATTATACTAGAATTGTCAAAATAATAGACCGGGGATGCGAGTCCTCGGTCTATTATTTTGATATGTAGCGCGTTGCGTGTTTCGTAAGCCTTCAAAACGGAACACGCAACACGCTACACTTCTTTCTTGTTTATACAGTGTTTTTTCGCGCCTGCAAGAGTTCGCGTCCCCAGAGCCAGAGTGCGCCGAGTCCGATGAACATGATAATTACTCCGAACAGCCAGCCAATGTATGGCAGGGCGACGATCAATGCAATGAGCGCCACGCCGATGACGAGCGGCCAGACTTTGTGCTCAGCCAGTGCGGGATTGAAGCGGGCGAGGATCAATTTGCCGCCCAGCCATGCGACGATGATCTTGGTCAGGAATGCGGTAACCAGAACAAAGCCGAGGACCATGGCAAAGATGGCGAGAATGCCGACCCAGACGATCGTTCCGCTCATTCCGCCCAGTGTGAGAACGCCGAAGAGTACGCCGCCTGCGATCATCGCGACGACCAGGACGAGGATGGCAAAGAAAAAGGCCGCATATGCCACCAGTCCCCATCCGAGGGATGCGGCGGGTTGGATCTGTACTTTTTCCATCAGAGTTTTCATGAACACGGGGGCGAGCCAGCCCAACAGCAATCCAAAAACGATCAGGGTGACGATGGAGCGGAACAGATCGAATGTCCATGTCATTGCCTTTTGCGCTGGGGTTGGTTGGGCTTTTTGCTTGGCGGGGTCAACAACAGGGGCGGTGCGTGTTACTTTTCCGCCGACTACATTTGCGGGGATCTTAATATCCTTGGATTGAGTGTATTCGAGGTTGCCTTTGATCTTTGCGCCATCCGCAATGGTAAATCCTGGTTTTACAGTGGGGAAGTTCAGACCAGATTGCGGCATGTACATGGATGGGGATGGTCCACCCGCTTCGGGGTCGCCGACCTGGGCATTAACATCCCCGCCAAATTCACCAGTCAATTCCAACGCGCCGGTGCCGGCGAGTATGTCACCTGTGATATTTCCTTCGAGCAAAGTCTGCCCAGTGCCAACGACCAGTTCGCCTTCGATGGCGCTGCCATCCTGCGCTTCAAGACTTGCGCCTGCGGCAATCACATCCCCGCCGATGGCGGCAGTTTCGCTGATTTGAAGCAGCGCGCCGGCGATGCGGGCATCATCAGTGACTATACCGTTGATGATGACGCTTTGTCCGGCGGCGATCAGGTCGCCTTCGACGGTGCCGTTGATGGTGATGGTCTCGCCGAATACAATCAGGTCGCCTTTGATGGTTCCTTCAAGCACGAAATTATTCGCGGTGATGTACACATCATCTTCAATGGTTTCACCGGCTTTGATCTCGACGTTATCGCCAGAACGGCCGTCAAAAGCACGCGCGGGTGTGGCAAAAGCCAGGGCTAGAAGAGCGAGCAGGGAAAAAATGGAAAAAAATTTATAAATGGTTTTCATGGGTTCTCCTTATGACAAAACTTTCCAGTATAGGTATACGTTTCCACCTTTGGAAAGTTGCATTTCAGTTATTTTGCTGGGACCGGGTGGCGATCTCTAAACCGACGGATGATGCCTTCCCTGTTTATTTTCGATGGATTTCCCGTTCTTTGGAATGACCCGTCCATGGCAGTTTTTGATAAACCGCAGGATTTATTTCAGGTTCGCAGATAATACGTATAATGAGTTTCTGAAATGCTTTTAATCCTGTTAACTTTTTTTGTGGACTGAATTATTCGCATGAAAATCAAAGCTCATCCTGGCTGGTTTTCCCGAATACCAGTTTAATAACTCCACAAACCATCCGCAGAATTTTATGCAGCCCTCTTGAATCATTTCCTCTAATTCATCCACGCTGTAATAATTTATCTCTTCAATCTCAATTGGGTCGAATTTCACCTTGTCGGGATCAACCACGCCTTTATACAATGTGCTTATTTCATTATCATTTATGCCATAGTTCATTCTAAACCGAACCAGCGGATTGACCCTGATTCCATCCACGCCCATTTCCTCACTCATGCCGCGCATTGCCGCAGCATGATAACTTTCTCCGGCTTTGACATGCTCTGAAACCGAGCAGTCCAATGCGGAGGGGGATGCGACGCGGTCTGCGCTTCTTTTTTGCACGAGCATTTTTCCATCGCGCGTGAATAAAAATACATGCACGCCGCGATGCTGTAAGCCGAGTTGATGTACAACCGAGCGCATTTGCTGGTCTATCACAATGTCTTCGTCGTTTACGATGTCGAGGAGTTCGTCGGTCATGGCTGTTTTTCTCTTTGCCTGATTTTACCTTGAATCAAAAGACTTCCGAGCCGTCGAACACAGCAAACCCGGAAGCCTTTCACTTATTACTGATAACTTTTCACTTATTACCGACTTACCCAAACAACTCCATCAACTGCTTCACATGCACAACGCCATCGAAGTCTTTGAGATCGCCTTTGCGAAGTTCGGCTTTTTCACCATCGGCATCGCCCAGGCAGGAGGCGATCACATCACCCGCGCTCACATCCTCTTTTTCAGTGTAGTGATTGGTGGTGACGATCACATTCGCGCCCGCGGCTTTGGCGGCGGCGAGTCCGTTCTTGGAATCTTCGACCACGATCACTTCATTGGGTGATAATCCAAGCTTGGAAAGAGCCAGGTTGTAAATGGCTGGGTCCGGCTTCTTCTTCTCGACCACATCGCCCGCGAGGACGATTTCAAATTTGATGTCTGAAAGCGGTCCTTCGGTAATCGCCTTTGCCGCCTGTTCGTTGGATGTGGTGCAGATGGCAAGTTTGAGTCCTGCATCCATCACTTCTTTCATGAATCTGTGCAGACCGGGGCGCAGGGGAAGTTTTCCCGTTGAGATCAACTCCACGAACAAGGCAGTCTTGCGCTTGTGCATGTCCTTGACGAGAACGTCAATCTCTTCCTCGGTCATCGACCTGGAAAAGCCTTTGGTTTTCCAATGGTGCTTCATGCGTTCCTTGCCACCGCCGACTTGAAGCAGTTCATGATAATACTCCACGTCCCATTCGTCGGTGAAACCGAACTCCTTGAAAGTCATATTGAATGAAACGCGGTGTCCGTCGCGCTCGGTATCAATGATCACGCCGTCCTGGTCAAAGAATACTGCTTTAATTTTAGACATGGTTTTCTCCGGGGGAGTAGACAGGTAAACAAGTACATAAGTTCCTGTTTACCTGTCTACTTGTGTACTTCTTTACTTCTTCATTCCAAAGAATTCAAGGACGGTGTCCACGAATAACTTGTTCTCTTCCGTCGAGCCGACGGTCACGCGGAACCAGCCATCGGAGCCGTACTTCTTGCTCTCGCCGCGCAGGATGATGCCCTTGGTCTCTGCGTACGCCAGAACTTCCTTACCGGTCTTGCCGGTCTCGCCGCAGTCAAAGAGGATGTAGTTGGCTTTGGAGTTCATGACATAAAAGCCGGGGATGACACTCAGCGATTCGGTGATGAAGTCCACTGCGTTGTTGTTGAATTTGACACGCTCTGCAAGACCTTCCTGGTCTTCGAATGCAGCCAGCGCAGCCCACATGGGAATTGTTCCCACATTCCAGGGCAGCAGTGACCCGGATATCTGGTCGATCACTTCCTTGTCGGCGATGGTATATCCGAAGCGCATACCTGCCAGACCGTAAGCCTTGGAGAGCGTGCGGGTAATCAATACGTTCTTATACTTCTTGGTCAATTGCACCTGGGACATGCCCAAGCCTGCGTATTCCATGTAGGCTTCGTCTATAACGAAAGGAATGCCGAGTTCGGCAATCGTGACAAAGTGTTTCGCTTCCATATAGTTGCCGGTGGGGTTGTTGGGATTTGCCACTACGATAATCTTGGTCTTATCAGTCACAGCCTTGATGATGGCTTCGGGATCATATTCCATCTTGTGATCCTTGTAGATCATCGGTACGGAGACCATGTTTGCGCCGAGCAATTTTCCGCGCAGACCGTAAATGCCGAAGCACGGGGTATGCTGAATGACCTCATCGCCAGGGGTGATGAACATGCGGAAGATATTGTCGTACACTTCACTGGAGCCGTTGCCGATCATTACATTGAATGGACCATCCACGTTGTTCATTTCTGCGATCTTGGTGCGTACGACCAATCCCTGATCGGGATAGCGGTTCGCCATCTTCGCATACTTAACCATCGCATCCAGCACCTTGTCAGACGGGGGAAGCGGGTTTTCGTTGGACATCATACGATGTAGTTTGGGGTCTCTCCATGCCTTTTCAATGTGATCCGAGATGTACATTGGGATGCCCTTTACCCATGGGGCGTAGTATTCTTCAACTTTTTTCATCTTTCGTATCTCCTAAATATTTTTTTGTTATTTGAAATAGATTAGGAATTAGGCATTTCCTAATTCCTAATCACTAATCACTAATTTACTGTTCTTATGCGTGACCCACTGACTCGACCATCTGCATCCAGTGGATGACAGCCTTGCGGGTCGCGTCGCGGACGAATTTATCCACCTTGCCGGGATCGTATTCATCGCGGTGCCCGCTGATGTATTCGAACTTCGCGTCGATCAACACGCGCTTCAACTCGGTGGAGACATTGAACTTCGCGCCGCCGGCGGCGAGCAATTTCTTGATGGTGTCTTCGGGCAAACCGGTTCCGCCATGAACGACAAGCGGAGTCTTGATGCCGTTGCCATTCAACATCCTGTTGATTGTTGCCATGCGCTCAGTATCAATCTTCGGATTCTTGGTCTTGTACACGCCGTGTGCGGTGCCGATGGCGGGCGCGAAAATATCAATGCCGGTGCGCTCGCAGAATTCCACCGATTGCTCGGGGTTTGCCAGTTGTGCTTCGTCTTCCGAAACCTTGATCTGGTCTTCCACACCGCTGACGGTTCCCAACTCGCCTTCGACAGAAATGCCGCCGATCTTGTGGCAATAGTCAGCCACTTCTTTTGTCTGGCGGATATTCTCTTCGTAGGATTGTTTGGACGCATCGATCATGATGTTGGTGTAACCGGCATCTGCGCACTTCTTGCAATAGTCAACATCTGTGCAGTGATCGAGGTGTAGACAGACAGGCACAGGTGCGGACTCTGCCAATGTGCGGTAGATCGCCACCATCATATTCGTGCCGAGGAATTGTGACGGCTTGACCGAAGTTTGTACGATCACAGGTGATTTGGTTTCAATTGCCGCATCAATCACCGCCTCGAATTGAAGCAGGTCAGTGACATTGAACGCGCCGACGGCATACTTGCCCTTCAGCGCTTCCACCATTATTTCTTTTGCATTTACGATAGACATGTTTTTCTCCTTAAGAAGTTGGTCTTCTTTTTAGAATAACGAACTTTTGCGAAAAGGATGAATTGTGAAGGATGAAGGATGAAGAAAACCTAAAATCTTCAATCTTTGCCTTGAACTTACTTTATTCTTCATCATCCAGCCTTCATCCTTTGGTAGTCTTCTTCCCTGCATCCTTCAACCACTGTTCCCAGCGGAAATCCGTCATGTGCTGGCGAACACGTCCGAACCATAAATCTGCATAACCTTGGAAATCCTCTTCCAGTTTGGAAATGCCTGTCTGTGTTGTGCCCCACATGGATTCATGCAACTCAGACATCGGCCACATCAAGCGTAAACGCGCATATTGCTTGTCTGTAACTTCACCGAAATACTCATACAGGAAGATTTCTATTTGCTCTTCATTCAAGCGATGGTGATGAGCAAAGTTTGCCAGGTCAAAGAAGATATCGCCCATGCCTGCGTATTCCCAATCCAACAAACGGAGTTCTCCAATTTCACCAGGCACCTCTTCTTCAAGCCAGTTCAAATTAAGCAGGTCATTATGGCATGGGGTTGGTATATACGGATCTTTCAGCAGAGCTTTCTCAATTTCCTTCGTCTTCTGCATGATCCAATCCCAATCATGCGGGAATTTGGCATTATTCTTTTTGGAAATTTTCGTCAACATCTCCACGCGTCTGAAAACATTGAACTCGCCTTTTAATTTCGGAGCCCGCTTGTGAAAGAGTCTGATCTTTTTTGCCACGCGCGCAAGGTAGTCGGGCTGTTTGATCACATCGGGCGGAATGACCTTTCCATTAACAAAGCGCGTCACGATATATTGTTCAGGTTCTATAAAAAACACAACCTCAGGCGCAATTCCCATCTGCCCCGCCGCGTAATTAGCCGCATATTCCACGTCACGTTTAATCCCCAATTGTTCCGTTCCCTCGCCTGCGAGTCGAATTACATACGACTTGCCATCCGCATCAATTTTAAAATTCAAGTTTGTGATCCCGCCGCTTAAAGGAGTCTTCTTTACATTCTTCGACTCAGCAAGAAACGGAACTTTTTCAATCGCATTATCAATTGCCAGTGCAGCCATGAGATATAACCTCCAAACAGGATTAGGATTTTGTTTTGCGTGTAAACTTCCTTTTAG
This sequence comes from Herpetosiphon sp., assembly GCA_020717985.1. Lineage (GTDB taxonomy): Bacteria > Chloroflexota > Anaerolineae > Anaerolineales > Villigracilaceae > Villigracilis. The sequence continues at coordinate 11,555 of DYDH01000015.1, read as the reverse complement.
TTCATTCGATAAGACAATCTCCTTTGAGGAATGGTGCGTCGCGCCTCAATTTTTTGGGATGATTCCTCTCGATTTGCTTCTTCTGCTTAATGAGATTTTATCTACCCGTCAGGTGCGGCGTAGTCTCAAGACCGCTTCTTTCTTAACGTTTAATATGGTTCTGCTTTCTGACGAATTCTCTCACCTTTTTCAAGATGTGCCGCACCTGACCTGACGAAGTTTTTCCAATCGTCAGGCAGGCGCGGCACGCTCACGTTTACTTGCGAATTCTCTCAGCTTTCGGGTCCCATAACACAGACTGCACAACTTCCGCGTTGACTTTTTCGCCGAAATATTCGATCTCCAATTTCGTTCCAACCTTTGAATATTCCATTGGAAGATAGGCGAAGGCAATGGACTCGTTCACCGAATAACCGAATCCGCCCGAGGCCACCCAGCCAACGATCTTATCTTCAACGCGGATGGGTTCCTTGCCAAGCATGATCGTGCGGTTGTCTGAAATGGTCATGGTGCAGAGTTTGCGTTTAATGCCTTCGGCTTTCTGCTTCACCAGCGCATCCTTGCCGATGAAATCCGCTTTATCCAATTTTACTGCGAAACCAATCCCCGATTCAAATGGGGTGTAATCGGGTGAAATCTCGCCGCTCCAATAGCGATATCCCTTTTCAATGCGCAGGCTGTCTATGGCTTTATAGCCGCATGCAACCATGCCTTCGGGTTTGCCTGCTTCCCAGAGTGTGTCCCACAGCCTGAGTCCGTACTCTGTCGGGCAGTAAAACTCCCAGCCGAGTTCGCCAACATAAGTCACGCGTGAAGCCTGGACCGGAATGTCTCCCAATGTGATCTGTTTGCTGGTCATATAGGGGAAGCCTGCATTGGACACATCATCCGCCGTGACCTTCTCCAAAATGGTGCGCGCCTTCGGTCCCCATAAGCCGATGCAAGCCAATGAGGAACCTATATCTTTGATTGCCACCGTACCATCTTCTGGCATGTTTAGCGAGAGCCACGACAGATCGTGCTGACCGAATGCAGTGCCTGTGATGACGAAGAAACGATCTTCCGCGAGGCGGGTGATGGTGATGTCACACTCGATGCCGCCGCGTTTGTTGAGGCACTGCGTGTAGATAACCGTGCCGACGGGCTGGTCAATTTCATTTGCGCAAACGTAGTTGAGGAATTTCAACGCGCCCACGCCGCTCACTTCAAATTTGTTGAACGAGGTTTCATCGAAGAGACCTGCGTTCTCGCGAGTCATCAGATGCTCATAACCAATGGCGCGCGACCAGCTATGACGCGCCCAGCCTCTCGGTTCATGACCGTGAGTGGATAATTCTTCATGCGGCTTGAACCAGTTCGGGCGTTCCCAGCCCATCTTTTCGCCAAAGACACTACCGAGGTCGCGTAATCGGTAATAAGTGGGGGAGGTACGCACGTTGCGTTTTGACATACGCTCTTCGCCGGGGAAGTGAATATCATAGTATTGCGTGTAGGTTTCGAAGGTGCGGGCTACGGTGTAATTAATGCTGTCGTAGTTTGGACCAAAGCGGCGCACGTCGAGCCGCCACATATCCCATTCGGGATTGCCGTCTATGATCCACTCTGCCATCACCTTGCCGATGCCGCCAGCGCCTGCAAGTCCGTGGGCACAGAAGGCGCACGCAACCCAGAAGCCTTTGACCGAAGTGGGCCCAAGCAGGAATTCGCCATCGGGCGTGAAACCTTCAGGACCGTTCAGCAGTTTGACAACTTCGGCATGTTCAACGGCGGGCACGCGGCGGATGGAGTTTTCCATCAACGGGGTGAAGCGTTCCCAATCGGGGGGCAGTAATTGGAATTTGAAATCTTTGGGAATGCCGTTCATGCCAAAGGTCGCAGGCTGGCGTTCATAACCGCCTGTGACGATGCCACCAACTTCCTCGCGCCAGTAAACCAACAGGTCGGGGTCGCGCAGATTGGGGAAGCTATGCGTCACGCCTTCGATGGGTTTGGTCATAATGTAAAGATGAGCCATCGGCACAACGGGTAAATTCAATCCGACCATCTTGCCGACTTCGCGTCCCCACATGCCTGAACCATTTACAACAATTTCGGTTTTGATCACACCTTTGTCAGTGACCACTTCGCAGACACGTCCGTCTTTTAGATTTATTCCCTCAACGTTTGTATTTATGAATATCTTTGCCCCGCGCATCTTTGCGCCTGCCGCCAGTGCGTTGGTCATGCCTGTCGGGTCAATGCTGCCGTCGTTGGGGGTGAATGCCGCGCCCAACACGCCTTCGGTGGACATGAGCGGGAATTTGTCCTGTGCTTCTTTTGCAGAGATCAATTCCATTGGCACGCCGAAAGATCGCGCCATTCCAACAAGTTTTTTATTTTCCTCCATGCGTTCGGCAGAGGAAGCTAGGCGCAGACCGCCGACTTCCCGCCAGGAAGTATCTACGCCTGTTTCGGCTTTGAGTTTGCGATACAGGTCGGTGCTGTAGTGCATCATGCGCGTCAGGTTCGCATCTGAGCGCATTTGCCCCACAAGCCCCGCCGAGTGCCATGTGGAACCTGATGTTAATTCATGTCGTTCAAGCAGAACGACATCCTTCCAGCCCATGAGGGTTAGGTGGTAGGCGATGCTTGCCCCGCCCACGCCGCCGCCAATAATGACAACTTGCGCTTGTGTTGGAAATTCGGACATAATGATGTTCTCCTTATACAATGTTGTAGGTCACGTTAACAACGTGACCTACGAATTAAACGTGAGCTAAGAAGTTTTCTGCCAGACAGAGTCTGGCTGGGCCATTTCTGCCACAATGTCAAAACTGGAAATTACGCCGAGGGGAAAAGCATCCGGGTCGTCTTTGTCAACCACGACGAGCCTGTGATGATGGTTTTGGATCATCAAGTCTGCTGCCTCCCGCAGGCTGGAGTGCAGGTCAATGGTCAATGCGGGATGCATGACATTGCGCACGACCAGCTTTTCGTCCACGCCTTCCTTAACGAAGCGCAAAAGGTCATGTCCGCTGACCACGCCGAGGATTTTTCCTTTTGCATCCACCACCAGTACTGAGCGCCAGCCAGCAGATGTCATCGCGCGCGCGGCGGAAGCAACGGGGGTTTTGCCGCGGCAAACCAAAATGGCGTCGGACATCACATCGCCAACGGTGTCGCGTTTTGGTTTTATCGCGCTTGCAATACTGGATACAAAATCAGAGAGTGAAATAATGCCGACCGGTTTTTCATTGTCGGTTACGAGCAGGCGGCTTACGCCTTTTTCTGAAAGCAGGTTTACCGCCTCAGTGAGGGGAATGTTTGCTTCAACAGTATTAACCGGCTGGGTCATCAGGTCTGAAGCGGTCAATTTCCGCATTGCCGCCAAACTTTCAGAGTCAGAAGAAAGCCATTCGCCCGCCATCAAGTCAAAATCTGAAATAATCCCGTTTGCACGTCCATCGCGGTCTGTAACGATCAGCGCATGGACATGGTGCTGATTGAGCAATACGGCTACCTGTCCCATGGTTGCATTTGGTTTGCAGGTAATTAAGCCGGTGTGCATTAAGTCGCGTACGAGTTTTGCCATGATGCCTCCTTATACTTCATCCACTTCTTTGTACCATTTTACGCGGTCGCCGACACGATCACGAAGGCGCCAGGCAATCGGTTTGGGTTCGTTGTTCAGGCGCGCAAGGATTGTGTCCACCTGTGCAGCCACTTCTATTTTTTGTCCAGATGTGAGTTGTGTGTAATGCCCGGCGAGTTGTTTTACTTTTTCAAGATTCATGGTGGTTGTGCGCCACAGCCCCCATTCCTTGGCGCATAATTGCGCCACAAATTTAATGTTGATGGTTTCCTTATCCACATCACCCAGGGGATGCTCCAGTAATAACATGATGGTGTCAATGACATCCTTCTCGTTGATCTGTACGATCTGCATTTTTTCGAGGAGCAGTTCGGCGAGAGGGATGGTGGGGGAATCTACTTCGAGGCGGTCTTTCCAATAAATCGCATGACAAAAATCCAACTTCTCGTAGAAGACGTCCACGTGCAAGCCTGCATCGGGTTTGTCAAAGATTGCGCGCTCCCCTTCAGAGGCGATAAAAACTTCGCGGTTATCCACATAACCCAACCCCGCCATCATTGCCTGAATTTGTTTTGTTTGCCTGCTATAAGCGCCAAAATCAATATCGGTATAGGCGCGTCCCATTGCGGCTTGCAACCCGCCAAATTTTGGACAGTGCATTTGAAAAGCCAGTGAACCGATCACCCTTAAGAGGATGCCCGCTTTATCACTGGCTTCCAGTATTCGCTTCAGTTCATTTTCAAACTTATCGCGTTCTGAACGGTCTTGTTCACCCATTCCAATTGATTGGTTTGTCATGCACTTCTCCCGTAGCTATTAGTAATTTTGATAGGAACATCGAAAAAAGCACCTTGAAAGGTGCCCCCAAAGCTAGGAACACTTTTTCTTCATAGGAATTTATTCCATTATAATGAAAAAATCAAAAACTTGCAAATTTCTTCATATTCTTATATAATGCGAAATCAAAAGCGTTCAATTTCCTTCATATACAAAACGAGACCTAATGAGCAAACCTCTCATTCCAGCACAAAGACGAGAGAGAATTCAAGAATATCTGGCAATTCATCAAATCGCGCGTTCAGCGGATTTGTGCGAGGTGCTGGATACTTCCGAGGCGACAGTTCGCCGCGACCTTGAATGGCTGGAACAAAAGGGAGTTTTGGAGCGCACCCATGGGGGGGCGATCTTAAGCCAGCATCTGACTTTTGAGCAGGAATATCAACAGCGTGTTCAGCATCATCCTGAAGAGAAAAGGCGAATTGGTGAATTGGCGGCCTCCCTGATCGAAGAGGGTGATATTGTTTTCATTAATAGCGGCACAACGGCAACGCAAGTTCTTCAACATATCCGCAATGATTCGCGTATTACGGTCTTTACCAATAACGTAAACGCCGCGCTTGAACTGGGCGAGCCAGGTTTTCATTATTATTTGATTGGCGGCGAATTTCAACCGCGTTCCTATTCCCTGGCGGGGCGTTTTGCCATTGAGAATCTTAGCCAGGTGTATGCCAATAAAGTTATTTTGGGTGTGGATGGTATCAGCGTCAAACATGGCTGCACAGTTCCTACGAACGCGGAAGCCGAGGTTGTCAGGTATATGATCGAACGCACCAAAGGTCAGGTAATTATTGCCTCGGATCATAGCAAGTGGGGTGTTGTTTCAAATTTCCAGGTCGCTTCAATTGAAGAGGTGGATAGATTTGTTTCGGATGACGGGCTTGTCTCGTCTGCTGTTGAGTCTCTGTCGGCTTGTGGTGTCTCAAGCCTGCTTGCCAGTATCGCTACTACATCCATTCCAGCCTGACGACCCAATACCACGCGTCAGGTTTTTGATTCGGAGGAACTCCCGATGTCTTTCTTGTTTTCAAAGAAGCCAAAAAAGGAAGCAACCCGCCTGTTCTTTGCCACTGATATTCACGGCTCGGAGCGCACATTTCGCAAGTTTATTAACGCGGGAAAATTCTATAACGTAAATGTGATCGTGATGGGCGGTGACATTCAAGGCAAGTTGATGATCCCCATTATCAAGGAAATGAATGGGCATTATCGCGCCACAGTGCAGGGACGGATTGAACATCTTTCCACCGAAGAGGAATTAAAGACCCTGACGGGCAAACTGGATACTCTCGGGTTTTATTATAAGACCATGGAGGAGGGTGAGTTTCGCGCTTTACAAGCTGACCAAAAATCTGTGGATGCTTTATTCCATGAACTTGCCAGGCAGAGAATGTCCAACTGGGTTGATCTTGCCGAAGAACGGTTAAGCGGCACCGGCATCAAATGTTTTGTCACAGGCGGCAACGACGATGAATGGGATGTGCTAAGTGTGATGAAAAAGGAAGGCGCAGGATCATTCATTTCCTGTGAAAATGAAATGGTTCAAGTGGATGATGATCATACGATGATCTCGGTTGGGATAAGCACACCGACGCCCTGGAAAACCCCGCGTGAAGTTTCGGAGGAGGAACTTGGCGCGATGATCGAAAAAATGGCCGCGTTGGTTCCTGACATGAACAAGACCATTTTCAATTTTCACGACCCTCCCAAGGATTCCACACTGGACACCTGCCCCATGCTGGATTGGGACAAAGACCCGCCCCAGCAAATTGTCCAGGGCGGTCAACCGATCATGTACGGCGCAGGAAGCTCATCTGTCCGTCAGGCGATCGAAAAATACAGGCCAATGCTTGGGTTGCATGGGCATATCCATGAATCCCAATCTGTTGCGAAAATTGGGCGGACAACTTGTATTAATCCCGGCAGTGAATATGCCGAAGGCGTTTTACGCGGCTGCCTTGTTACTTTCGTGGATGGCGAAGTGCAGGGTTATCAGATGACCAGCGGATAACGCGTGAACGCAAGGAGGTGTTTTCTTCAAATTAATTGTTTTCCTGTGAATACTCTGGAAAAAGGAAGTTGTGTGAATAACCAACCTCCCGGACTTAAAGGACTGTATTGATTCTCAAACCAAAGGAGAAGAAATGGCTACCGCAAAACCAGAAGTCTTTACTCGAAAAGCCTCAGGGCTTGTAAGAGTTATGTCCCCGTATTCCGCCTTTGTCTATAATATTTTGACAATGGGCTTGATCTTTCCCTGGACTTATCTTTGGGCGCCCGGCGCACTTCCCGGGGGCAAGCTTGTATGGGGTATCCTGCTTGCAATGCTGATCGAAATTCCAATTGCCTATGTTTACGTCTGGCTGTCCACTGCGCTTCCGCGTTCGGGTGGTGACTATGTGTTCCAGAGCCGCGTATTTGGAGGTGGTTTGGCTTTTACCGTTGTGATGTCCGGATTTGTGATCTGGATTTTGCAGTGGGTTGCGCTTTCAGGCTGGCTCGTGTCGTATCTGGGGCTTGCTCCGCTATTCCTGGGTCTCGGAGCAACCATGCAAAATGCCATGTTCTCAGGCTGGGGTGTGTTCTTTACAACTTCGACAGGTATAGTTATTGTAAGCATCCTGAATGCTTTGATCTCCATGGTGTTGTTAACCAGTGGATTTAAGAACTACGTCCGTTTTCAGAATGTGATGTGGTGGGGAACACTATTGTGCTTTGCAACCGTGTTCATTGTTCTCTTTACCACACCCGCATCTGAATTTGTGACCCGCCTTAATGCATTTGCGGTTGCCTCCGGAGGCACGCCCAATTTTTATGAGACTGCGGTGGAAGCAGTAAAAGCCGCCGGCATTGATCTCAACCCGCCTTTTAGCCTGATGGCCACCCTTTTGATTGCGCCCATCGCCTGGACCTCTTTGCAGTGGGCTACCTATTCTGCCCAACAGAATGGTGAGATCAAAGATGCCCGCAGTTTCAAGTCACAGGTTTTCATCATGGTTGGTTCCCTCGTGGCGACCGGCATCCTGCTTGCCTTGCTTGCAGTTGGCATCGAACGCGTCGCGGGACCGCAATTCCTTTATGTGGCTGGAGCCGGATACTGGTCGTTGATTGCCGAAGCGAATATCAACGGCTTTAACCTGTGGCCCCCGATCCTTGCTGTTGCCCTGACAGGTAGTCCGATTGTAGTACTAATCATTGGATTTGGTTATTTGCTCAACAGTTTCCAGATCGTTTGCAACTGCTACATCGGCATGACCCGTGTTTTGGTCGCCATGTCGCTTGACCGCCTGCTCCCCGAATGGTTCAGCAAAGTGGACGAGAAACGCCATACACCGTTCAATGCGCATCTCGCTTACTTCCTTGCGAGCATCCCCGTTATACTTGCCTATAACCTTGTTCCCGGCTGGGTTGGTTTGACTCTCGGTGTGACCTTTGGTTGTGGTTATGTGTTTGTGATAACTTGTATCGCAGGCGCACTCCTGCCGTATCGTGCAAAGGATTTGTACGAGGCGTCTCCCGGTGCAAAATATAAAATCGGCAATACCCCGATGATTACCATTGTCGGTGTAATTGGCGGTATTTTAGGAGTATTGATGGTTCTTGCATTCCTATTTGCCCCGCAACTGGGTGTGCTTGGTACGTGGAGCATGGATAACCCATGGCCGCAGCTAATTGCCTTTGGGATTATCCTTATTTCTGCCATCTGGTATTACATTGCCAAAAGCGCTCAGAAATCCAAGGGCATCAACGTGGATTACGCCTTCAAGGAAATTCCGCCAGAATAGAAACTCATTGATTACATAATAATGTAGGTCACGCCTAAAGCGTGACCTACAAATCTTTGTGTAGGAGCATATGCATGGCTTTGATTGATGAAGTGGTCTCTAAAATTGCCGATTGGAAGGGAATGAATGTTTCCATCCATCCGCTTTCTGGCGGCTTGACCAATACCAATTTCAAAGTGGAAGTGAATGGTGTTTTCTATTTTGTCCGCGTGCCGGGCGAAAGTACGGAACTGCTTGCAATTGATCGGAAGAACGAATACCATAATACCAAAGCCGCATCAGAGGCTGGTGTTGCCCCGAAGGTTTTATATCATCTTCCCGAATACAATGTGATGGTGATCGAATTCCTGAACGGCAAAACCATGTCGAAGGATTCTTTGAATGAACAGGGAATGCCGACACGTATGGCGCAGGCGATAAAAAAACTGCATCAAGGTCCGCGCTTCTTTTCGGACTTCAACATGTTCCGCCTCACGGAGTATTATCTTAGCCTTTGCAAAGAGCGAGGAATCCGCGTCCCCGATGGTTATCTGGAAAGAATGCCGACTGTGGCGCAGATCGAAAGGGCAATGAATGTTAATCCACTGTCGACAGTGCCGTGTAACAACGACCTGCTGGCTGAGAATTACATCGACGACGGCAAACAGTTATGGCTGATTGACTATGAATATAGCGGGAACAACGACCCGACATTTGAACTTGGAAATACCTGTCAGGAAATGCAGTTTAATGATGAGAAAATAAGCGAAGTCTGTGCGGCATATTTTGGAAAATCAACACCCGATATGATCGCACGTATGAAACTAAATATGATTATGTCCGATGTAGGCTGGGGATTGTGGGCTGCGATTCAGGCTAGTATCTCTACAATTGATTTTGACTTTTGGGGCTGGGCAATCGAGCGCTGGGGCAGGGCTGAAGAAAAGATGGACTCTGCGGAATTCGCAGTGTGGTTGAAGAACGTACAAAATTAATATAACAGGTGAAACAATGAAATCTCAAGCACAAATCGTAATCATCGGCGGGGGCATTGTCGGTACACAGATCGCGTATCATCTGGCAAAAATGGAGCGCAAGGACGTGGTACTCGTTGAAAAAGGCGAAATAGCCAGCGGCGAGTCGTCGCACGCGGCGGGATTGGTGACGCAGTTTGCCACGTCGCAGGCGTTGTTGAAGTTCCGCATGTACAGCATTGAGTTGTACAGCGAGTTGGGTTTGTTCGACCATGTTGGCAGTGTCAGAGTCGCGTCGAGCAAGGAACAACTCAAGGAATTGGAGCGAAGCGTCAGTCGTGCCAAGGCTTTGGGACTCGACGTGGATGTCATCTCTCCCGATGAAGCATTCCAGAAAATGCCGCAGATTTCCAAAAAAGATTTGTACGGCGGAATTTATCTGCCGCGTGATGGACAACTCGATCCGTACACCACCACCACCTCGATGGCGAAATTTGCCAAAGAGTTGGGCGTGGAAATTTACACCAACACGCGGGTGACTGGCATTGAACTATCCCCCAAAGGCGAAGTGCAGGCAGTGGTCACAGACAAGGGGACAATCAGATGTGAGATCGTCATCAACGCCGCTGGCTTGTGGGCGCCACGGATCTGCGCGATGGCAGGGCTTAACGTTCCAACCACGCCTGTGGATCATCAACACATTGCGCTCAAGGCTGTGCCTGGGCATGAGTTTACGCACGAAACGCCTTGTCTGCGAGACCCCGATAATTTGGTTTACATGCGACAGGAGCAGGGCGGGCTGGTCATCGGCGGTTACGAACCCAGCCCGATCGCGCGTTGGATTGACGGCGTGCCGTGGGAACATGGCGGCACGACCCTGCCTTCCAATTTCGATCAATTTGAAATGCTGCTCGAAGGCGCGATTCGACGTTTGCCGTTTTTGGATCAGGCGGGCATCATTACGCTGGTCAATCATCCTGGCGCATACACTCCTGACTGCCAACCCATGCTTGGACCGATGGCTGGCGTGCGCGGATTCTGGATGGCAGCGGGTATGTCGCTCAACGGCTACGGCGGCGCAGGCGGCATCGGCAAGTTGATTGCCGAGTGGATCATCGGCGGCGAAATGCCGATGGATGTTTACGGCTTCAATCCCAATCGCTTTGGCGATTATTACTCCGACCCAGTTTATGCGGCGGAGCGCACGAAAGAAAGCGTGAAATATTATTATCGCTTGCGCTTCCCGCACGACGAGCATGAGTTGGCGCGTCCGCATCGCACCAGCCCGATCCATTATCGTCTGCTCGAACACGGCGCGGTCTTTGGAGAAAAATTTGGTTGGGAGCGTGTCAATTACTTCCAGCCTGGCAAACCTTCGCGCCGCATGGGCGAAGATCAACGCGAATGGGGCTGGAGCAAGCCGCCCTTCTTCGAGCGCATGGGCGTGGAGCATCAAGCCACCCGCGAGCGCGTGACTCTCTTCGACCTGACCTCATTCGGCAAGATCGAAGTCAAAGGCGCGGGCGCGTTGAAACTCATGCAGCGGCTTTGCGACAGCAACGTGGACAAGCCTGTCGGCAGCGCGGTCTACACTCAATTCCTCAATCCGAAAGGCGGCATCCAATCTGACTTGACGATCACACGCATGGCGGACGATTGCTTCTGGGCGGTCACGGGTTCGGGCTTCATTGGCAACGACCTTGCGTGGATTCGGATGCACGTCGAAGAATCCGATGGCGAAGTGACCATCCGCGACATCACGCAGGAATACGCCTGTCTCGCTTTGTGGGGACCAAAGGCTCGATTGACTTTGGAGAAGATCACGAAGAACGACGTGTCGAATGCCGCGCATCCTTACTTAACGACGAAATTGATCCAGATCAATGGGGCTGGGGTGTACGCCCAGAGAGTCAGTTACGCAGGCGAACTGGGCTGGGAACTTTATGTCCCGTACAACCGCGCCACGATGGTCTTCGATTTGCTGATGGAAGCTGGCAAGGAATTTGGAATTGAAGTTGGCGGGTATAAGGTTCTGGACTCGCTGCGTCTTGAAAAAGGATACCGTTATTTCACAACCGATATCACCGTCTCTGAAACTCCCTACGAAGGCGGACTTGGCTTCTGCGTTGACCTGAACAAAGGCGACTTCATCGGGCGCGATGCGCTGGTCAAGCGCAAGGCGGAAGGCATCACCCGCAAACTTTGCACATTGGTCTTGACCAGTAAAAATGACTTCACCCAAATCTACGGCGGCGAAGCCATCTACCACGAAGGCAAAGTGCTCACCCGTGTCCGCAGCGGCGGGTATGGTTTCTCGTTGAACAAGAATATTCTGTATGCCTATCTGCCGATTGAATTAGCCAAACAAGGCAATCGCTTCACTGTTGACCTGATCGAAGGTCGCCAGGA
>DYDH01000468.1:157-1724 GCA_020717985.1 Herpetosiphon sp. | reverse complement strand
CTACGATGTCTTGATGGTTCTTTCGGTTGTTAAGGTACAAATCTTTCTACGATGTTATGATGGATGACAAGTAACGAGTAGAATTAAACAGCCTGCTGGTATAATTACAACATGTCGCTTACGCTTGCGTTCATTCGCAATGAAGTAGAGAGTCAGGTCTATCAAATTTCTCTTCATGCTGACGATGAGCGTCTCGCTGATGGCCTATCCATGGCCGAACTTGAGTCTGCATTGATAAGCTGCGAGATCATTGAACATTACCCGGAAGATCCGCGAGGTGAGAGTTGCCTAGCGCTCGGCTTTGCGGATAAGAAGCCGGTTCACGTGGTTTGCGGCAGGAACCGCGCCCGGCATTTGGTTTTGATTACTGTTTACATTCCATCCACGCCCAAGTGGAAAGATCCTTACACGCGGAATCGATAGAGTTTGGAGGTTGAAATGAAACAATATGATGATTGCTTTTTCTGCGGTGGCACCGTAGATGAACAACTATTACCGCGCGAAATCCGCTGGAAAGAGGCATTGCTGGTTTTCGAAGACGTACCGATGGGCGTTTGCACGCAATGCGGCGAAAAGTTCTTGCGCCCGGAAGTTGCCAAGAGAATTGACACTATCTTACGATCCAGAAAACGCCCAATCCGCACACTACAAGTGCCTGTTTACCAATATCAAATGGATTTCGCATAAAACACAGACATCACACTCCTGAACCTGTCCCACATGGACAGGTTTTTTGTTTTCACAAACCATACCCGGTATAATATCCCCATGTTCGAATTCTCCATTGCCGCCAAACAAGCCCGCGCCCGCGCCGGAGTCTTCCACACTCCGCACGGTGACCTCGAAACGCCGGTCTTCGCCCCGGTCGGCATGTGAATGCGTTATAATTCGCGACAGGAGTTTCGCCAGTGCCCAATTGGAATCGCTTTACGCCTGCCGATTTCGAATACGATTTCGACCGCGACGAACTTTCTGCGCATCACGTTACTTTTGAAGAAACTGTGGAATGTTTTTTCTCTGAACACGAGATTCGGCGCAACAAATCTTACCGTGATCGCTATCAATTGCTTGGAAAGACCATCGGTGGGCGCAGGCTGAAGATCATCTTTCAACTCAAACCTGGAAATATCATCCGTATCATTACAGGATGGCCGCTATGAGTGCAAAAAAGAAATCAACTGAACAAGAAATAGACCAACAAGTCATTGCGCAGGCTGGCGATAATTCGGCCTGGGGAAAACCGACCATGGTGCGACGGACGAGAGCCGCAGCGCTGTCCATTCCGCCGGACCTGGCAGCCCGCGCGGCGTTCCTGGCAAAACTACACCGGAAGCCCAGCGTCGAAGAATGGCTGACACGCGTCATCCAGGAACGGATCGAATTGGAAGAAGCCGCTTTTGCCGGGGCAAAACAAGACTTGGCAACAAAATCGGGCTAAACCTTTTGTTGATCCTGCAACCATAACCTGTCCGCCCGCGTGGGCAGGTTTTTTGTTTTCACATTCCATACCCGGTATAATATCCCCATGTTCGATTTTTCCATCACCGCCCGAGCCGGGCGCGCCCGC
>DYDH01000468.1:0-97 GCA_020717985.1 Herpetosiphon sp. | reverse complement strand
ACGCAGGCCACCGTCAAGACGCTCACCCCTGCGCAACTGACCGAACTCGGCGCATCGCTCATCCTCTCCAACACCTACCACCTCTACCTGCGTCCCG
>DYDH01000467.1 GCA_020717985.1 Herpetosiphon sp. | reverse complement strand
CGGCTCGCCGACAGGAATGTACCGATAGCCATACGGAGGCACAGGATTAACCAACTCTCCTTGACGAACCCGATGAAGTTTTCCACGCCGCATGCGAGCGGCGATGACGGTACGCTCATACTCGGAAAACAACCCTTGGATGCCCAACAACAATTGCCCTTGCGGATTGTCTTCCACCGGCGGCTGATTGACGAATATCAATTTCACGCCCGCGCGCTTCATCTCCTCCATCAAGAAATATTGATGAGCATATTGCCGTGACAGACGATCTGGACTCAGGCATAACACGGTTTCAAACAAGCCTTCCGCCGCCAGGTCGCGCAAGCGATCCAAGGCCGGACGCGCCAATTGTGCGCCGCTGACTGCTTGATCCAAAAAATAAAACTCTTTCGATAGCCGATAGTCTTTCTCGCGCGCATACTTCTCTACCTCTGCCACCTGGCTATCAATCGTCGCCTCCTGTTCTTGTTGCTGTGTTGATACTCTTGCGTAGACTGCCGCTAACTGGTTCATGCTGTGCCTCCTGAATCGGTTTCTCTTTTTCAACGCTGTCTGCCGCTTGGCTCAATTGATGATATGCTTCTCGCACTCGTTCAATTGCCCTGCGGTTTGGTAGACGTTCCATACGGACAGTGATCGCTTGCTTTTCTCTCTTGGCCATGCCTGCCTCCTTGTAAGTTCACTAACTCCAAGAGGGCAAGCCTGTTGCGCTCATTCGCTTTGACGCGACCGTCCGCCTTTCCGTTCAGGAAGTTTTATTCGGTTTTCAAGGTGCAATGGTACGTTTTTGTCGTTTACAACCAGGACGTGTACACGTCCTGGTTTCAAACGACAATCATCGTCAGTCGGGACGATGTGCTTGATCACGATTTCGTCTTTCCCGACTACCACGTGATCAATTAACAACCGAATAACTTCCTGTTGGAGTTGCGGAGTTGGATTTTCCAGGTTGACATTCACCTGCTGACAGAACGTCGTGAAGTCTTCCAACATAGTTTGCTTGGCGCGCTCCTGTTGCGCAAGACGATCAAATTGTTGTAAGCGGGTTTGAATGGACTGCCGTTCCTGGTCGAGATGGGCTTTGCGTTTCGACAACTCAACCTTCTCGATTTTTTCATCCTGAAACAAATCCAGCAACCGTTGCCATTGGCGGTCCAACACTTTCAAACGGGCTTGCAAGCGATCCTGTTCTTCTGGCGTTTCCGGGTTGGTTTGTGTCTCATGATCCCAGGCGTCAGCTAGCAAGGTCGGGTTTTGTAGGAGTTGCGTAACGGCCTGCCAAACCAATGGTTCCACCACGTCCGCTCGAATGGAACGTGTGTGAATAGGAACGTCGGGCGCACGGTTTTTGCCTACACTGGAACAGTAGTATGCAGTTGCTTCACCCGACTTTCTTCCTAACAGGGTTCGTCCGCATACATCGCAAACCAGCAAACTGCGCAGCAGGTAAAAATGAGCGCTGTTATTGCGTGCAGAAAACTTCCGATTCGTTTCCAGGCGTTCCTGCGCTTTCTGCCACAACTCTTCCGAAATCAACGGAGGCACGTTCATCGGGATCCATTCATCCTTCGGGCGTATTTGGTGAACTGCGGAACGCTTCACGCCGCGACCGTGCTTCTTTGGCTGTCCGATAACGTCACGGCAAGTGCGAGTGCGATTGTAGTACGTTTTACCCGTGTAGGCAGGTTGCTTTAGGATCGCCTGCACCGTACTATAACCCCAACGCTGGCCGCGCGGTGGCGTTTTTTCGATATTTTCATTCAGTTTGTTTGCAATTTGCGCAAGTTTCAGGTTCTCTTCGGTGTAGGCAGTGTAGATGGTGCGCACCACCTCCTTTTCAATCGCGTGCGCTTCCCAATGCCCGCCGTTCG
>DYDH01000466.1 GCA_020717985.1 Herpetosiphon sp. | reverse complement strand
GCGCGTACGTTGCCGCCCTCGTCACCGAGTTGACTCCCGAACTTGTGCAGGAAGGTCAGGCGCGTGAATTTGTCCGCCGCGTGCAAGACCTGCGCAAAGCCGCCGACCTGGACGTTGCCGATCGCATTGAAATGTTCATCGAAGCCAGCGCAGGCTTGAAGTCCGCGATTGAAGCTCACCAGGATTACATCACATCTGAAACGCTCACATCCAAATTGTCCTTTGCGACTCCGCCAGAGAACGCTTCCGTTGTTGAAGATGAGTTTGATGGTGAGAAGGTGAAGGTTGGGGTGGTGAAGGTGAAGTAATTGGGGATTGGTAATTGGTAAATTGGTAAGACCTCGGAGGTTTTCGCGAAGCGAACCTCCGAGGTCTTTTTGTTTGTTATAATCTCTTTGTCGAACAAAAAGAAAGAGGTAATGATGGTTACGCTAACGTTATCTGACCAGCAAATTGTGGATTTAGTCAAACAACTGCCGCCGACGGCAAAACAAACCATTCTGGATGTTTTGATTGCCGAGCGGGTGTTGTGGTGGGATGTGACCGTTTCCAACAGCGAGGAAAAACTGCGGAAATTGGCGCAGGGGCGTGGCTTGGATTGGAACAAATTGTCCGAAGATGAGCGTGAAAATTTTGTAGATGATTTGTTGCATGAGTAGCCGTTTATGATAAAAGCGGTTTTTGACACCAATATTTTATTTTCCGCTACTGGCTGGCGCGGCAGCCCATATCAGTGTTTGAAGTTAATGAGGGAGAAAAAAGCAACGCTCATTCTCTGCCGGGAAATTTTAGATGAATATCACGAAAAGCTACAAACCAAACTCGATATGACTCCAGAACAAGCGTCCCGCACGGTTGCGGAGATTTTGGCTTGCGCGACGGTTGTTGAGATAAAAAACGAATTGCACGTTGTTCTGGGTGACCCCGATGACGACATGGTGGTTGAATGTGCGGTTGAAGGCAAAGCCGCTTATATTGTTTCGGGAGATCGTCACCTGCTTGAATTAAAAGAGTACGAAGGAATCGTTGTGGTGCGCGCAAATGAGTTTCTCGGCTTGGTTGCGCAAGAGGATGAGGGATGAACGAAGACCTTGGAGGCTTCAAAAACCTCCGAGGTCTTTTTAATTTATAATTCAACGTACCTGTTTCCCTGTCTACGGGTTTACACGAGTACTTCTAAATAAAGGATAACCATGACAACTTCTGTATCAATTGAGGAAAAACTAAATCCAGTGCGTGTTGCACTGGCCTATGGCGTGCATCTTTTCACCGCAACTGGGGCGGTCTGGGGCTTCCTCGGTTTGCTCGCCATTTTCGCGCACAACTGGAAAGCCATGATCATTTACATGATCGTCGCCATGCTCGTGGACGGTTTCGACGGCATGTTGGCGCGCTGGGCGGATGTGAAAAAATATGCCAACGGAGTTGATGGCGCACTGCTCGACAATATTCTTGACTACCTAAACTATGTCGTTGTGCCCGCTCTCTTTTTGGTCGAAGCGGATATTTTGCCAGAAGGTGTGCGATTGCTTGCCGCCTGCTCCATATTATTGACCTCCGCTTATCAATTCACGCAATCCGACGCCAAGACCGACGATCACCACTTCAAAGGTTTTCCATCCTATTGGAACGTTGCCGCGCTTTACATGCTCTTGATGAATCTGCCGCAGTGGGTGAACTTTGGTTTTATCATGTTGTTCAATGTGCTGGTCTTTGTTCCCATAAAATACATTTACCCCAGCCGCAATAGTTACCTGCGTCAGCTTACACTTGGGCTCACTTATCTCTACGGCGTGATTGGCATTTGGGGATTGCTTCTATATCCCAACCAGCCAAAATGGATTGTATGGGTTTCATTTATCTACGTTGCATA
>DYDH01000162.1:615-10499 GCA_020717985.1 Herpetosiphon sp. | reverse complement strand
CAGACCGCGTGCCGCCCGGCATGGTGTATGCCAACTTCCATTTTCCAAACGCATCGGCAAATGAGTTGACCCACGCCACCCTCGACCCGGTGGCGAAAATTCCCGAGTATAAAATTACCGCGGTAAAGGTTGAAATGGTAAGTTAAAAAAATCACGACCAATCCCAAAGACCCGTTTTTTTGCCCGCCCCATCAGGGCAAATTTGTGAGATAATAAAAAAAATCTATAAGGAGGCTCACCCATGACCACTGTCCGTAAATTACTTGAAACAAAAGAATCAACCACAAATTTTTCCATTGCATCTACTGACACTGTTCTACAAGCCGTCAAAGTGATGACGGAGCACCATATCGGCGCCCTGCTGGTGACCGAGGACGGCAAGATCGTTGGTATCTACACCGAGCGCGATTACCTTTACAAAGGTGAGAACGAAGGGCGCGCGGCAAAAGATACCAGGATCAAGGATGTCATGTCGGCCCGAATGATCACTGTCACAAAAGACACAACGGCTGACCAATGCGTTGAGCTGATGAAGCAATACAACATCCGCCACCTGCCCGTCGTGGAAAATGACCAGCTCATCGGTCTGGTCTCCATGCGTGACGTGATCGCCGCCGCGTTCGAGAATAAAGAGAGCGAGATCCGCGGACTGGAGAATTACATCATGGGTACGGGGTTCCAGTCGTAGGCTGACAAATAGATACGTAAGCACAAAAACGCTTACATACTTTAGGCGCAAGCAAGAGGCACAGGACGCACAACCTGTGCCTCTTTTTGTGGCTTATCAGTTTACTTGTTTACCTTTCTCCATTTCCATCTTTCTCTCTCCACTGGTAAAATCGTCTCCATGTCTTTTCGTCGAAACATTACATCAACTTCTTTAATTACAATTTACTCCCTGCTGATCACTGCCCTGCTCGCCTCCTGCGCGCCTTCCGCAAACTCAACAGTAACCTACCCGACCTACGACCCCTTCCTGCCCGTCCTGCAGGACACCCCCATACCTGTTAACGATCCCGCGGCCGCCATGACAAATTCACCATTACCGCCAACTGCCACGCGTGAGCCAACCCCAACCCGCGCGCCGCTCTCCATCGCGCTTCCAACCACCGCTCCCACCGATCAACCCTTGAACACACCCACGCCCGATGCCGAGCGTGTCCTGCCGACCCCACGTCAGGACGCAGACCAGTACATGGTGCAGGCAGGTGACACCCTCGGCTTTATCGCTGAAAGATATGGCATCAGCGTCAAAACATTGATGGAAGCCAACAATATCACAGACGCAAACCTGCTGGCGGTCGGCATGACATTAAACGTCCCCGCCCCCAAACCCGGAGACGGGGGGACATCCTTCAAGGTCATCCCTGATTCAGAAATGGTCTACGGCCCCGCCGGGGTTTACTTCGAAATCAAAAGTTTTATTGACAGCCAGAACGGCTACCTTGAAATGTACGAACAGGACGTGAACGGATTTGTATTAACCGGGGATGAAATCGTCTGGATCGTTGCCCGCAACTATTCAGTGAACCCACGGCTGTTATTAGCCCTGCTTGAATACCAAAGCGGATGGGTCACCAATTCCGAACCCTTCAACACATCCTACCCAATGGGGCTGGCGGATGAAAACCATTACGGCTTATATCGTCAACTGACATGGGCTGCCGACACCTTAAATCAAGGCTACTATCTTTGGAAGGCGAACGCCATCTCGACCTGGGTAATGAACGACGGCATGGTCGTTCCAATTGACCCAACCATCAACGCAGGCACAGCGGCTCTGCAATACTTCTTTGCCAAACTGGACGACCGCCCAACATGGGAGCAGGATGTCAGCGGCACAGGGTTGCTGCTCACTTATTACGTCTTCTTCGGCAATCCATTTGATTATGCAATCGAGCCGCTCATTTCACCATCCGTCACACAACCTCCCATGAACCTGCCGTTCAATGAAGGTGAGACATGGTATTTCACCGGCGGACCGCACGGCGGCTGGGATTCAGGCTCGGCATGGGCCGCGCTCGATTTCGCCCCGCCCGGCGACAATGGCAGTTGTCTGGCGAGTCCGCTCTGGGTCACAGCAGTGGCAGATGGGCTTGTCCTGCGCGCCTCCAATGGCGGACTGATCCAAGACCTGGATAATGACGGCTACGAACAGACTGGCTGGGTCATGTTATACATGCACATCGCCGAGGAAGGTCGCGTGCAGCCGGGTGAATATGTCTATGCGGGCGAACACATCGGGCACCCATCCTGCGAAGGCGGCATCTCCAACGCCACGCATGTCCACCTTGCCCGGAAATATAATGGCGAATGGATCGCCGCCGACGGTCCCCTGCCCTATAACCTTGATGGCTGGGTCTCCAGCGGGGGCGGCAGGGAATATGACGGCTATCTCACCCGTGGCAGCCAAAACATCGAAGCCCTGGATAGCGCGAGCGAACTCAATCAAATTACCCGCTGATTCATCTGCACTTAATCCAGGCGGATATAATTCAAACACACCTATGTATCGCCCCTTCGCCATTCTCGTTATTCTGTCATTGACCCTGTCAGCCTGCGCGCCTGTTTACTCGTCACCTTCGATCTGGGGAATCGCGCAGACTCCCACGCCAGACCCGTTGAACCCGGATATGTCCCCGCAGGGCTTCGACCCGTTTGCTGTTCAAGACAACCCGATCATTTTCCCCACCTCAACCACCCCGCCTTCTTTGGAAACGGAAGCCGCATACACAGCCACCCCAACCGGGACACCGAATGGCGCGCCACCTGTTACTGAATCAGCCGTCACCCCGTCCGCACAAATTGCGTATGACGCAGCTCCCTTCCTCTACTACGCCCAAAGCGGAGACATGCTCACAGCCGTTGCAAGCAGGTTCGGCGTGGAAGAATCCGAGATCACGTCAGATGCCGACCTGACCAAGACAACGCTAATAGATCCCGGCACCCTGCTCATCATCCCCAACCGCATCACAGAAACAATGACGCCCAATGTACAGATCATGCCTGATGCCGAGATCATCTTCTCCTTCACCGCCGCTGATTTTAATGTGCAGGAATATGTCCAGCAGGCTGGCGGCTACCTGAGCAAATTCAAAGATTACCTAGGGTCCACAGGCTGGATCAACGGCGACGACGCCATAGAGCGCCTCGCCGTTGAGAACTCCATCAATCCGCGCCTGCTCCTTGCATTGCTTGAATTCGAAGGCCGTTGGGTCAAGGGTCAGCCGATAGATACACTCCATACCGATTATGCAATGGGGTTCAATGACTATCACTATAAAGGCATGACCGTGCAATTGGTATGGGCGATCAACAACATGGCAATTGCATATTACGGCTGGCGCGCAGGCACGCTCACTCATCTCGAGTTTCCCGATGGCTCCACACTGCGCATCGACCCGCGCTTGAATGCCGGCACAGTCGCCATTCAATATTTATTCTCGCGAGTCCACAGCCAGTCTCAATGGGAACAGATCATCAACCCTGGTTCCGGCTTCCCCGCCATGTACCAGGAAATGTTCGGCGACCCCTGGGCGCGCGCAGATGCGGTCAACCCAATCTTTCCAGCAGCGTTAAACCAGCCTCCTCTCGTCCTGCCCTTTGAACCCGATGTCGAATGGAGTATGACTGGCGGTCCCCACAATGCCTGGGGACAGATCAATCCTAATATTTACGGCACAACACACAGCGTATTCGCCGCCATTGATTTCGCACCATCCACCGATCACGGCGGCTGTGACCCAACCCCAACCTGGGTTACCGCATCCGCGCCTGGGCTGGTCGTGCGCTCGAATAACGGCGCCGTCATGGTTGACCTTGATGGCGATGGTTATGAACAAACCGGCTGGAATATCCTATATATGCACATTGGAAAAAAAGACCGCGTCCCCGCAGGCACATGGATCGAGACGAATGACCGCATTGGACACGCATCCTGTGAAGGCGGCGTCTCCACCGGCACGCATCTCCACTTTGCAAGAAAATATAACGGGGAATGGGTCACTGCCGATGGTCCCATTCCATTCATCATGGACGGCTGGCGTGTTGTTGCCGGAGAAAAAGCCTACGAAGGGAAACTTGTCAGGGGTGATGAAGTAGTCCTTGCCGACCCTGTCGGGCAAAAATGGTCGAATATTTTCCGCAAAAAAGATGAATAACTTTCTGAAAACAGGTCGGCGTATATGTATAACGGCGCTGGCGGCCATGTTGTTACTTTCGTCATGTAACTTCACTGGCGCTTCTCCCGCCATTTCCACCGCAACCACAAACGAAGCGAACAGCACGCCCTCATTCGTGCAAACTCCGCTTCCTGTACGCAGAACCTACAGACCAGGCGAGTTGGTGGATTACACCGCCCAAACAGGAGATACCCTGCCGGCGCTCGCGGCGCGCTTCAACACCACAGTGGATGAAATCCTCGAAGCCAATCCCCAAATTCCACGCGACGCAACAACCATGCCCCCCGGCATGCCGATGAAAATTCCCATTTATTTTCTTGCGCTGTGGGCCAGCCCGTTTCAGATCATCCCCGACCATGCTTTTGTAAACGGTCCCACCCTGATCGGCTTCAACACATCCGCCTACGTTGAATCGCAAAGCGGCTGGCTAAAAGATTACCGCGTGTATGCAAGCGGTAAATGGCGCAGCGGCGCCGAGATGGTGGATTTTGTCGCCACAAATTACAGTGTCAGTCCGCGCCTGCTGCTGGCACTTCTCGAATATCAAGGCGGCGCGCTGACGCAGTCTGAACCGCCTGTAAAAAAGAATTTACTTGGCTTTACCCGCAGGTTTTGGGAAAACCCCTACCTTCAACTTGTCATCGCCGCCAACACACTCAACAACGGATACTATGGCTGGCGTCTTGGAAACCTGATCGAATTCGAAGAAACCGACAACATCCTCATTCGACCAGACCCATGGCAGAACGCCGCGTCCGTTGCAATTCAATACTATTTTTCAAGACTATTCGCAGGGGATAACTACACGCTCGCCACCAGCCCCCAGGGCTTGATTCAGACATACAAAAAATTTTTCGGCAACCCGTGGGACGATACCACCCTACTCATTCCAGGCAGTTTGCAGCAGCCAGTATTTCAACTCCCCTTTCAACTCGATCAAACATGGTACTACACAGGCGGACCCCACACAGGCTGGGGAACCGGCGAACCGCTGGCAGGTATAGATTTTGCCCCGCCGTCTGACAAATCGGGCTGCTTCATCGCAGAGGAAAAATACTATGCCACTGCAATGGCCGACGGACTGGTTGTTCGCTCTGGTATTGACGGTCTGGCTCTTGACTTGGACAAGGACGGCGATGAACGCACAGGCTGGGTCATTTTTTACCTGCATCTTGCCACCAAACAACGCACCCCGCTCGGAGCAGACTTAAAGGCTGGCGAATTCATCGGCTATCCATCCTGTGAGGGCGGACGCGCCACAGGTTCACATGCGCATATTGCGCGAAAATATAATGGGGAATGGATCGTTGCCGACAGTACCATCCCATTCAAAATGAGCGGATGGGTTGTACACAACGGAATCCGTGAATATCTTGGAACTCTGACGAAAAATGGCGCCACGGTAACCGCGTGTGAGTGCGGGGATTTATATACCTCGATCAGCGGCAGTTACCCATAAAAAACAGGTAGTGGCTCCGAATAAGTGAGATTTGCGTAGAAACGACTCTGCGAAGCGCCCCGTGGGTCAGTCGTATTTTTACGATACAAAAGCGGCTAAACACAAAGCGTCCCGCAGGTTGAATTGAAGCGCTTTGATCTCCATTCAAAACCTGCGGGACAATAAATTACGCGTCCGCCTGCTTTAACTTGTACTCGCCTTGCTTTACCACTGTTTTTCCATCTTCATCGAATATCTTATAAACCAATTGCATGGGAAATGCC
Organism: Herpetosiphon sp.; assembly: GCA_020717985.1. Classification (GTDB taxonomy): domain Bacteria; phylum Chloroflexota; class Anaerolineae; order Anaerolineales; family Villigracilaceae; genus Villigracilis. Next base: position 4,596 of record DYDH01000162.1, on the reverse strand, counting down.
TTGCCCAGCATTGCCTGGGCGGGACAATACTTCTCAGCTGAAAGTTCAATTGCGCGCAGCAATGCGGCTTCGTCCACATCCTTACCAGTGACCAGATATTCGATCACCGCACTGGTGAACACCTTCGGGTGTTCGTCCGCCCGCGGCGCATGGACTTGCACCTGAAAACCGGTAACAGGCTGCTTTTTCTTTTGCAGAATGGAAATGACATCCATACCCGTGCAGCCGGCAAGTCCAAGAGCAACGAACTCCATCGGACGGGCAGCGCCATTGTCACCGCCCGCAGCTTCATCCGCATCCATTTTTTGCGCAAAGCCGGTATCGCTTGCGCCTTCAAAAGCCATCCTGCCTTTCCAATTCAAAACTGCATCCATTGTCTACTCCTTGATTATTTTGGTCACGTATTTTTCAAGATTCTTCTTTGAAATACCGCCGATCCACATTAAACGCACTCTACCCGTACGGTCTATCACATAGGAACTTGGCAAATTCTCGGTCTTAAATACACGTTGGGCTTGATAATCCAAATCCAGCCAAACTGGAAAAGTTAAGCCGAACTCCTTTACGAACGGAACCACCGTCTCACGGGTTTCCTCCTGGTTGATCGAGACCAATACAAAACCATTTGATCTGTATTTCTCATAAAAGGTTTGCAATGTCGGCATCTCATCCCTGCAAGGAGGGCACCAGGTAGCCCAGAGATTGACAAGCACAACACTTCCGAGATAATCATCCAATGAAACAGGCTTCCCGGAAAGGTCTTCAAGGGTCAGCTCGGGGGACGCAAAATCCACTTGTGCAGGGACAACTGAAAAGTCCGTAGTTGAAGCGGTTGAATTATTCAAAAGCATGAAAGTCATGATCCCGATCACGATAAGTCCAGCGCCGATCATCAACATGGCATAAAAACGCGTGGGGGAGTGGGAAGTTATGGTCATCTTTGTTTGTGTCATCACTCTTTACGAAGATATGAAATGGCAAATAATTACCTGTTTTACAAAGTATAACCGAACAAAAGACGCATCAAAAGAAAATATGGGAAAAATGTCACTGAGTTTAGGATGTTTGGTACTGGAAAGTTGTCCATACGTTGATTAATATACATACCATAATGATTGAATCATTGCCCTATATCCCGCTTTTTCAGAATCTAGAGCCTGCTCAAATAGACTTGCTTAAACCTCTCTTTGAGCAATATATCTGTCCAGCTGATACAGTGATCTTCGAACAGGACACCCCGGCAGTTTATTTGTATTTACTTATTAAGGGCGAAGTGGAAATTCGATATAAACCTTATGACGGTCCCGCCATTACTTTAACTCACCTGCACGAAGGCGACGTGTTTGGCTGGTCGGCAGTGGTTGGAAGCCCCCGCTACACATCAAGTATAATCAGTGAAACTGAGGTCGAAGCAATACGGATACGGGGAAGCCATCTTTTAAAGTTGTTTAGTGACGCTCCCGAAACAGGGAAAGTCGTCATGGACCGTCTTGCGCGCGTAGTTTCACCCCGCTGGGAGAATGCGCAGGCACAAGTTCAATCGCTTTTGAATTCTGATCTGAAAAAATAAAAAGGAGTCCAGCCATGGTCGCAACAGAGGCACATGATCGAGAAACGCAATTGCGCGGTCTGCTTGATAAGTTAAGCGCGTATGTTGAACAATTCCATGGAGGCACTGTGGAATTTGTATCCTTCGACGGCAAACAATTAAAGGTGCGGCTGGGAGGCGCATGTTTGAATTGTCCATTATTACCATCCACTTTACATGGCTGGGTGGAGGGAACGATCCATCAATTTTTCCCGGATGTGGAAGTTATTGGAGAGCAATAATACTTGCTGAGGGCAGGTAGGGTTAAAAAGGAACATCCCCGTGAAGTTGCGGGGATGTTCCTTTTTATTGATTCTGGAGTCGGACGGCTTGCCGTCCGGTTGGGTGCTATTCAAACACTCGGAAGCAAGCTTCCTGACTCCAAAATCGCGAGCTACCGATTTGTAAAATATCGAATGAGCATGAACGCACCTGCCCCAATCAGAACAACAGCCCAGAGATAATTGGCAATGTCCAAAAGCGACGCAATGCCAAGAAAGCCCATGACACCCAGCACGCCCGCGGGCCAGTATGCCCAATTCATGCCAGCCAGCAAGGCCACAAGCAGGAATGTGATGGCCAGACCAAAAAAGAAAAAGCCTGCCGTTTGAAATTCGCCAAATCGCTGCGCAGCAACAGTCACGCCTGCGAGTGTAGCCAACACACCGCCAGGGATAAGCGCCCACCAGCGCTCAACACGGTCGGTGAGATATACGGCAAAAAAGGAAAGTCCAATGCCGCCAAGGAAAATCGCGCCGCCGAAATCTTCATAGCGATCGGCAACAACGATCATCACAGCAAGCGCGGTCAACACACCAGCGGGGATAAGCGCCCACCAACGTTCAGTGCGGCTGGTGAAATAAACATACCAAAATGAAAGTCCGATGCCGCCCAGAAAGAGCGCCCCGCCAAAATCTCCTGAAGAGTCTGGAAGCAATATTAATGCGCCGAGTGCAACAAGTGTGAAGCCGGGAAATACGCCCCACCAGTGCCCGCCAAAAAGCAGGGTGAGAAAGATCAATCCCACCGCAAGGAACATGCCGCCCCAGAAAATATCCGAGGCGTTGCTGAGCAGTCCCATTGTCTGAGCCAGCGCCAGCCCGCCGCCGACGATAAGCAGGAAGCCAAATACAATTCGTGGATCAAATCGTTTCATAGAATCCTCCTACTGAACCTTGATCGAAGCCGCGCCCGCATCAATGGTCATGTCCACTGCATTCACGGCGGAGTCAAAATCGGGAGATTGATAATAACTGCCGTTACGCGGAAAGCGGGACTCATCCACCTTCAACTCAACCGCGCCGAGCGAAGCATGAATTCGCGCAGAGAGTCCGTCAGGCACGGTCACTTGCAACGAAGCAGCGCCCAGGTCAAGGTCCGCATGGAAGCGACCCCGCGCGGGCAATGTCAAACGAGTCTCACTTGCGCCGGTTTCCAATTTCAGATCCGTGATATTCATGTCGCGCAGGTCAAGCGTGGATTTATTTGCACCAAGGTTCATTGTTAATGCAGTTGGGATTTGAGCATTGAGCGCGACATCCCAATCCAATTGGGCGCGCGGGCCAAAGAATGGGAAATCCATGACATCCTTCGCGGGTCTCATTTTGACCTCAAGCCTGTCACCGTTTCGAATGGCTTTGTGATCCAACCCGCCGGCAAAAGAACCGCGCGCCAGTTCATTGGCAACCGCGCCGCTGTGGATTTTCAATTCACCCGCGCCGTGTTTGATCTTGAGACTCGCAGTGCTTGCGCCTTGCAGATCAACGGAAGCATTTTCCATTTCAATATTTCCGCGCAGGAAAACACCGACAAGCACCCAAACGCCGCCGAAGATCAGAACCATCGGCCAAAAGAGTTCCATCAGCGACATGCCGTTGGGAAGTTTAATTCCCATTTCATTGGCAAGCATAAGTCCGCCAACGAGCAGCAGGACGACACCCCAAAATAATTGATTGCGTCGCATGTTATTCCTCGCGTTTACGGAATGAACGATACAGCCCGCTGCCGAGCACCCATAGACCAAGCAGGATCAACAGGATCGCGGGACCGTAATTGCCAAGCAGTGTCCATCCGCCAAAGAAGGATGAGAAGACCAGGAACAACACTGCGCTGATGACCATCATATTGAGTCCGCGCTTGAGGTTGTGCGCCGTATTATCGCCAAGCAGTCCCGCAAGCACAGAGCCAACCCCAACAAACCCGGGGATGAGCGTCCACATATAGGACCATGAGTCGTAGCTGTTGGTGATATCCTGATAATAGAAGATGCCGCCAATGCCAGCGACGATCGCGGCTGGGACGGACATGCCGGGTTGACCCAGCACCAGACCGATGATAAATATTCCACCGCCGATCAAAAACATGCTAAAGGGAAATTCGGTGTATTTATTGAA
>DYDH01000162.1:0-563 GCA_020717985.1 Herpetosiphon sp. | reverse complement strand
AAAATGAGGATGACGCCGAGGGCAAGTTGTGTACGACCTTGTCTGTTCATATTACTTCTCCTGCAAGTTTTTTATAAGTTTATTACTTTTTTCAGGTAATTTCAAAGCCAATCAAATATACGCAAAAATCAGGAAAGGGTTGCAAAGATGAAACGAGCCGCGTACGCGAAGCGAAACACGGCTTGTTTTTTTATTCGATGGATTTGACGCAAAGCGCACCGCACGCGAAGCGCAGTCCCCGGCGTCAAGCGTATGCTCTGTTAGCTAATTTTACGCTATGACTGCAATCTCCGCTTTTTAAAGATGGATTCCCATATAACTTGAATAATACTCACGACAAGCAATGTGAAGAAGACCGAAGACAAAACACTTTTGATGATTGTGGCTAAACTGGCTACGGTCACAAGACTTGAGCCAAGATCAGGGTAAGCCTTCAACATCATTATTATAAGTACATTTTCTGTGTAGTCGAACAAACCGGCAAGAATTGGAAGGTACAGGGCGTAATACACCTTTGATTTTAAGTCGTAACTCTTTTTTAGCAACCATGCAAACAACAGGGA
>DYDH01000465.1 GCA_020717985.1 Herpetosiphon sp. | reverse complement strand
GAAGCGTGTGGTTGCTTTATCTGGGTATTCGATTTTTTCAAAGAGAAAGTGGGGCGCGAAGCGGTGCATGTGGCGCAACCGAGCCGATTGCACGTGATAGCCAACAGCATGGAAAAAAACGACGCGAACGATGCGTGGTGGTTGGCCTACTTGCTCTATGAAGGACGATTACCCGAAGCGTTTGTGGCGGAAGGGACTCAGCGGGAATTACGCATAGCGACGCGAGAATTGCGAGTTTATACGGACAACCGAGCCGATCTGTTGAGACGGTTCAAGTCGCACCTGGCGCAAGAAGGATTGACAGCGCCAAAAAACTGGCATACATCGAAAGTGGGGCGCGAGCGAGCCAAAGAAGTCGTGGGAAAAGTAAAAGGAGAAAGAGGGCGCGCGTTGCAGCAAATACAACGAGAGATAAGTAGAGGAAGTCGTCAGATGAGCTACTGGCGAGAGCGAGTAGTAACGATATGTCAAGAACTGCCAGCGGTAAAGATAATGAGCGAAGAAATACCCGGCATCGGCCCGATCATAGCGGCGGTGGTGACGGCGGAACTCAACGATCCGAAGAAGTATCACAACGCAAAAGCATATGCGAAAGCGACGGGATTAACGCCAGGGATGCGCGAATCCGGAGGCAAAGCGCAAGCAGTGGGAATAACCCGAGCTGGGAGTCGTCATGCGCGCTGGGCGTTTACGCGAGCGGTAATATCGTGCATGAGATGCAAGCGAGGTGTGGGAGCGCAAATCAGGGCGTGGGTGGAAGCGAGAGTGAAGTACAAACCGAAACGGAAAGTAATAGTGGCAGCGGCGAGGAAACTGGCGGAAGGGGTATGGCGATTGTTTGCGTTGGGAGAAGTGTTCGATCTGAAGCGCGCGTTTCCAGTGAAAGCGACGGTGACGTGATAGAGAGTAGAAAGAGCGCCGAGAGTAGAGAGAAGGTGGTGTGAGGTAAACGAAGAAAAGAAACAAACGGAGAATAAGTGAGGTCGTAGGCAACGAAGAAAAGGAAACAAACAGAGGCCAAAAGGAAGAAGAGCGCGAAGAAGAAAGGGAAAAGGAACAGGTCGCGAAACTTGTGAAGTGGAAGGAAGGCGGCGAACTCGTCGAAGGCATGGTCTTCCGCTTGAGAAATCAAGCGAACCGATTCGTGATTGAGGTGCCGTTTTCCGAACAAAACACCATGGGCGAAATAAAACCCGCAGACATGTTTGGGAATCCGCTTACAGTGTACGCGACAAGTGAGAGGGAAGGAACAGCCAAAAGGAAGCACGCGGCAAAGGCCGCGCCAGCGGCGAACAGCCGCCGCTGTCCCGTCCATTGCTGCGCGCTTGATTTAGGGGGCTCTGGACTCGCACAGAAATCGTTGAAGAAAGGGAGCAACTACATGCCGTTCTGATTTTCGCGCTTCGCCGTCGCGCTTGATGAGGGCGACGGCGAAGCGCGGAAATCAGAAAACAAAGACGGGAAGAAGTATGTGTGAGGGAAAAGAAGAACCAGAGCCCAACGAGCATCAAAATCGCGCGTATTTTAAGCGCATGGCGACCCCGCCATTGATTTATTCTACAGATGACTCGTTAATAATTTAGAGTGGTATTTTTTGGGAGGGACCTAAAAATGGACATTTGACCCTTGACGCCGGAAACCTATTCAGACATGCCTTCGTGTCTTTGTGGTAAAATTTTTTGCGTCCTGCGACAAAATTGCAAAAGTTCAGTTATGAGGAAAATCACGTGGCGCATATTAATGAGCACTATCTCAAACTAAAAGCAGGGTATCTATTTCCGGAGATTGGCCGGCGAGTCAAAGTATATGCGGCGGCAAATCCTCAGGCCAGTATCATCCGCATGGGCATCGGCGACGTAACTGA
>DYDH01000161.1:7471-10425 GCA_020717985.1 Herpetosiphon sp. | reverse complement strand
CCATTTTGGAGGTTGCCCGCCAGAACGGGGTCAATATCCCGACCTTGTGCAACAAAACCGGACTGACGCCCACCGGACAATGCCGCCTGTGCATGATCGAAGTTGCAGGCTCAAACCGCCTGTTTCCTTCCTGCGTTACCAAACCCGAAGAAGGCATGGAAGTCACCACAGACAGCCCGCGCCTGCTCAAGTACCGCCAGATGATTTTGGAATTGCTCTTCTCAGAACGCAACCACATCTGTGCCGTGTGCGTGTCCAACGGTCACTGTGACCTCCAGAGCATGTCGCAACGGCTGGGCGTGACACACATCCGCTACCAGTATTTGCATCCTAAATTCGAGGTGGATGGTTCTCATCACAGATTCGAAGTGGACCATAATCGCTGTATCTTGTGCGGACGCTGCGTACGTGTTTGCGACGAGATCGAAGGCGCACACACCCGTGACCTGCGTAATCGCGGCATCCAGACTCTGGTCATCACCGATTTTGATACACCCTGGGGCGACTCAAAGAGTTGCACCAATTGCGGCAAATGCGTCCATGTTTGCCCGACCGGTGCGTTGGCTGAAAAAGGTAAGTCGGTGGCTGAAATGACCAAACGTAAGCATTTCCTGCCATACCTGGTAATGCGCCGCAAAGGAGCGTTGAAATGAAAAAAGAAACAAAGAAAGATAAGCTTCGCCTGGCGACCATCTGGCTCGACGGCTGCTCCGGCTGCCACATGTCCTTCCTCGATATTGACGAGCGCATCCTGCTCCTGGCTGAAAAAGTGGATATTGTTTTCAGCCCGTTGGTGGATGTCAAAGAATTTCCCGAAGATGTAGATATCACGCTGATCGAAGGCGCTCTGGGCACCGAAGAAGACCTGCACAAGCTGATGAAGATTCGTCCCCGAACCAAACTTCTGGTGGCTTTTGGCGATTGCGCCATCACCGCTAATATTCCATCCATGCGCAATCCTTTTGGCGTGGAGGAAACCCTCAACTATATTTACCTTGAAATGGGCGCAGACAGACCGCAAATCCCAACTCAGGGTGTTCCGCGCCTTTTACCGAGCGCCTTACCTCTGCATAGCTATGTCAAAGTAGATGTTTTCATCCCTGGCTGCCCGCCTTCTGCAGATACCATTTTCTTCGCGTTGACCGAACTCATCGAAGGGCGCACCCCAGACCTATCGCAGATGACCCGCTTTGGAGCTTAGGAGTCCAACATGTCCAATAAAATCATGATCGAACAAGTTACCCGCATTGAAGGACACGCCAAAGTCTCCATCATCCTCAACAATGACGGCTCCGTTCAGGATGCCCAGGTGCATGTCACTCAGGTGCGTGGATTTGAAAAATTCGTCCAAGGCCGCCCATTCTATGAGATGCCCTCCCTGACCGCCCGCACCTGCGGCATTTGCCCGGTCAGTCATTTGATCGCCTCCTCCAAAGCCTGTGACCAGATTTTGGCAGTACGCATTCCCTCGACGGCCATTGCCCTGCGCCGCATCATCAACCTCGGGCAGATCATCCAATCACATGCTTTGAATTTTTTCTACCTGTCTTCCCCTGACTTACTGCTTGGGATGGATGGTGACCCAGCCAAGCGCAACATGTTTGGCATGTTGGACAAACACCCGCAGGTCGTCCGCGATGGAATCCGCTTGCGCCAGTTTGGACAGCAAGTGATCGAACGTCTGGCGAACAAACGCGTTCACCCATCCTGGATCGTCCCCGGCGGCGTGGCCAGCCCGCTTGAATCCACCACCCGCGACCAAATTTTAAGCGAGATTCCGGAAGTCCTGACGATCATCACCCGTACACTCGACTGGTACAAAAAGAGCCTCAACGGCTATCAGGAATACATCCGCACTTTTGCGAATTTCCCCAGCCTGTTCATGGGACTGGTGACAAAGGAAGGCCGCCTCGAACATTATCACGGCAACCTGCGCGTCGTCACCGCTCGTGGCAGTGTCCTTGCCGACCAACTCGCTCCCGATGAATACGAATCATTCATTGGTGAAGCGGTTGAACCATACACCTATCTTAAATCGCCGTACTACAAGCCTTTGGGTTATGGCGATGGCATGTATCGCGTTGGTCCGCTGGCACGCCTTAATGTTGCCAACGAATGCGGCACGCCCCAGGCCGACCAGGAACTGGCCGAATTCCATTGCCTCGATAAAGGCGCAGTACTAAGTTCCTTCCATTATCACTATGCCCGCCTGATCGAAATTTTGTATGGCATCGAGCGCATTCAGCAACTGCTCAATGAGCCGGATATCCTTTCGGATAACGTGCGCGCCCATGCCGAAGTAAACAGCCTTGAAGGCATCGGTGTCAGCGAAGCCCCGCGCGGAACACTCTTCCATCACTACAAAGTGAATGAAGACGGGATCATCCAGTCAGCCAACCTGATCATTGCTTCTGGCAATAATAATCTTGCCATGAACAAAGGCGTTTTACAAGCTGCCCGCTACTATGTCCGCCCAGAGAAGTTGACCGAAGGAATGCTCAACCGCGTAGAAGCTGTCATCCGCGCCTTTGACCCCTGCCTGGCCTGCTCCACTCATGCGGACGGTCACATGGCGATGCAGATCGAAATGCTCGCTCCAGACGGCAAGCTCCTCGACACTTTGACACGGGATTAATTCCGCCTGCATCCTACATGCATAATTCAAACAGCCACTTGGACAAGCTATGCCCAAGTGGCTGGCGCGCTTACTGATGAAAACTCTTATTCTTGGTTATGGCAACACACTGCGAAAAGACGATGGTCTGGGCATTTACGCCGCCCTTGCCCTTGCCTCGTTTACCCTGCCCGGCAATGTGGAGATTTGTACTTATCAGCAACTCTCTCCGGAGTTATCTCCGCTTCTGGCACAGATGGATCATGCCATTTTTATCGATGCCGCATTGGCTTCTAGCAGAGAGAAACCCGGCACAATACATACCCGCATCCTCCAGCCG
>DYDH01000161.1:4600-7462 GCA_020717985.1 Herpetosiphon sp. | reverse complement strand
CAGCCCAGCGGAATCACTCATCACTTTGACCCGGAAATGTTGCTGGCTATGGCAGAGTCTCTTTACGGACATGCGCCGCAGGCGAAGCTTTTCAGCGTCACTGCCGCCAGCTTTGACCTGGAGGAAGGGCTGTCGCCTGAAGTGGGCGCGGCGTTGCCTGTTCTAGTTGAGAACATAAAAAAATACCTGCTCACGATACACCAAACTATATCCACCCCATAGGCTTTGGACCGTCATCACGAGATTGTCCATCCGCGAGAACCTCGAACAAATTCCAAACGAGACATCGAGTCCCAAGATTTTTTATCAGCGGACCCGGCGTCTCGTTTATATTTTAGATGTACAATAAGAAACTTAAAGGAAAAAAAATTGAAACGCACACTTTTGATCGGATATGGAAACCCGGACCGGGAAGATGATGGCGTCGCCTGGCACATTCTGCGCGCGCTGACCGTAAAGATGGGGCTGACAGCCCCTTCCTCCTATGAAGACGAGTTCCCGCAGAACGCCCTGATGGATTTTGCCTTTTACCTGCAACTGACCCCTGAAATGGCGGAGGAAATTTCCGCCTATGAATATGTCTGCTTTGTAGACGCGCACACTGGCGCCATTCCCGAACCCGTCCGCCTGATTGGTGTGGACAGTGATTTTCAACGCTCTCCGTTCACCCACCACCTCACACCACAGTCGCTCATGTCCATGTGTGAAACGCTGTACGGAAAGAAGCCTGATGCCGCCCTGCTTTCTGTGCTCGGATATCGTTTCCTTTTTACACAGCAACTATCTGAAGAGACCCAGGCGCTTGTTCCCCAAGCCGTCGACCTGATATGGGAATGGTTTGGCGAGAGAAATGTTTTATAATTGCCTAATCCGCACGGGGATAAATCCCCGTGTTGTTTTTTATGAAACCTGCTTCACAAGTTGTAAAAATAGCTCCGACGTTCCACATCGGGGCGGGACAATTTTTTACCAACAATCTCACGGAGAACTATTTCATGGCTGATGAACCAATTGACCTGAAAACACTCGACAACATCCTCGAAGTATTCAAGGGTAAGAAAGCTGTCATTCCAATTTTGCAGAAAGCACAAAGCGCGTATGGCTACCTGCCCAAAGAAGTGCTGAAAGCCATTTCTGAAAAGACCGGCATTCCGCTCAGTCAGTTGATGGGCGTGGCGACGTTTTACGCCCAATTCCGACTCACCCGTCAGGGGCGGAATCTCATCCGCGTTTGCGACGGCACAGCCTGTCACGTGCGCGGCGCGCCAAAGAGCGTCGAAGCGATCGAGCACGCGCTGAACATCCCGGCGGGCGGCACATCAGACGATTACAAATACAGCATGGAAATTGTCTATTGTCTTGGCTCATGCGGACTTGCCCCCGTGGCAGTCGTCAACGACAAGGTCTATGGTCAGATCGAACCGCAAAAGATTGTCGAGCAATTGAAGAAGCTCGAATAAAAACGACGGAGGCTGTTCATGCCCAAATTGTTAAACGGTAACGACTTACTGCTCGCCCACCAAACGGCGCAGGAAACTTTACAACAACGTCAGAAAACTGGCGCGACCATTTTTATTGGTATGGGAACTTGCGGCATCGCCGCAGGCGCAGGAGAAATCGAAGAGGTCATCCGCCAGGAATTGGTCAGCCGCAACCTTCAGGCGGAGATCGTTCCCGTCGGTTGTATCGGCATGTGTTTCAAAGAACCGCTGGTGGATATTCAACTCCCCGGTCAATCGCGCGTCACCTACTCAAATGTCAAACCTGGGATGATCTCCCGAATCATCGAAGAACATCTTGGGAACGGGCGCATCGTGTCCGACCTCGCGCTTGGTCAATTGACAATGGGCAGTGCCGCCGCCGAAGGCTTGACCGAATACTCCGAACTGCCTTTTTACCGCAAACAGATTCGCGTTGCCCTTCGCAACTGCGGCATGATCGACCCCGAAAGCATCGAGAGTTACATCGCGCATAATGGCTACCAAGCCCTGAGCAAAGCCCTCAGCGGAATGCCACCCGACGAAGTCATCAACGAAGTTAAAAGTTCAGGTCTGCGCGGACGCGGCGGCGCGGGCTTCCTGACCGGCTCAAAGTGGGAATTCTGCCGCAAGGCAATTGGCGAACCCAAATACGTCATCTGCAACGCCGACGAAGGCGACCCCGGCGCATTCATGGATAGGTCCATTCTCGAAGGTGACCCGCACAGCGTCATCGAAGGCATGACCATTGCCGGTTACGCCATGGGCGCGCGCGAAGGCTACATCTACTGCCGCGCCGAATATCCGCTGGCGATTGAGCATTTGAAAACCGCGTTGGCGCAAGCACACGAATACGGACTGCTCGGAGAAAACATCCTCGGCAGCGGCTTCTCTTTCGATTTATATATCTATGAAGGCGCCGGGGCGTTCGTCTGCGGCGAAGAGACCGCGCTGATGGCATCCATCGAAGGCAAGCGCGGAGAACCTCGTCCGCGCCCGCCATTCCCGGCAATCTCCGGGTTATGGAATAAACCGTCAAACGTCAACAATGTAAAAAGTTACGCGCTCACGCCGCAGATCATTCTCAACGGCGCAAAATGGTTCACCGGCATCGGCACGCAAAGATCACCGGGGACAGCCATCTTCGCGCTGACAGGCAAGATCAACAACACAGGCTTGATCGAAGTGCCGATGGGCATTCCGTTGGGCGAAATTATTTTTGACGTGGGTGGCGGCATTCCGCAGGGTAAACCGTTCAAAGCTGTTCAAACTGGTGGACCGTTGGGCGGGTGCCTGCCTGCTTCGGCATTGAACACGCCTGTGGATTTTGACGCGCTCGTCGAAGCCGGCGCGACAATGGGTTCCGGCGGCATGATCGTGGTTG
>DYDH01000161.1:3863-4228 GCA_020717985.1 Herpetosiphon sp. | reverse complement strand
TCGCACTGGTGGCTCAGGGACGATACGCCGAGGGTCTGGAAATCCACCGTCAGCGGAATCCATTTGCGCTGGTTTGCGGTCGCGTCTGCCCCGCATTCTGCGAACAAAAATGTCGTCGCGGAGAAATTGACGAACCCATCGCCATTCGCATGATAAAACGCTTCATGTCTGACCAAGAATACGAAAAGGCGTGGACGCCAAACGTTGTCGTATCCGAAGAAAAACGCCGCGCCGCTGACAGCAAAAAAGTTGCCGTCGTTGGCGCAGGTCCCGCCGGGCTGACCACCGCCTTGCGGCTGGCGCAACGCGGCTACAAGGTGACGGTGCTCGAAAAACTGCCCATCCCCGGCGGCATGATGACGGTG
>DYDH01000161.1:3193-3853 GCA_020717985.1 Herpetosiphon sp. | reverse complement strand
CCTATCGCTTGCCGCGAGAGCCGCTTTTTGCCGAAATCGAAAACATCAAACGTGCCGGTGTCGAAGTGCTTTGCAACCAAACCCTCGGCAAAGATTTCAGCGTCAACGACTTATTCGAGCGCGACGGTTTCAACGCCGTTGTCCTCGCATTGGGCGCACATAAAAGCCGCAAGTTGGGAATCCCCGGCGAAGACAAACGCGGCGTGATTCACGGCACAGATTACCTGCGCGAGATCGCGCTCGAAAAACCGTCGGTGGATGTGAAGGGGAAACGGGTTGTGGTTGTCGGTGGCGGCGACGTTGCGATTGACGCGGCTCGCTCCGCCTGGAGGTTGGGCGCTGGTTCTGTTGATGTGATCTACCGCCGACAGCGTGCCGATATGCCCGCTCATCTCGAAGAGATTGAATCAGCCATCCGCGAGAATACTCACTTCCACTTCCTTGCAAACCCGGTCAAAATTTTGGGCGAAGAGCATGTGACTGGTGTGGTCGTCCAACGCCAGCGACTGGCTGAGTTTGACTCCAGCGGACGCCGCAAACCTGTCCCTGCTGAGAACGATGAATTTACGCTGGAGATCGATGTGCTGATTCCCGCCATCGGTCAAACCACCGACTTGGATTGGGTAAATGATAAAAGCATCGAGACGACCCGCTCCAACA
>DYDH01000161.1:0-3187 GCA_020717985.1 Herpetosiphon sp. | reverse complement strand
CGGTCAAAGAAGCATTCAACACAACACGCCCCGGTGTGTTCGCCGCCGGCGATGCAGTCAGCGGACCAGCCACAGTGGTTCAGGCAGTTGCACATGGAAATCTAGTGGCAGTTGCAGTGGATCACTGGTTGCAAACTGGCGAAATCATCAAGCCGCATTATGAAACTCCCCGCCCGGATATTGAACAGCCATACAATTTGGATGATTACGCCGACGCTCCGCGCCCGCCAATCCCTGAGATCAAAGTGATTAATCGCATCGGGAATTTCAATGAAGTCGAAACTGGCTTCGATGTGAAAACCGCACAAGAAGAAGCCAAACGTTGTTTGCGATGCGATCTGGAATGGCTTGACCTGATGAAAATTCCGCGTCCGCAGTAAAGGAACCTTATCCTAAAATTAAATTGGGACGCTGATGAACGCAGGAGAACGCAGATTAATTCTTTAAAATCAGCGAAGTCAGCGTTTATCTGCGTCCAAAAGATGTTCTTGGCTTATTACAAATAAAGTCTAAGGAATGATCCATGCCAATTGTCAACCTTACCATCAACAATAAAAAAATCCAGGCGCAAAGCGGACAGACCGTTTTGCAAGCCGCGAAGGAGGCGGGGATCAACATCCCGGTGTTGTGCCATCATCCCGCATTACCGCCGGCAGGCGCGTGCCGAATCTGCCTGGTCGAAATCGAAAAGCAAAGGTCACTGCAACCAGCCTGCACCTTCCCAGTCAGCGAGGGATTGGTCATCCAAACCCATTCGCCCAAAGTGCAGGAAGCGCGCAAATTCTCATTGGAGTTATTGCTTTCGGATCATCCGCTCGACTGCATGACCTGTAACGTCACCGGGAATTGCGTGTTGCAAGACCTTGCCTATGAATACAACGCAAAAGGTGAACGCTACAAAGGCATTCAGCATCGCTACCCGGTGGATACGTCCAACCCTTTTATTCAAGTGGATCGCAATAAATGTGTCCTGTGCGGACTATGCATCCGCGCCTGCAAATACGCCAACGGCGTGGAAGCCATCGGGCTTGTCCATCGCGGTTTTAGCGCGCACATCGGCTTTGGCGCTGACAGCACCATGCAAGACAGCCCGTGTGAATTCTGCGGCAGTTGCGTGGAGGTCTGTCCGGTGGGCGCATTGATGCCGAAAATGTCGCTCGGCAAGGGACGCGACTGGCAGGTGAAGAAGGTCAGGACTACCTGCTCGTATTGCGGCGTGGGTTGTCAACTTATGTTGGAAGTGAAAGATAATCAGATCATCAAAGTGGATTCGGTTTGGGATGGTCCATCCAATCACGGCTGGACATGCGTAAAGGGACGCTTTGGCTATGATTACGTCAACCACCCAGATAGAGTGACCAAGCCAAAAGTACGTAGATATTTACTGGATGGCGGACCGAAGACGAAGAACGAAAGCGCTTCATCCGCCCCGATAACTGACTCTAACCCTTGGGATTGGGTCGAAACCGATTGGGAGACCGCACTAACCATCACGGCAAACAAACTCCGCGAAACACGCGATACCTACGGAGGCGACAGCATTGGCGTGTTGACCTCGGCGAAATGCACCAACGAAGAAAATTTTTTGATGAACAAACTGGCGCGACAGGTCATTGGCACGAATAACATTGACCACTGCGCCCGTCTCTGACACTCCAGCACTGTCGCCGGTCTGGCGGCTTCCTTTGGTTCTGGAGCAATGTCCAACTCGATTGACGATGTCACCGAGCAGGCTCAGGCTTTCTTCATTATCGGCTCGAACACCACCGAGCAACATCCTGTCATTGGGATGCGGCTCCGTCAGGCGATCAAGGAGCGCGGCGCAAAATTAATTGTCGCAGATCCGCGCCGCATCGAGATCACAAAACTGGCAACGCCTCAATATGGTGGGATGCACCTGCGTCACCGCCCAGGGACAGACATCGCCCTGCTAAACGGACTGATGTACATCATCCTCGAAAAAGGCTGGGAAGATAAAGCCTTCATCGCAGAACGCTCCGAAGGCTTTGATGAATTCCGCGAAACTGTAAGACAATATCCACCTGAAAAAGCCAGCGAAATTACCGGCATATCGGTGGAACAACTTTATCAAGCCGCCGAGATCATGGCAACCAGCAAACCGATGGCTGTCTTTTGGGCGATGGGCATTACCCAGCATATCGTCGGCGTGCGAAACGTGATGGATCTGGCAAACCTGCAAATGTTGCTTGGCAATATGGGCAAGCCCGGCGGCGGAGTCAATCCGTTGCGCGGACAAAACAACGTGCAGGGTGCATGCGACATGGGCGGCTTGCCCAACGTCTATTCGGCATATCAATCCGTCACCAGCGAAGAAGTCCACCAAAAGTTTGAACAAGCCTGGGGAACAACAAGCAAGCCAAAGGTCGGCTTGACCGTGACCGAAATGATCCCTAGCATTTTGGATGGGAAAGTCCATGCGTTGTACATCCTCGCGGAAGACCCGATCATGTCTGACCCGGACACGAAGCACATCCGAAAATGTTTGGATGCGGCTGATTTTATTGTCTTGCAGGAAATCTTCCCGACTGAAACATCATATTACGCCGATGTGCTGTTGCCCGGCGTGACCTTTGCCGAGAAGACCGGCACATTCACCAACACCGAGCGGCGCACGCAGATGGTGAACCAGGCGATCACACCCATCGGCGAAGCACGGCAGGATTGGGAAATTATTTCTGAAATTGCGCGGAGGATATTGGACAATGGACAATGGACGACGGACGATGGTCCACGGTCCACGGTCCACGGTCAATGGTCCGCTTGGAATTACACCTCTCCCGCTGACATCATGAAAGAGATCAACGCGCTGACGCCTTCGTATGCAGGGATTACGCACGAAAGATTGATGAAAGGCGAAACACTGCAATGGCCCTGCACGTCCACTGAACACCCCGGTACGCCCATTTTGCACACCAAGCAATTCACACGCGGACTGGGCAAGTTCATGCCCATTGACCACGTCCCGCCTGCCGAACGACCCGATGACGAGTACCCGATGCTTCTTTCCACCGGGCGTGTGTTGTATCACTGGCACGGCGGAGAGATGACACGCCGCGCACAGGGACTGCTGGAGATTTATCCGCAGGCGCTGGTGGAACTAAATCCGCAAGATGCCGCGCGGCTGGGAATCCCTTCCATGAGTTCAGGGCAAAAGGGACGCATCAAA
>DYDH01000160.1:10332-10548 GCA_020717985.1 Herpetosiphon sp. | reverse complement strand
GCTTGATCCTGCTTTCGATAGGCATCGCCGCAACCCTGGCAGACTGCGCGACCATCCTCAAATTTCAGTTGCTCACCGCACTGACACATCCAACCACGCACGCGCGCAGGAGAACCGTAAACAAGCGCGTAATCTGGCACATCCTTCGTGACCACCGCGCCCGCGCCGACAAAACAATATTTTCCAAGTGTTATGCCGCAGACGATGGTGGCATTC
>DYDH01000160.1:6856-10294 GCA_020717985.1 Herpetosiphon sp. | reverse complement strand
GTATTCATCCTTGCGGTTGACGTGACTGCGCGGATTAATGACATTGGTAAACACCATCGAAGGACCAAGGAACGCATCATCTTCAACAACAACGCCTGTATAAAGCGAAACATTGTTTTGGATCTTCACATTATTTCCAAGTGTCACATTGGAAGAGACAAGCACATTTTGTCCAATGTTGCAACGCTCGCCGATGCGCGCATTTGGCATGACATGACAAAAGTGCCAGATCTTTGTCCCCGCGCCGATCTCAGCGCCCTCGTCCACATAACTAGATTCGTGAACAAAATAATCAGACATGGCTTTCACCTTATTTCTTCAATAATGGATGAACCAAGTCATCCTTCGGGGAAATTTCAGCGGTACGAATGGCGTATGTCAATTGAATCGATGGGCGGGCATCCTTGATGCCAAATCCGCGCCCGACAAGAGTCTCTTCATACACACGGGTATGCAAGTCAGTAAATCCTTCTGAAAATTCGATCTCTTTCCCATCCACTGTAATGGAACGACAAGTCGTTTTACCGCCAGCTATTGCTGATAAAGGCAGGTCGGTTTTATCCACCGAAAGGAACCAACGCACGCGCGCATGTTCCAACTCAATGAATCCAGACATGCGGCTTTCATCAGAATGATATACTTTAATCCCATTTACAGAGCCGAACAACCATAATAATAGATCGAAAAAATGCACGCCAATATTTGTAGCCACCCCGCCCGATTTATCCTCGTGCCCCTTCCACGAAACTTGATACCAGGGTCCACGACTGGTGATGTAGGTAAGTTCCACTTCATGCTGTTCGGTTGACTGTTGCAAAGATTCACGGAGTTTGATCAGCGCGGGGTGCAATCTCAATTGCAGGATGGTGTGGATACGATGTTTCGTCTCCGCCTCCAATTCTTCGAGCGCGTCAAAATTCCAGGGGTTAATCACCAACGGCTTTTCACAGATCACATCTGCTCCAGCCCGCAGTCCAAGGCGGCAATGCGAATCATGCAGATAATTGGGAGAGCAGACCGTAACATAGTGGATTCGGTTCTCTTCTGGACCACGGCGCAGTTTTTCAAGGTGACGATCAAAACGTTCGATCTCGGTAAAGAATTTCACATCGAAGGAATACTGATCAAGCAAACCGACGGAATCCTTGGGATCAACCGCAGCAACGAGTTGATTGCCTGTATCTCGAATGGCGCGTAAATGACGGGGAGCAATATAACCGCCAACACCGATCACAGCAAAATTTTTTGGCATTCTTTTTCCTTTTACACTTTCCTTCGATATCCCTTGCCATCCACTTCAAGAATGCAATCAACAGGGGAGGCGCTGATATGCAAACCGGCTTCAAAGCAGGTCAGACGCAAAATATCAATCATCTCGTCTTCACCCTCCAAATAGATTTGTTGAATGCCTGCTTGTTTTAATTCCAACACCAGGTCCTTTGCTTTTTGGCGATAATCACCATAAACCTTGAGTGAATCACGGGCGTATAACATGGCGCGTTGGGTAAAGACCTTCATCCCCGATGGAGTGAGATCATATTTAAGCCGGGTACGGTCAAGGTGGGATACTTTTATCCAGCCACGAGTAATGAGACGTTTGATATACCAATTGACACTACCTACGGCAATATCAAGCCGCTCTGAAAGTCCCGATTGGGTTACAAGCGAATCTTGTGCAATTTCATTTAGGAGAGCGTATTCGTGCCGATTGATTTCTGTCATACGTGAGAATTCAGTTTTTGAATTCTCACATAGAAAACATTCTCTGTCAAGGCAACTGTGTTAAATTTGGCTGGTCATGCAGCGCTTTTGTCAAAAGGCAAAAAACACAACACCACACACCAGTGAAATGAGAGCACGACGTATATAAAGTTATTCCGTTTACTTATAAGTATTTGGCAATTAAATTCCCCAACCCTATTCACCCGGGCAGCGCCAGCGAAAAATCATTTTTTTCCTATGCTATAATGCCTTATCTTTTTTGGGCAGAATAAGGATTTTGGTTATGAATCAGCAGTTGGAAATTAAGAAAAGGACATTTCTCACAACAGCAAAGGTGGGGATTTTTTTTTGGATGCTTGCTGTAATATTTGTATATCTACTGCTGTTTGGATCGCCTGAGTTTTGGTTTATTACAGAACGGCTGGGGTTAAGTAAAATTTTTCAAGTTTGGCGTGACTGGTTGGCGCCTTTCTTTAATGCGGGATATTTGGAATAAAAAAGGTCTCACACATAAATGATCGAAGCACTTCATTTTTTACCGAAAATACCTGTCGTCTTAATTGGTTATTCTGCCGCATGTCTTGGGACCGGCTTACTGGTTCTGGCATTATTCCGATTCAGAGAACATCTCAATGGGATTTCCTCAGGCACCATTCTGTCCACAGCGTTTATCCTGGGCGAGGGGGTACTGGCAAGTTTATGGCTGTTCCTGGCTCTGGGTGGTTTGTTCACCCTTCCCATTGTTGCGCTGCTTTCATTCATTTTTGCAGCAGGCGGCCTTTATGTCGGGCGCAGCATCCTTATAGCTTTCAAGCGACAGGTTATATCCATCTGGCACGAATTGCGCGCGGATACGTGGGGATGGCAATTCATCGCTGGACTGACCATTTTGCTTTGCCTAATGTGGTACACCTCACTGGGACGCCCTTTGGAAGGAGATGGCTCCGCGTTTTATTTTGCCTTTGCAAAACTAATTGCCTATTCCCATCATTTAATTCCCCTGCCTGGTTATGAGGATTTCGCCAATGTCGGATTGCAGGGAGAACTGCATTTTGCCGCCTTAATCTTGTTGACCAGCAGGAATGCGGCATTGTTGTTTTCATGGCCAACAATTATTGCAGCTGGCGTAATGCTTGCTTCTTTGGGTCGCGTGGCGGGCATGGGCAGGCGCGGGCAATGGCTGATCTTAAGCATCTTGTTCTCTTCATCGGCAGTAGTCTGGTTGAGTGGAGACGGCAAAGTGGATTTGTTCGGCGTAGCATTAGGATTGGCAGCATATTACTGGGCCGTTCAAATTCGCTTTAATCGCACAAAACTCACCCTTTTCCTAACCGGGCTATTCAGCGGCTTTGCGTTTGTCGCCAAACTGAGTTACATCCCGGTCATGGTTCCAGGAATTGCCTTACTGGTGATTTGGGGATACGGGGACGAATTCAAGAATAAAAGTAACTGGCAGTCCTATCTGAAATATTTTATAAGCGGTTCTTTGATAATACTGACAGGGTTGATTCTAGCCCTTGCTCCGCATTTGATCAAAAACGGTTTTCTTTTCCATAATCCGTTCTCTCCTTTTGGATCTGGAGGAACGAGCTGGTTGGATCAGAAATGGTTTGGAGAAGATACAACGTATTGGATCCTTCTTACCTATCCATTCGCGTTGACGTATGGCTCCTATTGGGCGCAATATGGAAATTTATCACCCATAATTCTTGCCTT
>DYDH01000160.1:0-6830 GCA_020717985.1 Herpetosiphon sp. | reverse complement strand
GTCCGCGTTCTTTGCTTTCCAGTCCATTGGTTGTGATCACCCTGGTGGCATTGACAGGGTTGGCAGTATGGATGGTCTACAGTCCCTCTGTGTTTGCGCCTCGATATATTTTAGCCACGCTCCTGTTGCTGGCTTTATTGCCGGCACGAGCCGCAGAGTATATTAGTCTCACCGATTTTCGACCTCGCATTTTGAGTTTTGGCATTAGCATTTTCACTTCCATCACCCTTATCGCTTTCGGTTCGTATTTTTCAGGCACTATTTTTTTCCCAAGCTCCATTCTCCCATCTTTAGTGGGTATAATTAAAGAATGTGACCGGGATGGCCTATATTGCTCGGCCATTGACAGGGTTAATGATACAGCACAACCAGGGGAGCGTGTGTTTCTTGCCTCCTACCAACATTATTGGTTTCGGGGTGATCTATTGCAGTGTATGTCCAACACACCTGACAGGATAAGTTTATCGAATGAATCCGGAGATACTTTGTGGCTTGAACTTTATAAAAAAGGTTTCTCTTATTTGTTTATAGATAAAACTACACATGCAGCCTTTTTGGAGAAATTGAATGTGGATAACCACCCTGATTGGGTGGAACCGACTCCGGTAATCAACCAATCCATCTTCCTTATTTATCATTTGAAATTCACAAACCCGCCAGCGGATATAACTCCATTGATATGCAAGCAACAACCCTCCTCAACAATATGGGAAGTAACAGCCCCGTAAAATTCTCAAGATTTGAAAGCAGGTACCCATGAACAAGAACATTCAAGGCAAAACGATCTTTATTACCGGCGGCGCGGGTTTCATCGGCTCGACACTCGCCGGACAACTTGTGGAAAACAACAAGATCATCCTATTCGACAACCTGACCCGCAACTCCCTGAAAGACCGTGCCTTCAAGGATCATCCCAACATCAAGCTTGTTCAGGGAGATGTACTTGATCCTGAAAACCTTGTCAAAGCCATGAAAGGCGCGGATATTGTTGTGCATTGCGCCGCAATTGCCGGTATTGATACGGTGATCAAAAGCCCGACCACAACCATGCGGGTAAATATGATCGGCTCAGCCAATGTTCTGGAGGCGGCATATCGTCAGACCAACATTGAACGGGTTGTGTGTTTCTCCACGAGCGAGGTATTTGGTCAGCAAGCCTTTCGCTCCAACGAGACCGACAAGACCGTAATGGGTCAAGTTGGAGAAGCGCGCTGGACTTACGCGGTGAGCAAACTTGCAGAGGAACATCTTGCCATTGCCTATCATCAGGAAAAAGGGCTGCCCACCACGGTGGTCCGTCCCTTCAATGTTTACGGACCAGGGCAGGTCGGTGAAGGCGCCATGCGTATCTTTATTGAACGCGCCATCAAGAATGAGCCGATTGAAATTCACGGTGACGGCACGCAGATTCGCGCCTGGTGTTATGTAGACGACATGATCGATGGTACACTGCGCTGCATGGTCAACCCGAAAGCAATTGGCGAGTCATTCAATATTGGAAACCAGAGAGCGGTTGTTACGATCTATGGCCTTGCAAATACAATTGTGCGCGTGCTTCACTCTGAATCCCCCATTCGCTTTTCGCGCAAGGATTATGTGGATGTGGAATTGCGTATCCCTGCCGTGCAAAAAGCACATGACCTTCTTGACTTCGATGCGCAGGTTGATCTTGATGAAGGCATTCGCCGTACCGCCGAATCTTATCAGAGAGATGATAAATGATCCGTTTGACAATTCCCTCAATTGAAGAGGATGACCTTAAAGCTGCCCGCGATGTGCTTCAGTCTGGCTTTTTGGTGCAGGGCGCTCAAGTTGCCGAATTTGAAAAAACCATTGCTTCCTACGTCGGCGTCAAGCATGTGATTGCAGTAAGCAATTGTACGGCAGCTCTTCATCTTTCCCTGCTCGCATTGGATGTACGCCCCGGCGATCTTGTGCTGGTGACAACTTATTCGTGGGTGGCAACCGCAAATGTAATTGAACTTTGCGGCGCCCAGCCTGTTTTTGTTGACATTCAACCCGATACGTTCAACATGGACCCTGAACTGCTTGCAAAAACTATGGGCAGACTCATGGCTACGGCAGAAACCGCACGGCGCGTGAAAGCGATCCTCCCTGTTCATACATTTGGTCAGATGGCAGATATGACCGCCATCACAAAAATAGCGGAGCAATACGGTGTGCCTGTTATCGAAGACGCCGCCTGCGCACTTGGCGCAAAATGGGAAGATCGCCAGGCAGGGTCATGGGGAATAATGGGATGTTTCAGTTTTCATCCACGCAAAGCCATCACAACCGGCGAGGGCGGCGCGATCACTACAAACGACGATCAACTGGCGCGAAAATTGCGCGCTCTTCGCAATCATGGATTGGACCCCGAAGCATCCTCACCTGAATTTATCATGCCAGGTTTTAACTACCGCATGACCGAATTCCAGGCGGCTTTTGGCTCATCGCAAATGAAGAAACTTGACCGCATCATTGCCGCACGGCGCAGACTCGCCCATCATTATGACAGTCTGCTTGAAAATGACCCGGTGCTTATGCCTGCTGTTCCATCGCAAAGTTTCCACGTGTATCAATCGTATGTCACACTTTTGCCCAATGGAGCCGCGCCGCGCCGCGCCGAGATCATCCGACAGTTGAAAGAGCAGGGGATTGAAACAAATATCGGCACCTGGCACATGCCGTTGACAACCTATTTCCGCTCACGTTATGGATATCGTGCGGGAGATTTTCCTGCAAGTGAAGATGTTTTTGCCCGCGCATTGACATTGCCCCTTTATGAAAACCTGACGGCTGAAAATCAAAATATTGTGGTTGATCGCCTTCTTGATACTACAGGTTAATATGCCCCCTCGCACTCACGGTACAGGGGATTTTGAATTATCCCAGTTCGCCAAATTGGGACAGAATGTAATTTTTGAAACCGGTGTTCTCGTATTTCACCCTGAAAACATAGAAATCCAAAACGATGTTTACGTCGGTCACTATACAATCCTAAAGGGGTATTACAAGAATAAAATGATTATCGGCGAAGGTACGTGGATAGGTCAACAGTGTTTTTTTCACAGCGCGGGCGGAATTGAAATTGGCTCTCACGTTGGCATAGGTCCAGGCGTAAAAATACTGACGTCATCACATACCCTGGACAATATTGATTCTCCGATATTGCATAACCCTGTGGAGTTTGCGCCTGTAAGGATTTGTGACAATAGCGATATAGGCGTCAATGCCATTATTCTGCCCGGCGTTACCATAGGGATTGGAGTGCAGGTTGGCGCAGGCGCTGTAGTCACCCAATCAGTGGAAGATTATGCGGTCGTGGCTGGAGTACCCGCCAGGGTTTTGTATTATCGGAAACAACAATGAAAAAACATACTATTTTGATGTTAAGTAATCTATATCCGCCAGTTGTGAGTGGCTCATCCACTCAAACATCCTCACTCACGCGCGAACTCTGCAAACGCGGACATAAGGTAGTTGTCGTGACCGCACAGGTGGATCATGCCAGCCCGACATACGAAGAAAAGGATGGCGTGATCATCCACCGCCTGCCAGCCTTTAGATTGCCGCGTCTTGCGGTGGCATTCAATTTCCCCTGGTTAAATTATACGTTTACGCCATCCAATCTGAAGCGGATTCAAAAAATCATTGACGAACACCAACCCGAGGTCATTCATTTGCACAACCACATGTTTGATCTTGGTTTGAGCGCGGCGCTTTTAGGAAAAAAAAACAAAATCCCGCTGGTTGTAACGCTTCACACTGTCATCCGTCATAGTTCCAAATTCTACAATTTATTCCTTCTCCCCATTGATCGTTACATCCTTAAATCATTTGTAGTTGACAAAACCGACCAGGTTCTTTGCCCGGATGTCAATATCGCTCAATATGCGCGGGAAATTTTCAAACGCAAGGATCCTGCCATAGTGCCGTATGGTATTGACATGCACACACAGCCAGACCCTGAAGTAATAAAAGACATACGCGCGCGCCTTGGACTGGAAGGCAAGAAAGTAATTTTGTCATTGGGACACATCCACGAAATCCGCAATCGGAAAGACATAATCATGGCCTTGCCCGATGTTTTGAAGACGTTTCCAAACACAGTAATAGTGATGGTTGGAGCATTATCAACCGATTCGCCCGTGAAAATTGCGAGCAGGCTGGGCGTGGAACATGCAATCGTTTTTGCGGGACCTGCCTTGCACAAAGACATCCCCAGTTTTCTTGCAATGGCAGATATTGAAGCGCACTGGTTGAATCAGGAGGACCCCGAAAAAACATCGCTGGGGATCGCATCCCTGGAGTCAATGGCCTATGGCAAAACTGTTTTAGCCGCAGCCAACCCAAATACCTATGGCGTTGGAATTCTAAAGCATGGTGAAAATATTATCATTGTCAAACCCGACCAGCCGGGGGAACTGGCAAAAACCATCATAGAGCTATTGCATGATAGATCGCGTTGCATGGCAATTGGGGAGCGCGCGCGCCAAACGATTATTGATCATTTTTCGTGGGATAGGGTTTGCGAACAAACCATCATGGCATACGAGGCTGTGATCGAAAAGAAATTAAGCGAGCGCATTTCCATTTTGGTCGAGAAAACCCCGGATATTCCATAGTTGTAATGCTGTTGGGTATAAAGACCTCCCTGAAACCCAAAACATGCGAGGCAGAACATGCTTTTATAAACTTTGTCCGCAGGTAATGGTTTTAATTCCCATTCAACACACCTTGCAATATGGATTGATATTGATCCACAACTTTCTGAATATCGAATTCGTGCGATTTTTCAACGCTTGCTTCACGAAACCGCAATAGAACTTTGGGGCTGGAAATCATCTCACGCAAGACCCTCGAAAAAGCGGGGATATCCTGCACATCAATCAGATAGCCGTTTTTTCCGGTATCCACCAGATCCAAAAATCCACCGATCTCACTGGCAACAATCGCCAGTCCGGTTGCCAAAGCCTGCACGCCAACCACTGGCAACCCCTCTGAAAGCGATGGCATAAACAGAATATCGCTTCTTGAGAAATGCTCCAGAACAATATCTGGCGTAACCCAGCCGGGCAAATAAAAACGTTCGCTCATGCCTGTTTTTTCAATTTCGCGTTTTACCTCTTCAAATAACGGACCGTCGCCCAACATGGAACAAGTCCAGTTCAGGTCTTTTAATTGGGAGAGGGTTTGTATAATGGCAAACGGGTTTTTCTGAGGCACAAAACGTCCGGCAAATATCAGTCGTGGAGGTGTGTTCACTTTTATTATCACTGGAGTCAGATGTTTTACATCCGCGCCGTTTGGGACTACCTCGACATTCACTGAATAATGTTGTAACGCCAATTGACGCGTATGTTCACTGACCGCAATTATTTTTTTGGCACTTTTCCAAATGGGAACCGTAAATGGCTGAACCCAGCGAAACCATTTCCCTGTTTTTTCCGGTACGCCGCCAGGCACATCTCCCAGATGCGCGGTTAGGATATAAGGAATTCCGGTAAAAATTGACAGCGCCCAAGCCAATGCGCCGGATGGAACTGCGAAGTGGGCGTGAATGATATCGGGGCGATCAAGGCTAATTAAACGAAACCCAGCCCAAAGTCCGGCAAGAACGTAGGCAAGCATCGTCATAAAACTCGCGCCAAAAGTTTCGCGTCGTAAAGATGAAATCCGTATCAGATGAATCCCATCCTTGTACTCTTCAAAAGGCAAGCCATGCATGTGCGCGGTCAGTACGGTGACTTGGTACCCGCGCGCGACAAGTCCTTTGCAAATATCGTGAGCGGCTCTGCCACCACCACCGCCGACGGGAGGAAATTCATAGATCAGTGTCAGGATGCGCATATAATCATTTCATTCCGCAAATGGATCTTTGCAGTTGGGCTGGGATGGGCGGGGAACAAAGATTTGCACGTTCGTTGAAGCAAGGGACTCAACAGGTTTATAAGCGCATAAAAGCGGCGCGCCAATATAACGCACCCAGGCTTTATTTTCCTCTACAAAAGAACCTTTTTTCTGCTGTGTAAATTTTTGCTCTTCAGCAATGATGATGGCAAAACGATGCTGCTTAAGGTCTGAATAAAAGCTTTCCAAATACTCGCGGTTTCCAGACATTGCCATTTCCATCAATTCGATCTGTTCATATTCAGGAACAAGAGAAACATTACTTAATGTTCCAAAAGTTAATAGCTGACGCTCTGTCACAAAAAGGACTTCCCCACCGCCGCCTGCGGCGACATCCGAGACGGCCTTTTGCAATACTTGAACATCTCTTTCAGCCTTGACATGATCATAGCCGGGAAGGAAGCCAATCTGCGGAACTGCAAAGAGGATCGGGACAAGCAGCGCAGCCATCGCCGCCGACCAATGAATCTGCCCCCAGGCAGGGTCTGACCCTGTTTCATTTTCGACATATCCCGCAAAGAATGTTGTGACAATGATCGCAAGCAGAACAAGGAATGCGTCCATGTTATGCAGATCTGCGCCGCCGCCAATTTTTACGCTGACAGTTAATCCGCCAGCAAAAAGAACAAACAACATGGCGTAAAGCGCCGCCCAGCGCAAGGGATGCAAATTGGAAAATCTTCCGTGCGCCATTTGAATGAGTGCGAAGATCAACGGAGCAGCAACAAGCACGATGCCCGGCAATATTCCCATCGGGAATGTTTCATTGGGAAGCAGGCGATTCCACAGCAAGTCTGATGTAAAGCTGGAGCCAAATGTGCGAATATCGGCATTCCCCGAAATATTAATATATGCAAACTGGGAAATTACAGCGGCAACAAGCCCTGAAACTCCCCAAACAAATGGAGTCAACCAAT
>DYDH01000464.1 GCA_020717985.1 Herpetosiphon sp. | reverse complement strand
ACTTCGAGACGTTTGTCCACGACGCGTTCGACAAGAGTTTCAAACTCATTTGTAGATAATTGGTTAATTGTTTTGTTCATAGTACCTCTCAATATCGGAATTATATCTCGACTTTTGCAGCACATCAACAACCGAATACTCCAATAGTAAGCAGCAAGGCGGAAGAAGTTGTACAATTTCATCATGCTAATGATGGAGGTGCAGCATGCTGCCATTAGTTGAATTTCCTGAACTGGTGAAACACTATGGGTCTTTCTTTGATCAGGTTTTTTCGGAAGCGGCATTTATTGAATTTGAACGCTACATCAGCGGGTTGCTTGTTTCTGAAAACAAAACAGTCGAAGGGATCAATCGCTTGTTCGTGCATGAGAGCCGTAACCAAAGTAGTCTCAATCGCTTGCTGACAGAAAGCCCGTTTTCGTTGAAAGAGTTGAATCGGCAAAGGCTGAGCCTGCTGTCAAGTTTGTCGGGCACGGAGATGAAACGCGATGGAGCGTTGAGCATAGACGACACCTTGTTGAAACATTATGGCGAGCATTTTGAGCAGATAGCCTACTTGTTCGACCATGTGGAGCAAAACTACACGTGGGCACATAACCTGGTGACCTTACACTATAGCGATAATGAAACGGATTATCCGGTGCATTTTCAGTTATGGAAACCAGCAGACTTGGAGAAATTGGAAGAAGGATTGCAGGCAGCCGGGGTCAAAATCAAACACGACAAACAAGAACTGAAAGAAACCGAGCCGCACAAATGGCGGCAATATCTGTTGGGGTTATGGCGGCGTCACGCAAATCAGAAAGTGGAGATTGCCGCGCTGTACGAGAGTAAACTGCGGATTGCCGAAGCGCTGCTTCAAGAATGGAAACAATCTCATCCGACGCTGAATTTGCCTGTGTCCTTTGACAGTTGGTATACCCAACCCGCGTTTTGTCATTTCATCGAACACGAATTGCAGATGAATTATGTAGGCGCGCTGGCGGAAGATCAACAAGTTGTCTTGAAAACAGGAACCGAAAAACTGGCAGACTTTGCGGCGCGCTTGAAACAAGAACATCTGGACGCCGTTGCGCACGGCAAGCCGCCTGTTTTCAAACCCGTCACCATCCCGTACAAAGGCGGCAAGGAAAAGTACTACAGTTACTGTGTCACGCATCGGATCCACAACTTCGGAAAAAAGCGCTTGGTCATCAATCATCGCCAGGCTGATTTATCGGACAACCCAACTTGCTTGATGTCCAACCGTTTGAACTGGCAAGCGCCTGGAATTACCCGTATTTACCGTCACCGTTGGCCCGTTGAGGTCTATCATGAGGAAGGCAAGTCAGAAGGGCTGGATCAGTATCAACTGCGGAACTTCGATGCGATTGAACGACACATCGCTTTGGTTGCTGTAGTTTACAGTTTACTGCGCGCCGCCCAACATGACCACGCTCTCCGAGACAAACTTCAACGCGAACTCAAAATTGAACTTGAGGGCAGCGCTCCTTTTTGGCGGCGGGTAACCCAAGCGCAGAGCCTATGGAAATTGGCCCTGTTTCTCCATGCTGGATTATCGCATGGTCAGAAATTGCGCGAACTCATGACGCCATTATTGCGCGCCGTATGTTCGACTTGAGATAACAGAACCAACTTCGCAAACGGTTGTTGTTCCGCCTTGCGTTCAGGGCGGGTTCTTTTGGGCTGCCCAAGCATGGCGATTGTGGCTTTGACCTTGGTCAAATTCTCGCTTTGGAGTATCGGTTTTTAAGGTGCAAAAGTCGAGGTTAACACCGGTATTTTGATCGTCACCAATGAAAGAAATGTTGCCCACGATCTGCGTGAGCGCCTAATAAAACTGGGCTATAGAGTCGTTGGAATCGCAACATCCAACGAAGAAACCA
>DYDH01000463.1 GCA_020717985.1 Herpetosiphon sp. | reverse complement strand
AAAAAACAAGGATTTTCAAAACCATTTTTGCTACGAATTTCACGGATTTTTTAAACCAACTCGCGAAAATTTGTATCTTCTCAAAAAATGGGGGGAGAGTCTCTCAGCCCCACGACCAACCGAGGTTGAGTTCACGAGCGCGTTTCGTCACCAAAAGAGCCATGGGTGGGATTTGTTTTGTTCCGGAAACACGATCACGAATATAGGCATAGAAACTGATGCCCAATTTCCTAGCCGTGTCAGCCAGAGTCATGAAAGTATCCCAGGCTTGTAAACCCAATTGGGTGCGCGGACCGAAACTCACATCGCGCTTTCTCACTCGCTGTCGAACCGCCAGTTCAGAAGCATTGTTATGCAGAGGCAGTTCGGGGTGTTGAAGCACGAGCAGTAATGATGTTTTCTTGGTGCGGGTTTTTGCAATCCGTTGATCCAAATCGTGATAGCCTGTCTCGGTTGCGAACAAGATATCAAACTGGCTTTCCAATTGCTTGCGTTCCTTCCCTGTAGGCTTGTCACGGTAAGCCAACAACTGATCGTAATACTCCCAATAGCGTTTGCGAAAGTCTTCCAGTTGCTGGCGGTGGAGGGCGATGACCGGTTCCAGTTTCTTATACGCCCGTCCATCGTGAACCCAACACAGCATGATGGCGCGCGTCAGCCAATGAAACACGGCGGCGTCATCGCAGACCAGCGTATCCACGATTGCAACGCCTTTTTCTGCATGGTATGCCGCGACCGCTGCCGCACCCAGGATGGCTGTGCGTTGTTGGATATTCAAATTCGGCAAAGCCTGATCCAGTCTTTTCAAAAAAGCTGCCTCCTCCCAGACTGTGTCACTCCGCCACTTCGGCAGAACCTCGCGGGCTGCTTTCGAGAGCGCCACATTTTCTAGGTACCCAAAGGCTTCCTCGTTCAGCAGGAAGACTCGCTTTCGCCCCTGCCGCAGCACATCTAAGGCGGTCAAGCGGTCTACTTTCGGACGTGTATGATACGAGGTGTAAACTGGGTTGCAGACCACTTGGCAGTGTTGCCTTTGTCCATTTACTCGCGTTTCGGTGTGGTCGCTTTGTTGCCATGGACTACTGCGCAGTCCCGCCTCGTATACCGCTTCACTCTCCGCATGAAATCCCTCTTGCTTTTGGATCAGCAGTTCGGATACTTCCCCTTTTGAGATTTGCACCCCCATGTTCACCAGAAATTCCCTGATCTTTGGCTCACTTGTCCCCACACCAAAATACAGGGTCAGAATCAAACTCTTGATACCAGGTCCGAACTGCCCTCCATAGCCAGGAGGCAGTTGTGCCAGATACGTCTTGTGCCTCGAAGCCGAGTAGTATTTCTCTTTACGAAACAGCACATTCTCTATCTTGACATGAATATCCTGCACGACGACCGTTTCGTACCCTTTGTATTCCGCGTCCGCTGGTAACTGCTTCGCATCTACTTTCAGGATTTCTTCTCGATCAATTCGCACTTCGACTTTCTTGCTCTTTTTATGCCTCACCCGTTTTTTATGCCGTTCTGGCTCTGACGAGTGGTCTGCCTTTGGCGATGGCGCTTTATTCCCTTTGATATTTGGTTTTCCCTGCTCCCCCTTTAGCCGATTGTTTTCATCCCGCAAGCGTTGATTCTCCACTCGCAATTCTCGCACCTCGCCGCTTAGTTGTTCCACCATGTTCAATAGCCGCTTCACTAATTCGCGTGCGTTCTCTTCCTGGATTGCGTTGAGTTCAATATCTTCAAACATACTACGTTAGTTTACTCGTTTATTTTTGTTCCGGGAGTATCCAATTATTTCCTGCTCTTTCCACGATTTATTGAGATGATACATTTTCGGGAAGAATTTACTGCCATTTATGA
>DYDH01000159.1 GCA_020717985.1 Herpetosiphon sp. | reverse complement strand
CATGGAATATGTCCGCTGGGGAATTGCGCGCGGCATGGATGTGGATCAATTCGCGCCGCGGCTTTCGTTCTTCTTCAACGCGCACAACGATTTCTTTGAAGAGATCGCCAAGTACCGCGCCGCGCGCAGAATTTGGGCGCGTGAAATGCGCGAGACATTCAAAGCAAAAGACCCGCGCTCATGGCTGTTGAGATTCCACACCCAAACGGCGGGAGCTTCATTAACCGCGCAGCAGCCTGAGAATAATATAGTCCGCGTGGCGTTGCAGGCTTTGTCCGCTGTGCTCGGCGGCACACAGAGTCTGCACACCAATTCAATGGATGAGGCGTTGGCTCTGCCATCCGAACATGCCGTGACCATTGCCCTGCGCACGCAGCAGATCATCGCCGAAGAATCAGGCGTGACGAATACCGTTGACCCACTGGGCGGCAGTTTCTTCGTCGAAGCGCAGACAGATAAAATGGAAAAGCAGGCGTATGAGTACTTCCGCAGGATCGAAGAATTAGGCGGCGTGATTCCCTCCATCGAAAAAGGATTCTTCCAGAGTGAGATCGCAGACGCGGCCTATCGTTATCAACGCGAAATAGATACAGGCATCCGCAAGATCGTGGGCGTGAATGCCCACGCCGAGGATAAGCCGCTCACTGTCCCGATCTTGAGAATGGACCCGAACGGATATGAACGACAAATATCCCGCCTGAACGAAGTCCGCAAGACGCGCGATAACGGGCGCGTGGGGCAAACACTGGACAGGTTACGCATTGCCTGCCTCAGCACAGAGAATACCATGCCGCACATCATGGAATGTGTCCACGCTTACGCTACGCTGGGCGAGATCGTGGGTGTGATGAAGGGAACTTTCGGCGAATACCAGGAGTTGTCGGTGATCTAACGTAATGGTTGTTAATCACTGATGTTACGCTCTATACAAAAAAGTTACCCAAGTGTAAAAGTAGATTTTGATTCACAAATTATGCTTGACTCAGGTGATAGTGAAATCCGTCAGCCTTGAGCAAGACATATAAACCAAGACCTCCAAGTTCACACGAACCTGGAGGTCTTTTTTTCTTATTACTTACTCACCTTACGCAGAACGTCCCGAAGGTTGCTGTAAATCAAACTTGTTTTTCATTCAAACCTTCGGGACAGTGCGTAACATCAGTTACTTATTACTCTCTTCTTATCACTTATTACCCTTCCCTCTACGGCTTTTTCCATTTACGTGAGAAGAACTTCACCAAAGCCCAGATAATCAACACAGGCGGCGCAAAGATGGGCACAAAGACCACAAGGACCCAGATCAGGAAATCTATAATGCCTTGATAAGCATACGTCACCGCTTTTTTGGCATGGGTGAAGGTATCGCCCGGTTTCCATACATTTGGCGTGGGAGTGGGTGTGGGAGTTTCGATGATCTCAGGCAGTTGCGGCTCAAGGTTGATCGTGATCGTGGAATAAGCAGAGCGGTCTTTCAGGTAGTTCATCTGCCCCTTGATCTGTTCGATCTGGGCTTCCACATTGGCCAGTTCCGTATTGATCCGCAAAGCTTCATCCGTGGTTTTTGCGTTATCAAGGAACGATTTGATGCGGTCACGCGTGGCTTCAAGGTTCGTAACCTGTGATTGCAGGTCAACGAATTGATTGGTTACATCTTCGCCCGAAGCAGTTTCATCGAGGACTTTTACAGCCAGTCCGCGCATACGGGTGAGCGTGCGTTCAAATTGGTCAACAGGCACGCCGATGGTAATGGTGGCATATTTGTAATTCTCGCCGTCATAATACGGCTGATACCACACCCGCGAACTGATGATATATCCGCCCATGTCTCCAACCGCCTGCGTGGTGCGGTCAATGGCGATGTCGGTATCTTCCACCAGCAGTTTGATGTCCCCATTTTTGACGATCATATGCGAGGACGCAAAAGCGGCGTTTTGTGAGTCTGTGCCTGTGTTGTAAACAGGAGCAGCAGACATGTCAGATGCTGGAGCGCCTACTTCTTTTGCGGCTCCAGCCTGCCCGGCATTTTCTGCGGCAGCAGGCGCGGACTGGTCAACGGCAAGCATGGGTTCTGCCATGGCAGGCGCTTCAGCGGCATTTGACTCGGTAGCCATTGGGGCGGCTCCACAGGCGCTGAGAGCCATCGCTCCCAATAATACAAACAAGGCAAGTGCTTTGAAATGTGTTTTCATCTTCTTCTCCTTTATTAATTTTATTTGGCGTTGTAGATTAGACGAAGGATGTAATGAAATGTTCCCCAAAAAAAGCAGACTGCAAATGACAAAAATCATTTGCAGTCTGCTGCGTTAAACGTTATCAATTTTTCCGTATCAATGATCTGAAATTAACCCTTCCAGCAATCCAACCAATTTATCCCCGATCACGGCGCGGCTGAAATTCTCCTCCAAATAACTGCGTCCCTTCAAACCCATCGCGCGGCTTTGTTCGGCGTCTGCGGCAAGTTCGCGGATCGCATCGGCCATCTCCTCCGCATTGCCGGGTGTCGCAAAAACCCCACAACCCGCGGCTTCAACCACATCACGGATCACACCGTCAATGGCAAGCGCCACAGGCCGTCCCGCCGCCATGTAATCAAACACCTTGTTCGGATAGGTCGTTTTATATTCATCCAGCGGCTTGAGGATCGCAATGCACGCATCCGCGCCCGCCAGCGCAGAAGCCATTCCCGTTTTCGGCACCGAGGGCAAAAAGGTCAGGTTCGATAACTCCATTTCCTTTGCCTGCGCCATCAACGCGGATTTTTCTTTTCCATCGCCGAGCAAAACGATGTGGATGTGTGTTTCATTCGCCAGCAAGCGGGCGGACTCCAGAATGATTTGCAGATCATTCGACATGCCGTGCGCGCCCGCATACAACGCGACAAATTTATTTCCCAATTGATTGGATTGACGGAATGCTGCGCCGCTGTCGGTTGGATCGAACATGGACGGGTCTGCGCCGTTTGGAATTAAGTCCACGCGCTTCGCGCCGCGCCCCGTAACTGGTCCTAAAAATCCCGGGCTGTTGACCATCACCCGGTCAGCGCGCCGATACAAGAATCGCTCCAGCCATTCAGAGAGAACGATCAACACAGGATTCTTCAACACACCAACCGCAATCGCAAACTGCGGCCACAAGTCGCGCACCTCGAACAAAAACTTTGCGCCCTTGATCCGCGCCAGCGCCCAGGCTGTCACCCCCTGAAAAATGGGCGGCGACGTGCCCCAAACGAGATCGACATTTTTTACGCCCAGCCCGATCCAAAAAGACGAGAGCATGAACGAAAAGAAAGCAAAGACGCGATGAATAAAGGATTTATGATGCGCGTCATAAACAGCCGCGCGCAAAATCGTCACACCCTCGATCTCCGAGTTCGCCTGATGGGTGTCGTTTCCCGTTATGTAACTGATCGGCGATGCGATCACCGTCACTTTATGTCCGCGCACGGTGAGCAGGCGCGCAAATTCATGGTGACGTGTGCCACCCGGTTCATTGATGGATGCGAATGCCTGGTGAATGATGAGGATATGCATGATGACGGAGGACGGTGGACAGTGGACGGTAGACAACGGTCTATCGTCTATTTCTCGATAATTATAACTGGCTCAATAGACCAGCCTCCGTTTGCAAAGCGAACAACCAAATCTGCCAATTGACGGGGAAGGACATTATGCGTCAAGACATCCTCCAGCGGCATCCAGATTGGCTGATATGTGCCGTGAGCGGGGTCATATTCCCCATACTCCTCGCCTGTGCCGGTTCCAAATTCGCCGCTGAAATTTTCAGCTAGAAAATAATGCTGCGTCTTTTCCCAAAAAACCACCTCGGCCACTTTTTGTTTGATCTCAACATGAATGCCCAGTTCTTCTTCCGCCTCACGTACCGCGGCTTCCTGCGGGCTTTCATCCTTGTCAATGCCCCCGCCCGGAAAGGAGAAATAATGCCTGTCCGAACGATGCCGTTCGATGAGTGCCAGTTTGTTGTCTTTTATCAGGATAATGCCAGCGCGGTTTCTCATGAAAATTATTTCCCTGCCAATAGTTCACGCGTCTTTTCCACATCCTCCTGGATCTTCCAGATCAAGGCCTCAACCGAATTGAATTTCAACTCGTTGCGGATGCGGGATACAAAGTCCAGTTTTACATGCTCTCCATAAATATCGCGGTCAAAATCCAGCAGATAGGCTTCGAGGCTGGGAATCTGTCTCTCGGGTGTGAAGGTTGGATTAAACCCAATATTCGTGGCGGCCATGAATTTTTCATTCCCCAGATGCGCCCAGCAGGCATAGATGCCATTGGATGGTGTGGCCTTTTGTTTTGGGTAATCAATGTTTGCAGTGGGAAAGTTGATCGTCCGTCCGCGCCCCGCACCGTGGATGACTTCCCCGCCAATGGTGTAGTTGTAGCCGAGCAGTTTTGCGGCTTCGCCCACATTGCCCGTTGCGACAAGTTTGCGAATCTCGGTTGAGGAGATCACGCCGCTTTCATCGCTCAAGGCATTGATGACCTCGACACCATAACCCAATTCCGCGCCAATTTCAGCGAGACGGTTTGCATTGCCTTCGCGTCCTTTGCCGAGGGCGAAATCATACCCGATCAGCAGATGCTTGAGGTCGAGAGTCCTCTTGAGGCGTGACATATACTCAAAGGCGGTGGCAGATGACAGGTCACGGGTGAAGCGCTGGGTGATGACAATATCCATGCCGAGGCTGCCCAATAATTCCGCCCGTTCATCAGGCGTGGTCAGGCATTTAATTTCCTGTCCCGATAAAACATTGGCGGGGTGCGGCTCAAAAGTTAATAGAACAGCAGGCGCATGGTTAACATGCGCATCTGTGACCAGTTTGCGGATGATCTCGCGATGTCCGCGATGGATGCCATCAAATACGCCAATGGTAAGCCATGCGTTTTTAACGGAAACTTCTTCGAGGGTATGATAATGTCGCATAGGATGAAAAAAGCCGCCATCTCGGCGGCTAAATGTCATTGCGAGGGCGCTCTTGTAATTCGCCCGAAGCAATCTCCTTATTAGGAAGGGGATTGCTTCGTCGGGGAGAGCGCCCTCCTCGCAATGACATAATTAATTAATCTGTAAAGAAGACTTTCTTTGGCTGCCACTCGCGCGAGCCGTCTTCATTAATGACAATTTCCATAAGGGCAACCAGTTCGCCTTGCGTGCTTACGCCGCGCACTTTGGTCTCCGCCGGTTCGCCGACAACTTTGACGCGATGACCGTGGCGAACACCTTCGACCTCATCAGGACTTAGTTCCACGG
The DNA here is from genome assembly GCA_020717985.1 of Herpetosiphon sp. Lineage (GTDB taxonomy): Bacteria > Chloroflexota > Anaerolineae > Anaerolineales > Villigracilaceae > Villigracilis. Next base: position 5,170 of record DYDH01000159.1, on the reverse strand, counting down.
CTGTCCAATCGCCAAGCGCTTCAGCGGCGGGGATGAGGTATTGATACCAGTTGCCCGCGGTGAAGGCTTCCTGCAATTTCCTCAATGGCACTGAATCGCGCAATGAAAATCTTCCGCTCTTGGTACGGCGCAAGCCAACCAGATACGCGCCGCAGCCGAGCATCACGCCAAGGTCATTCGCCAGCGAGCGGACGTATGTACCCGATGAGCAATGCACATCGATCACTACTTCGGGAGGCGCCCACTCAAGCACTTCAAGGTGATGCACGGTGATCTTGCGCGGAGCAAGTTCCACTTCCTCACCCTCACGCGCCATTTCGTAGGCTTTGCGTCCCTGCACTTTTACCGCAGAGTAAGGCGGAGGGGTTTGCTCGATCTCACCAACAAATGTTTGTAATGCTGTTTCGAATTGCGCTTCGGTCACGGTCACGGGGTCTTTTGTTGGCGTTACCATTCCTTCCGCATCGAACGTATCGGTGGAGCCGCCCAAACGAATAATGGCCTGATACCGTTTATCAGATGCCGAGACATATTCGCTCAAACGCACAGCGGGACCAACGAGAATGACCAATACACCAGAGGCGCGCGGGTCGAGCGTTCCGGTGTGACCTGCACGGCGCAGACCTGTTCCGTTTCTAATCGCCTGCACCACATCGTGCGATGTCATGCCTACGGGCTTATCCACAACGAGAGCGCCTGAAATCGCGTTCTTTACATCCTGACTGTTCATATATTCCTCCTTGGATTATTTATATACTATATTATGACAACAAATGTCCTAATTTGCAATAGCACATTTGAGCCATATTATTCCAGTAACATTACAGATTTAACATTTCTCGTGTCTTTTTTAAGACCTCTTTTTGGATTTCGCCCAAACCGCCCTCGATGTCTGCCCCTGCGGCTGCGGCATGACCTCCGCCTTTGAAGTGTTTTGCAACTTGTGATACATCAATACCGGTTTCGAGCGCGCGCCATGAAATTTTTACGTGATTGGTATTTTGTTCCACAAAGACCATGCCCACTTTATTCCCATCTATTGCGGAGATCATGTTGATCAGGTCGGCATCGTCGTTGCCGCCATAGCCTGCGGCTTTGCGATCTGCAGTGGTAAGTGTGCCCCAAACAATGCCGTCCTTGCTCTGCAAAGTGGAAAGTCCAGCGCCCCAATATCGCGCGGCTGGAAATGATTTTCTCACGAGTGAATGCATGTAGATCTCGGGCATATCCACGCCCGTTTCCATTAAAGTTGCAGCCTGACGCAGCGCTTCCGGCGTAATGTTAGATGTGCGAAAACCAAGTGTGTCGGTGATGATGCCGGTTAGCAACGCGGCCGCAATCGGCTTTGTGATCGTTAATCCCCAGATGGGCAGGCAATTCGTAAGGATCGCAGATGTGGCGACCTCTTCCGCCTCGATGAGGTTAAGTTTTCCAAATTTTTCGTTGGTCTTATGGTGGTCAATATTAATATCGGGCTGGCCGAAATTTTCGAAGATTTTCCCTGTGCGTTTGAAGTCTGCACAATCCACGGTGATAAAAGTATCGTGACTGCCCTTGGGTTCCTTTTCGATGAGTTTGCCACCTTCAAGATATTTGAAGGAGGAAGGCAAGCCATCCGCCAGGATCATTTGCACCGATTTCCCCGCATCGCGCAACGCCAAGCCAAGCCCAAGCAATGAGCCGATTGCATCCCCATCTGGTCGAACATGCGAAGCGATGACTATCTTTTTCGCCGCGCCTAATCTATCTTTTATATCCCCTATGAGTTGACTGTCCACTTATGTTATTCCTCCAAAATTCACATGTCATTGCGACGAAGCAATCCCACCAATTAGGAGTTTGCTTCGGGCGGGAGAGCGTCGCCCTCGCAATGACGTAATTGACATTATTTATTTTTTATTTCTTAACCCCGCCAGAACCTTTTCGATATGGTCTGCATTCTCCGGCGTGGGATCCCAATGAAACCGTAATCTTGGGAAGGCGCGCAGTTCGACTTTGGCGGCGAGAATCCGCCTGAAAAAACCGGAGGCAGATTCGAGACCGGCAAGGATTTCCGCGGAACGTTCAGCGCCCTCTATCGCTGATACATAGACGTCTGCAAAAGCCAATTCCTTATCTATCTTTACGTCGGTTATGAAAATATGTTGCAGGCGCGGGTCATTGACCTCGCGGATAAGCAACTCCGATAGTTCCTGGCGGACACGGTCCGCAATGCGTTGTAAACGAATTCCTGATGGCATATTTACCTGGTTACGAGTTGCAGGTTACAAGTTGCAAGTTGTAAAAACTTTCAACCTGCAACATTCAACCCTACTCAACTACGTAACAAACCAACTGATCGCCGGGCTGGATGTCGTTGAAACTCTTGAAGCCGACACCACATTCATAACCCTGGCGGATCTCTTTCACATCATCTTTTTCATGACGCAGGGAGGACAGATCGCCTTCGTAGACAGTATCCGCTCCACGCAAGAGGCGCACGCGCGCGCCGCGTCTTAATTCGCCTTCGGTACATTTACATCCAGCCACTTTGCCAAATTTGGAAGCGGCGAACACATCCAGGACCTGCGCACGGCCAATGATCCTCTCCACGAGTTTGGGCTCAAGCATACCGTTGAGCGCCTTCTCAATGTCCTCGGTCATACGGTAGATGATCTCGTACAGGCGAATATCCACGCCTTCTTTTTCAGCGAGGCGGCGTCCGTCCACATCTGCCTGGACATTGAAGCCAATGATAATGGCTTTCGACGCAGCGGCAAGCATTACGTCGTTATTACCGATGTTACCGGTTTCAGCGTGGAGGATATGCAAACCAATTTCGCCTTCGCCGAGTTTATTTAATTCATTGACAATCGGATCAAGCGAGCCTTGCACGTCGGCCTTGATGATAAGGTTGAGTCCCTTGGCTTCGCCTGCCTGAACATTGGCGAATAAATCTTCCAGCGACACTTTCTTTCGAGTTTGGGATAAAGTCTTTGCGGCTTCGGTGCGTTCCCCAACAATGGCACGCGCCTCTTTTTCAGATTTCACAACCTGAAAAATATCGCCAGCGGAGGGCATGCCCGTTAAGCCCATCACAGCCACCGGCGTGGATGGTCCCGCTTTCTTGATCAGTTTGCCTTTGTAATCTGTAATCGCGCGTAATTTGCCATAGGCTGTTCCAGCCACAACAATGTCGCCCGCTTCAAGCGTTCCATTTTGGACGAGCAAAGTAGCCATCACGCCTTTGGCTTTATCGAGTTCGGCTTCGATGACCGTGCCGATCACTTTGCCGCCGGGGTTGGCCTTAATCTCGTTGCTGTCGGCGACGAGCAAAATACCTTCGAGCAGGTCGTCAATGCCCTTGTTTTGTTTGGCAGAGACAGGCACCACCATGGTCGTACCGCCCCAATCATCGGGGACAAGTTCAAGTTCAGCCAGTTGCTGTTTCACGCGGTCGGGATTGGCGTTGGCTTTATCCACTTTATTTAATGCCACCAGCATGGGAACGCGTGCAGCTTTTGCATGGGCAATCGCTTCGCGGGTTTGCGGCATCACGCCATCATCGGCGGCGACGACCAGCACGACAATATCCGCGCCCTGCGCGCCGCGCGCACGCATTTGAGTAAACGCGGCATGACCGGGAGTATCCAGGAACGTGATAAGGCGTCCCTTCTTCTCAACTTGATATGCGCCGATGTGTTGCGTAATACCGCCTGCCTCCCCTGCGGCAACCTCAGTTTGGCGAATGGCATCCAAAAGGCTGGTCTTTCCGTGATCCACGTGACCTAAAATGGTGACTACCGGCGGGCGGGCTTTCAACAATGCGGTATTTTCTCCCGCAATCATCTGACGCCAATGGGGCACTTCCCCGGTTTCTTCCTTCCCTGCTTCCTCTACAGCTTCGAGAACAGCCTCAAAGCCATATTCCCCCACCACGATCGCGGCTGTGTCGAAATCCACGGTCTGATTAATGGTTGCCATGACGCCATTTGACATTAATTTTTTAATCAGGTCAATGGGACTTTTTCCGATCTTCAACGCCAGGTCACGAATCACAATACTGGCGGGTAATTCAATCTTATTACCGTTGCTGCTCATAGGCCACCTCCTTCTGGTTTGCGAATCCAATTAGCAAATCCGCATATTTCTTAATTCCCCAACGAGAGGTCTGTAAGCGAGTGGCTAAACGTTCACATGCTTTTACCCGTTGGTCTCTGCTGGCAGAGTCTTCATAAAATCTTCCAATTGAACGCGGTCTTCCGCGGTCAATTCAGCTTTGAGCGCATTCGCCAAAGCTCCCCTCATTCCACGCACCCAACAATCGCGCTTATCGTGCAGATAGGCTCCCCTTCCGGCCAGTTTGCCGGTTGGGTCCACTTGCACTCCATCAGCCGTGCGAACGATCCGCACCATTTGTCTTTTAGGCAAAACTTCACGGCATCCCACGCAGGTTCGCTGGGGCACATGTTTTACACGTTGGGCAGGTTTCTTAGTCACCTTCAAATTACCCGAAGGTTATTCCCAATCATTTCCAGTTTCATCGCCGCCGCGCTTGTGTATCTTACGGCCAACGACTGCGCCCAAGCCTTCGTCAAACTCCAATTCAACGGCTTTCTTCTTGCCCTTCTTGCCCTTCTTCTTGTCACTGGTTTCCTCTTCTGCAGGACCAGTGTTTTGGAAGATTTCGGGCTTCATCTTGAATAGCTCGTCCAATGCGACGCCGTCCTTCGCATGTTCTTCCTCTTCTTCGACGACTCGCTTCGCAGCCGCTTCTTTCTTCGCTTCAACCTGATTCTTCACAACTGGCGCTTCTTCGGCTGTGACTGTGACAGGTTCCGCCGCAACAACTTCAACAATCGCAACAGGTTCTTCCGTCTTCACAGGTTCAGGGAAGGTAAGCGCAGCCAATACTTCTTCAATATTTTGCATGGCTTTCGAGCCAATGCCCGCCAGACCAAGCACCTTATTGGCATCGGTCTTGAGCGCGAACATTAAATTGCCAACAGTCTCAAAACCAGCCTCGGTGAGAATATTGAAGATGTGTTCTTTAAGTCCAGCCCGTTCGAGGGGCATTTGGAATGCGGCCGCAGGGACTTCTGCGCGCGCGGCGGTCGTGCGTTCCTCTTCCACGCGGGCGGCTTCTTCCTTGATCTGGATCGTGCGGCGTTCCACGCGATCTACAAATTGA
>DYDH01000158.1 GCA_020717985.1 Herpetosiphon sp. | reverse complement strand
GTCATAGCCGAGAGCTTCAAGAATCTTCGGCAGCGCCGTGCTGACAAATTGTGAGGGAATTTTATCCAGCGCGGACAAGACCTGGCTGGCGAGAAATCCGCTCGTGACCGCGTCAATCACGCGGCGGATCATGTGCGGCACTGCCAATTGCGAAAGAGTGGCAATCACAAGAAAGACATACGGCAGCGCGGCTTGACGTTTGTAATTCGTCAAGTATTTCATCGCACGCCCGATGCCTTTGAAGGATGTTTTTTCGCGGGGAGCGCGTGTTTTGGATTGGGTCATGATTGCTTGCAAAGGGATACTCCTTGTATAAATTTAGTTCGAACAATATCAGATCATTGTGTAGAAAGTTTGCAGAAGACAGACATGTTTTGTGGAAGTTATTTCTTCTCTTCCAAACTTTGCGCGGCTTTGGTCAAAATATCCAAAGCCTCCGCCACTTTTACTTGCTCTTCTCCATTCAACTGTGAGGTGAGTTCATCCAGCCAGAGATACCGCTCCTGTGCCCCATTTTCGATCAGGCTTTCACCTTTTGCGGTGAGATTCAATTGCTTGACGCGCCTGTCGTTGGCGTCTTCGGTGCGCTCAAGATAGCCAGCCTGCACGAGTTTTTCCACCAGTTGACTGGCGGCGGCGTTGGTGATGTCGAAGTGCTCACCGATTTCGGAGACGCCGCACCTGCCTTTGTGATGCAACTGCATCAGAATGCCCAACTGCGGCATGGACAATCCCATGGACTTTGCAAAGCGAGTCCGCTCGTGTATGGAACGGTGCATGGATACTTCCGTCCACACGCGCAGGGATTGGGTAACGGGGGGGGATTTGGTCATTGTTAAGTCCTCTTTTTAGTTAAGCGAACTGAACTATATCTGCGGGCTGGGTTTTGGTCAAGGGAAGGGGCGTTAGAGGAGCGTTAGAGAATTAGGTGAGAAGTAAAAAGTGACAGTCACCCGCTGCGCGAAGGTGACTGTCACTTGGATGCAACTCAATGATGGGAGGCGCTTTAATCTTTGATCAAGCCGCCATGATAGACCAACTCATAGGCTTTGATGCCATCTCGCTCGATCCATTCGCGACCCGTAAAGCGGCTAAACTCGCCCTCGCTGGTGTCGAAATAGACGAAATCACCCTCGCTATGCTGAAAGCCTCCCAGAAAACGGTTTTCCGTGTACATGCGCGAAAGGCTGGCTTTAATCATCTGTCCAGCCTGGGCAGGGGTGATGAGTTCGGGCTTTAAAATATAGCCATAGTAATTCATGCACCAGACAGGTTTTCCAGCGTGCCAAATGGTTTCCTCGCCAATGAAATCCGTGCCGCCAAAGTAACTGTCAAGGTAGGACCAGTCTCCGTCCACAAATTGGAGGTCATGAGATGCGGGACGGCAGGACGGAATTTTTGCTCCATCGCCAACATAGGTAGCTGCCTTGGCGCGGGCGATAAAGGAATGGAGTTCAGTGGGTGATGGGTTGCTCATGTGTAAGGTCTCCTGTTACTTAAGGTCGAAGTGTACATAACGCTTGGCGAATTTCACCAAGGTGATAAGCCGTATGCACAACGATGGCAATCGCACCGCCAATTTCACGTTCGCCTGCCCAGGCAGGGGTGGTCTCGATCAAGTTAATAATATGATTGTAATTTGTGCGTAGTTCAGCCTGAATGGACTGCCACTCCTCAGGAGTTACACGATTGACTGTTTGCCAAATTTCACCCCAGTCTGCTTTTGGGAAATTCGGGTCACGAGTGGATTTCTCTATAACGTCAAGATAGAAAGCAACATGCTTGACTTGGGCGGCTAATGTCGCACACTTGCCGCCTACTGGAATTGACGCTTCATCCGCCGTGATGCCCACAAGCGTTTCGAACAGGGACGTATTTTTGTCGAGATAAATGCCTTGAACGTTATCGAATGTCTCATCAAGCAGCATGAAAAGGGCCTTTGTGAAATGATCCGACTGGATTGTACTCATTGTATAAATCTCCTTATATAAAATTTGATCTTGGTATCGATAAATTAGCAGATTTCATTTGGGCGACTAACCGAATCATATCCCCAACTCTTCCTGCTTCCCTTCCTTCTTCTTAGCCTTCTCGGCCTGTTTAAAGGTTTGTCCCGAAACATACTTGGGCATGTCAATCGCTTTGCCGTTCAGCAAATCTTCTATCGTCAAAATCTGGATGCGGGGATAATCCTTTTGCGACACATTGTGATCTTTTGATTATAAAGTTTGTCTGTAGGATTGCTCAATTAGATTCATTACAGAATCTAATTCGGATAAATCAGAAAAATTTATTTCTGTAGCGCCAGTTCCGTGATGCCCAATTTTGGACACATCACGGCTTAATTTATTGGGGTCGTCCAATTCAACATGTGGAATATCCAACCATATTTTTAGCCTATTTGCCTGGATTTGAACTTCGCAAAAATTCTTTCCGTGCTTGTAACTTACATATATCTTGTTTGGCTTTTCGATAATGTCACTATCGTCATTGAGTAAATAGATTCGTTCCCGCAGTGTATCAAAAAGAGCCTTTGTTTGATCGGGCTTTTCGCTTAGATGATATTCGAGGGTATATACAACATCTTCCTCAACTTGCTCATCTTTGGTTTCTTCTTTGCTGTCCACCTTATCCTTTTTGGATGGTTTCTGGCTTATCGTGGCAAATATTGAGTCTAAAAACAGAATTTCGTTTCCATATTTTCTGTATGTCCATAACTGGATGTTGGCGCCAATACGATTAACTGCATATTTGTCATATTCTGAAAAACTCTCGGCAACCAAAATCAATCTTGGGCTTGACCAGTCAATCTCAATATCTTTTCCAAGTTGTTTCTGCGCAGCAAGTGTAAAATCGCCCTTGTGATCTACAAGCCAGTCCAAATAAAACAAACCTTGATTGATAACATTTTCCTTGGCTGTCTTTTTATATTCAATGATTACAGGCGTTCCGTCCTGGTCAATCCCCAAAGTGTCAATGCGTCCACGTTGTCTATCACCCGTTGTAAACTCAGTGTCTACAAAACGAACACCAAGCAATTCTTCCAAATTCGCCTCAAACAGATTTTGAAGTTCTTTTTCATTCTTAAATGAAGACGGCTTAACTTGTTGAGTCTTTTGCTGTTTCATTTGATAGAGTGGCATAACAAACTCCCTTTTGAATTATGAACATCTGGAATTGAACGGCGGGTCGAGATAGATCAAGTCAATGGATTCATCGGGGAAATACTCGCGCAAAATGGGCAGGTTATCCCCGTAAAATAAAGTGTTCCGCGTAATCGGTTTTGACATGGCGATTATCCTTTTTTGAATTATACCCCGTGAGGAAACTCCAAACTTCCAAGGTCTTTCTCCCAGAGTCTCGGCATACATCGAAATAAACGCACCAAATCAACCCTGTTTGATGTATCATCAACAGAGTTGATCTAAATTTACTCAGGCAAAAAGCATCGTAGCATTGGCTAATGATGTTGAGGTAACCATGAAGCAAAAACAAATTTTTATTATTTTGGGCGCAGCCGGAATTATTTTCCTGCTGTTCTGGCTCGCTGTTATTACACTGGTCGTCAAAAATATACGCGGAGCAACAAGTGAAACCAGCGACCCGATCGTGGTTGATGTAACCCTGTGCGACGAGGACGCCAGCGATCTATGCATCGTCACATTTGGCGCGAACAACCTCAACCGCATGGTGATCTATTTTCAATTGCCCAACGCGGGCTATGCCCCGTTCTATGTCAAGGCTGATAATCGGGGGACGGTCAGCGTGTATTCGTGCGAAGTGGATAAAGTTGCAACCGCAACGACCCACGCATATTGCACAGGAGTCCGCACACCGCTTGGAGAAACGATCGATATTGAAGTATATACCACCGACGAAGATAAACTGATCGCACGCGGGACATTTTTGGTCTCGGCAATTGCGCTTGCAACGCCGATCAGCCTGCCGTCAGAAATCCCCACTGAAGCGCCCGCCCAGCCTGAGGCTCCTGTCGCGACCGAAGCGCCTATCACCGAAGTGCCTATTACCGAAGTACCCATCCCATGACCACATATTTCATCACTGGCGGCTTTGGCTTCCTCGGACAATACATTGTGCGGGCGATCCATGATTATGATCCGCAGGGAGAACTGCGGGTTCTAACCCGCACACCGCGCAAAACATTTTTGGACCTCAAAAAGTTGGAGCGCATACAATGGGTGCGCGGCGAGTTGACCCAGCCCGACTCTTTTGCCGAACATCTCAAAGGCGTGGATACGGTCATCCATAACGCGGCCATGGTCTCGTTTGTAAAAGCGGACGCGCAAAAAGTTTTCGATGCGAACGTGACCGGCACACACAACCTCGCGCAAGCCGCGCGCGAAGCGGGATGTAAAAATTTCATCTTTATCAGTTCCATCTCTGCCGTTGAATTCCGTCCGCCGCAAATTACTGATGAGACCTTTTTTCCCGACATGGAATACAAAAAGAAATTCGATATTTACGGTTATACCAAACGCTTGAGCGAGATCGAACTGCATGAAATGAAAGATGAGATGCGCGTCATCATGCTCAACCCAAGCGTGATCCTCGGCCCCGGCTCGGAGCGCGTGGATGCCGCCATCACCGCCATCCGCAAATTTCCCATTTTGCCGATGATGAATTACATCAACGCTTTTGTGGATGTGCGCGACGTGGCGCGCGCGGTGACACTTGCACTCACCAAAGGTCAAAGCGGCGAACGCTATATCATCTCTTCTCATAATGCAAGCATGGTCCAATTTACCCAAACAGTGGTCAAACATCTTGGGAAAAAGACGCGCGTCTTTCCGCTTTCTCCACTTGGATTAAAACTCGCAGACAGCTTTGTTGCCTTGCTCGACACATTGCATCTCAACCCCGGCATCCGCCGTCCTTCGCAGATGAATATTGACAAGCCCTGTTCGCATGAAAAAATAAAACGTGAGATGGGTTGGGAACCAGCGTATTCTCTTGATCAATCCATCGCAGATTCTGTCAGGGGGGATGGAACTTGAATCTGCGCAACAAGACGATCTTGATCACCGGCGCAACGCGTGGACTTGGACGCGAACTCGCGCTTCATCTCGACCCTTTGGGCTGTTCGCTGTTCCTGACAGATCGCGACACCGACGGGCTTTCTGCTCTCACCCACAAGTTGACCTGCGCCCCCCACATTATCCCCTGTGACCTGGGCGATTTTCACGAACGAAAAAATCTAATTCAAACCATAAAAGAACAGACACAAGTTGACATCCTCATCAATTGTGCGGGGATTGGGAGTCATTCGCAGTTAAATCAACTCACAGTAGATGAGATCGAACGCGTGATGCAGGTCAACGCATTGGCGCCGCTGGAGTTGATAGCGGGATTATCTCCGCTGGAATTGGTCGTCAATATCGGCTCGGTGGCTGGAGAAATGAACCTGCCTTCGATGAGTTTATACGGGGCAAGCAAAACTTCCATGCACGCATTCACGCGTTCCATCCAACTCGAAGGCGCGCGGACATTGCTCGTCATCCTCGGTCCGATGCGCGGCACAGACTTTGTTCAATCCATCGAACATCCGCGCACTGGACAGCCGAACTGGTATCGGCGGCTGGACCTGCCCGTCGAAACAGCGACCAGGCTCATCGTCCGGGCAATGCAGCGGGAACAGAGTCAACTGGTCGCGCCGCGCTGGTATCCGATCATCTTTATGCTTGCACGGATTTTCTCTCCCCTTGTCAGAATGTTCGGGAAAAAAGTTTCTTGACGCATTGCCCACCCGCGCATATAATCCCATCCATTCAGAAGTAGTAGGTAATTGTCTTTCTGGCAGAAAAGAAGGTCTTCGACTGTGAGCCTTCGCAGAAAAAAATCGCTGAAGTCGTCTGAATTAATTGCTGAAGAAAATTGATAATTACCAATTACCAATCACTAGACCAGCACGGGAATGCCCGTTACAGCATGGGCTGATGAATGTCAGTCACAGAGCGCGCTAAGTAATTGGCGAACTGAGGTGGTACCGCGGAGTAATACTTCGTCCTCATTTGGATGAAGTATTTTTATTTTAATATGTCGTTGCGAGGAGTGTTCTTTGCGACGAAGCAACCTCCTGTTTTAGCGATGAGATTGCTTCGCAAGGTGCGCTCGCAATGACATAAGGAGACCGAATGACCAAACAGGAATTACCCAAAGCTTACGATTTCAAGTCCACTGAATCCCGCATCTATGCCATGTGGGAAACAGGCGGATATTTCAAGCCGCACAACGACCCCAACAAACCGGATTTCGATCCGAATGTCAAACCGTTCGTCATTTCGATTCCCCCACCCAATGTGACGGGCGAACTGCACATTGGTCACGCCATGTTTGTCAGCGTCGAAGACCTGATGATCCGCTATCATCGCATGAAAGGCTTCTCAACTTTATGGGTCCCTGGCTCGGATCACGCGGGCATTGCCACGCAATTAATGGTGGAACGTGACCTGCTCAAAAATGAGGAAATCACCCGCGAAGAATTTGGACGAGAAAATTTCGTTGCCCGCACCTGGGAATGGAAGCATAAATACGGCGGCATGATCTACAACCAGATTCGACGCCTTGGCGCATCCTGTGACTGGGACCGCGAACGCTTCACTCTGGACGAGGGGCTGAGTCGGGCAGTCCGAGAGGCATTTGTGCGCCTCTATGAAAAAGGACTGATCTACCGCGGCCCGCGTCTCATCAACTGGTCACCGGGACTCAAGACCGCTGTCTCAGATTTGGAAGTGGAATACACCGAAGAACAAGCCACGCTGTATTATTTCAAATATATGATCAAGCCAGACGGGTCAGGAGACCCGAACCAGGAATTCATCCCCGTGGCAACTATCCGTCCCGAAACAATTTTGGGCGATACTGCCGTGGCAGTTCATCCAGAAGATGAACGCTTCAAGAAATTCATCGGGCGCAAAGCCATCGTGCCGATCCTTGGGCGCGAGATTCCTATCATTGCCGATGATTACGTCAGCATGGAATTCGGCACGGGCGCACTCAAAATTACCCCAGGTCACGACCCGAACGATTATGCCATCGCGCAACGTCACAACCTGCCGATCATCTCGATGCTCGATAAAGAGGCAAAGGTCAACGAAAACGGCGGCAAGTATCAGGGACAGGATAGAGTGGTAGCGCGCAAGAATATCTGGGCGGACATGAAAACCGCAGGACTCGTCATCAAGACCGAGCCGTACACCACCACCATCCCGCGTTCACAACGAGGCGGTGAAATTGTCGAACCGATGATCTCTGAGCAATGGTTCGTGAAAATGGAATCGCTTGCAAGCAAAGGTCTCGATGCCGTGCGTAATGGACAGATCAAGATCGTGCCGGAGCGTTTTGAAAAGGTTTATTACAACTGGCTCGACAACATCAAAGACTGGTGCATCAGCCGTCAGCTTTGGTGGGGACACCGCATCCCCGTTTGGTATTGCCCCGACCATCACATGACCGTGACTCGTGAAGACCCAACTCAATGCGCAACCTGCGGCTCGAAGGAAATCCATCAGGATGAAGATGTGTTGGATACATGGTTCTCTTCGGGCTTGTGGCCCTTCTCCACGCTGGGCTGGCCCGAGCAAACACCCGACCTGAAATATTTTTACCCAACCTCCTACATGGAAACGGGCTACGATATTTTGTTCTTCTGGGTCGCGCGCATGATCATGACCGGACTCGAATTCACCGAGGTCGCGCCCTTCCATACCGTCTACCTGCACGGACTTGTGCGCGATGAGCATGGACAAAAAATGTCCAAGACCAAGGGCAATGTGATCGATCCGCTGATCGTAATGGACGAGTTCGGAACAGACGCACTGCGCTTCACGCTGTTGGTTGGTTCCACACCCGGAAATGACACCAACGTGGGCATTAAGAAAGTGGAAGCCAACCGTAACTTTGCGAATAAGATCTGGAATGCGGGACGCTTTGTCATCAACGCGATTGATTCGCTGGACGAAGGACCGAAGACCGTGGACGGGACGGTCAATGGTCAACCGTCCACGGTCTGGACTTTAGCCGATAGTTGGATCTGGTCCAAACTCCAAACCCTCGTCCACGATGTGGAACGTCAATTCCAGAACTTCCAATATGGGCAGGCCGGTCAGCAGATTTACGAATTCATCTGGTCAGACTTCGCCGATTGGTACGTGGAAATCGCGAAGGGACAAATTCAAAACGAAGCGACCAAAAAGCAGACCGTGGAAACGCTTGTCCGCGTGTTTGATATTGCCTTGCGCCTGCTGCACCCCTTCACGCCCTTCATCACCGAAGAAGTCTGGGGGCATCTGCGGAATGCAGTTCTCGAATCTCCGATATCAAGTGTCGCCAAAGACTGGCCCGAAGTGTTGATCGTTGCCAAATTCCCCGAGCCGCGTGACCCCGAAGGCTGGGAAGAATCCAAGGTCGCAGATTTCACCCTCATTCAAGAGTTGGTGCGTTCGATCCGCAACCTGCGCGCGGAAAAAAATGTTGTGCCATCGAAGAAACTCGCCGCAAGTATCTCGGCGGGCGACAAAATGGATTTGATCAAAGACCAGGCTCAAATGATCGCCTCCCTCGCAGGATTGGATTTCTCACTTCTTGCCATTCATCCATCCCTGACCGAGAAGCCCGAAGATGCCGCCGTTCTTGTCATTGGCTCTGTCGAGATCTATATTCCGCTCACCGGCACGGTGGATGTAACAAACGACAAGCCGCGCCTCGAAAAGGAATTGAAGGAGGCGCAGTCTCACATCGAGCGCCTCGAAAAACTCCTTTCCAGCGACTTCGCCAACAAAGCCCCCGCCGCGTTAGTTGCAAAAGAACGCGAGAAGTTGGAAGGGCATAAAGATACTGCTGAGAAGATCAAGGCACAGTTGAAATAACGCAAAGACCTCCGAGGTTTTTTAAACCTCGGAGGTCTGGTTTTACATAAATTTCCTTGCGTGACAAAATCCACCAAACCAGTGACATTCGACACTAAACCTACTTAAGTCCATCAGGTATCTTTAGTCCGCAATATGTTAGAATTCACCAAAATTAATCCAAGGAGACAAAAACCATGTCCATGAAAATTACTGAAGATTGTATTGCCTGCGGCGCATGCCTGCCCGAATGTCCCACCAACTCCATCACCGAAGGCGATGGCACCCTGTACGTCATTGACCAGGCTACCTGTGTCGAATGCGAAGGTCACTTTGATGCGCCCAAGTGCGTTGAAGTTTGCCCGGTAGACTGCATCGTCAAAGCATAAGTACGTTATACTACAAACAACCAAATATCTAAACCTTCGGGGCAGGGTGACACCTGCGCGAAATATTGCGCAAGTGAATTCCCGATCGGTGGTAAAGCCCACGAGCCTCTTTGGGCAGTGACAATTTCCTTTTTGGGAAATGGGTACCGCAAAAAGCGGGCATGACTTGGTGTAATCCCAAGGCCGACAGTATAGTCTGGATAGTAGAAGGTAATCACGACAGGACCTGCATGGTCTCTGAGCGGATTCACGTCCCGAAAACATTTATTGTTTTCGGGATTTTTTAAATGTGGACGATCCGCTTCCGACTCCGCCTTTGCCTGTTTCCACGCCCCGCAGTTTTTTCCAGCGAGGCGTTTTTTATTATTTTGGAGTCAGACAGCTTGCTGTCTGCACTCAAGAACAAAAATTATGAAAATATCACTCTCACGCTGGCTCGGACTTTTATCCATCATCCTGGGTATTTTTGCCTGGGGACTGATCGCGCACTTGAGTGGACTGCCGCGCTTCATCCTTCCATCTCCAATGGATGTGTGGACGCGCCTGCTCGCATCCATTGCGGATGGCAGCCTGCTATATCACACAGGCATCACCCTGCTGGAGATCACGCTTGGCTTGCTGGTGGGAGTGACGCTTGCCACCATGCTCGGATACACGCTCGCCAAATCCCGTTCGCTGGAAAAGATACTTTCGCCTTATCTGGTGGCGAGTCAGGCGATTCCCGTTGTGGCGATTGCGCCCCTGCTTGTCATCTGGCTGGGACACGGAATGCTGTCCAAGGTTGTCATCTGCGCGTTGATCGTGTTCTTCCCAGTGTTGGTCAATACCGTTGTGGGCGTACGCGCGGTTCCGCACGCATTGTATGACATGATGAATTCCCTGCGCGCCACGCGCTTGCAAGTGATGTTGAAACTCGAAGTGCCTGCGTCCCTGCCGGTGCTGCTCGGCGGGCTGCGGATCGGTGCGACATTATCCGTCATCGGCGCGATCGTCGGCGAGTTGGTGGATGCCAAGGAGGGACTTGGCTTTTTGTTGAAGGTCGGCGATTTCCAATACGATACGTCCATGGTCTTTGTGGCGGTGATGATGCTGGTTGCATTGGCGTTGTCGTTGTATGGAATCGTCACGTTGCTCGAAAGAAGATTTTTGAAATGGCAGCAAAATCCGTCCTGAGCGTAGTCGAAGGACAGAGGGCGCTTCGACTACGCTCAGCGCGAATATAATTATCAAGGAGACATCATGTTGAAGAAATTAGTTTATCTACTGCTTGGACTGGCGATCAGCCTCTCGGCTTGTACCAGCCCACAGCCGCAGAATGAATCGGCTCCGTTGACTCACATCCGCCT
>DYDH01000462.1 GCA_020717985.1 Herpetosiphon sp. | reverse complement strand
GGATACGACCCGGATGAAGCCATCGAATTGATCAAGGTGCGGCGTCCCATCGCCGACCCGGACCTGTTCTACATCCGCAGCCGCATCCTGCGCTTTGCGCGTGTATGGGAGAATGCGGACTGATCTTGTCTGCCAAAAAAAATGGGACGCGGATAAACGCGGATGTACGCGGATATTCTTTCCAAAAGGTAACTACCTCGACAATGTTAGATTAGCTCAAGTATACTGAATCATAAGTATCGGCAGTTAAAGATCATCCAAATGTCGATAAAGCCAAAGGAAGGAGCTGTCGATTCGCGCAGAAACGAGTGAAGATATATACAGTCCCAGGCGATGGGGATTGCCGCCAGAAGCGGTTGCCGGGCTTGGAGATCGGTTGAGAAATAAATGGGATCAATATTGTGGATGTTTCAAAACCAAGACAAGAGACAGTGGGAAACACGCCTGGACTTATCTGCGAGGACTTTTGGGAATGCAGACGAAACGTAATTATGCGAATATTGCGCGGCAAGTGATCGATCCGCAAGATGATGGGCAGAACGTGCAGCAATTCATGTCTGATTCGCCGTGGGAAGCGCAAGCCGTCATTCAGAAAGTTCAACAGGAAATTGCCGGGACGGCAGGTCTGCAGCAGGGTGGTGTGCTGCTTCTTGATGAGAGTGCGGACGAGAAAGCCGGTCCGAAGAGTGCGGGGGCGGGACGCCAACACAATGGGCGATTGGGAAAAATCGAGATGAGTCAGGTGGGGGTGTTTCTGGCCTTTTACAAAGAGTTGGTGTGGACCTGGGTGGATGGGGAACTGTTCCTGCCGGAGCATTGGTTCACACCTGAAATGGCGAGTGAACGCACGCGCGTGGGGGTTCCCGATGAGCGCAAATTTGCCACCAAGATCGAGTTGGGCTGGCGCATGATCCAAAGGGTCAAGGCGCATGGTTTGCCGTTTGAAGCAGTGGCTTGTGACGATTTGTATGGGCGCAGCGGCTGGTTTAGGCATCAAATGGATCAAGCTGGCATCACTTACATGGCTGAAGTGCCTGAAAACACCCAAATCTATCTGACCAAACCCGATTTTGGCATACCGCCACACGCTCGCGGACAAGCTGGGCGAATTAGTACTCGTCCCAAGGTGTTGAGTAAAGACCAACCTGTGGAAATTCGTCAGTTGATCGCTTACCCGGATACCCATTTCCAACGCTTTCCAGTCCGCAATACCGAACGAGGCGTATTGGATGATCGTTTTGCCATGCGCCGTATCTGGACGATCCGGGATAACGAGCTGGCTGAAGAGTGGCTGGTGATCCGGCATGAGAACGATGAACGCTACACTTACGCCTTGAGTAATGCACCCACTGACACTACTCTGGAACGCTTGGCCTGGCTCAAATGTGCCCGCCACTTTGTCGAGTGCGCCAACCAGGATGCTAAATCTGAAATCGGTTGGGACGAACTGCAGGCCCAGAAATTCCGCGCTTGGGAACATCACCTGGCCATGACTATTATGGCCACCTGGTTCATTGCCGAAACCAAGTATGACTGGGCCAACACCTACGCTCGCGATCCTCAATTGGCCCAGGATTTCGAAGTGAAGGCTTTGCCAGCTCTGTCGGTCGCTAATGTCCGCGAATTGTTGCAGGCAACCATGCCCCTGCATCAACTTTCGCCTGATCAGGCAACTCAACTGGTTGTCAAACATCTCGTCAATCGTTCTCGCGCTACTCGAAGTCGTCATAAGTCCCAAAGTAAGAAGCGT
>DYDH01000461.1 GCA_020717985.1 Herpetosiphon sp. | reverse complement strand
TCGCACCGTTACCTTGCGTGATTCGTGGATCAAAATTGAAAAGGAATAAATATGAAGAGCGTTGACCCTTGACCGTCCCATAAAACTACTATGCCTATCAAAACAGACAGCATCACGGCGAAGCTGTGGCACGCCATAGAATATCTCAACTCCGTCAAGGATGAAGTCAAGTCCTGGATGGCAGATAACCCGTATAGTATTTCCAGAGAAACAAATTCCGACTGCACTAGGTATAGTCTTATCTTACGGATCAACAAAGAACCCGCTTTGGAAAGATGGTCTCTTATGATTGGAGACATCGTTTTCAACCTCAGATGCGCTCTCGATCACTTGGCATATGCTATAGCTATCCATGAGTCTGGCCAGCCCCACCCGCCCTCTGGCCATAAACTTATGTTCCCCATATGTGACACAGCTGTTAAGTTTGGGAAGGAGTCCAACAAAAGGCTTAAAACACTCAGCAATAGAGTGCGAACAGCAATAGAAGCTGTACAGCCGTACAATAGACCTAATGTTGAAATCCCCCCTCTTCTCAGCATTCTGAGGGATTTCAGCAACTCTGACAAACATCGGTTGCTTCATTTAGCATATTCCGCCGTGTCCTTGGGGAAGGTAGGCTTTAAAGGACCCGCAGCCCTTAATGATGCAAGAGGTAAGTTTATTGCCAACACCGGGGAACTCAAAGACAGCGCAGAGATCGCGGCATTCGTATTCGATAGTCCTGCGCCTTATATGGAGTATGATGTAATTGATTTCACAATGATACTTGCATTGTCCCATGGCAAACGTAATCCTTCTGATTCTATATTTCACGAGCGAAGCGATTTCATAAGTCTTCTTCAGATAATCGTAGATGAGGTGAAAACCGGTATTGATATTGTCCTTAAAAATGCCTCCTAACTACACACAACCAGCGCACATATATGGGCAGCGGGAGTCTGCTCTTTTATATTGCCACTTCATTGGCCGCCGATGGTCATGCTGGCGTTAGGCATTACCCAGGGAGATTACTTGATGGACAACATAAGCAAGGGAATTTTCGCCATTATTGCCGTGGCTCTTTGCGCCATTGCTTTCAAACTTTATAGCCCCGGTTGGTCATTTGTTGGCGCTCCTACCTTCGGCGATTTCATGGCGTTGAGAGACATCAAAGACCCAGAACAGCGGAAAGAAAAACATATGAGGTTTATGAAGAGCATTCCACTGGTTCGTGTTCAGGGCGGTAAAATTGATGCTGATGTTTCCGGTAACGTCAGCATTGATAACTGACAGGAAAAGGACGAACAAGCAAAGTGATATAGGCAGGATATTTGTTTAATGATCGCTATCTGGCAGTGAAACCAAACAGGTTGCATTTGTGACACCATCCAGGTTACAATCATTCCATGATTCGTTCATTCGCCCACAAAGGCCTTGAGTCGTTTTTTACCACTGGCAACACTGCTGGTATTCAGGCCATGCACGCCAAGCGATTGCGAATTATTTTGGCCCAACTCAACCAGGCGCGATCAGTCAATGACATGAATATTCCCTCCTTGCGACTGCATCAACTCAAGGGAAATCGCCAGGGTGTTTGGTCAGTCACCGTACAGGCCAATTGGCGCGTCACTTTCCGTTTCAGCGACGGGGACGCCGAGGTCGTTTCCTATGAGGATTATCATTAACCGAGGGTATGGTCATGCGCATGTCGAATCCACCGCATCCAGGCGAAGTATTACGCGAGTTGTGGCTAAAGCCTGAGCACATCACCGTGTCTCGCGCCGCCCAGGCACTTGGGGTGAGCCGTAAGCATCTGTCCGGCATCGTCAACGGCCGGGCCAATATCACCCCTGAGTTAGCTTTGCGCCTTG
>DYDH01000157.1 GCA_020717985.1 Herpetosiphon sp. | reverse complement strand
GTAGGGGTGCGGGTAATTGAGGGAGTACGGGTAATTGAGGGAGTGCGGGTAATTGTAGGTGTGCGCGTGGGCGTAGGCGTGCGGATTGATGTAGGTGTGCGAGTGGGTGTGCGTGTGGGTGTAGATGTGAAAACCATGACGGGGCTAATGACCTCACTGTCATCATCATCCTCGATGATGGAACTATTTCCCGGGGTTGAGTCGGGGTCTGATTCGTCAGATGTCCACACTTCGACCCAGTTTGTCTTGATACCGTTGGTTGCCACTCTGGCTGTGATGTTCAATGTCCTGCTCGCGTCCGGTCCACTACCTGCCAGATAGCCTACAGTCCAAATGCCTGTGTTGCTGACATACTCTCCGTTATCATTTAGTGGTGGCACGTATGTTAAGCCAAAAGGTAAAAAGTCTTTTACCTCCACATGGTCTGTTCCAATGGGTCCTGAGTTCCTGACTGTAATTGTAAAAACCACATTGGAGCCTACATTCGGGGTGGAATTATCCACCGACTGTTCCATGGACAAATCCGCTGACGGCGCTCCGGCATCATCATCTTCCGCGTGTGAGTTGTTATTGGGGACAGAGTCGGGATCAACCAGATCAGACGCCGATACCTCCACCCAATTGACAGGAAGCTGAGCGAAGTCGTTGATGATGGTTGCGGTTTCAGTTGTGATCGTCAGTGTCGCGCTTGCGCCATCTGCCAAGTCACCAACATCCCAAATACCTGTGGCAGCGTTATATGCTATTCCAAGGGAACTGTATCTAAAAGTGTAGAAAGTCAATGACGGCAATGAAGTTTTTACTTTTACGCCTGTCGCATCGTCCGGTCCTGAGTTTTTCACTGTAATTTCGAATATAGCATTTGACCCTGCAGCATCCACTTTTTCTGAAAGGCTCAAATCCGCGATAGGGATTTCCAGGCTCGTCACATTGCCGGTGGGGATTGGATCATACTGGTTGACATGCCAGACTTCCGCATAGTTGTTCGTGGATGTGCCGCTGGATGATACTTTTACGGTAATGTTCAATGTAACGCTTGCACCATCCAATAAATCACCTATCATCCAAAGCCCTGTGCTGCTGGAATACGTGGTGCCGGGGGAACTGGTATATGGAGAAACAAATGTTAAACCCGATGGCAGTAAATCCCTGATCTCCACTTCGGTTGCAGTATCGGGTCCATTGTTCGTTGCGGTGATCGTCAGGATGACATTCCCCGCCGTGGTTGAACTTATATTCAGGGATTGACTCAGGCTTAAGTCAGCTTCACCTGAAAGAGGATTAATAATTGGCGCAGTGGCCATGCTGGATGCAAATTGGTCGGAAGTTACCGTCGCCACATAGGGCGACAGGTTATTCCTTGTAACTTGCGCCGTGACAGTTAACGTTGCGCTTGTATCAGCGTCAAGATCGCCTATTGACCAAATACCTGAGGTGAAGTTGTACGCACCCAAAGTACTGGAATATGAGCGGTAAGTCAGCCCGTATACCATGGGAGCAGACACTGACACGCCAGTCGCATTGACGGTTGTGGACGGATTGGTTACTTTGATTGTAAATACGACATTCGATCCCACCCTTGGACTGGTGTTGTTTACAGCGTTGGTAATGATCAGCGGCGTTAAAGTAGGTGTGATCGTAGGGGTGGATGTATGAGTTGGCGTGGGGGTGAAGGTCTGAGTAAAAAGCGGTGTAGGGGTGGGTGTGTGCGTCTGCGTAGGCGTGTGTGTATCTGTAGGAGTGGGGGTTGGAGTTGAAGTTGGGACAAGTACTCCACATAAACTACGCGGAGAGTTCTTATTTTGTGGATTGCTTGTATTTAATGGTGGAGTTAATAATTGAAAATCATTTGAGTTATTACCATCATCCTGACAGCTATCGGAAGCACCACCATTTTTACGTTCATAACTTTTATCGCCTGTTCCAATTAATCCAGACAAGGCTGTGCCTTCTATATACTCGGTTGTTGAGCACATCCCAACCTGATCAATTACAATGTCATTTGAATCTGTAAGTGCAATTCCACCCGTATCTGATATGCTAAAATTTACAGAAGGAAAATCACCAGGAACCGAGCCGCCATAGCCTGACCCTACAACTAGAAAGTGCTGACCGGATTCAATATTGGTACCTGAAGGAAAAGTAAATGGCGTACCAGAATACCCACCACAATTGCTTGATCTTTTTATTTTCCATCCACCGATAGCAACTAACGAATTGGTTGGATTGTAGATTTCAACAAATTCATCTGTTCCCAAAGTTCTAAATTCACTAATTACAATACTTGTCGCTGGCAACAACATCGGCGCCGCATGTACAGTGGCTTTCGCCAAAAAAACTGGCGCGGCAAGCCCAGCCAGCAGCCCTGCCAGCACAATGACATAAAAAATTACGCGCAGAAATTTCTTCCAGTTTTCCATAGGATTGGGAAATGATAAGGCGTGGAAACTGCCCGCGCGCAGAATCAACTTGAGGCTGCGCGCGAATCGAAACATCCACAGTCGGGATTATACGCCACCCTGCGTTCGATTGTCTATTGAAATCCATGTCGTTGCGAGGGCGGTCTTGTTCCTGCCCGAAGCAACCTCCTACTCATTTGGAGATTGCTTCGGCGTGAAAAAATTCGCCTCGCAACGACATTTTTCTATCGCGGCTCGATCACCATTTTGATGGCTGTACGAACCTTATCTTCGATGGTCACTTCCACAAACTCGGGGACGCAGACAATCTCGATTCCGTCAAGTTTGAGGTAGCCAGTGGCAAGCGTCCAGGCCTTGACTGCCTGGTTCACGGCGCCTGCTCCAATGGCTTGCACTTCTGCCCGTTTATGTTCGCGGACTACGCCCGCGATTGCCCCGGCGACTGCTGAGGTGCGGGAGTTGGCTGAAACTTTGATTATATCCATGGCAACCTCCCAAGGTTGGCTAAGATGGGAACGGACTTACTTAACCTGAATTGTACAAGATACCCTTAATAGATTCAAGAGGTATATATATATTTATATGGAATCGTAATAGTAGTAGGGGGTGTGGATAGTGGGGATAAGTGCGACTCAGCCCCACAGGTGGGGGATGAACGCCCGCCTCACACCAGACCTTAGGCTGGTTGCTGTGCCCGGGCATTTTCCAGCTGTGGATGGATTCAGGACAAGTTATCCACAGAAAATAGTCGCTCAAAGGTACTTTTCGAGAGTTTACTATATTTTGGTTCTATTCATAGTTGCCCCCCATATATGGGGGTGTCTTTTTGGGGACTATTCAATCTATTTTCGAACAATTGGTCTTATTGTCCACAGGCAGGGGCAGTTCTCCACAGTTTTTAGTGAGTTATCCACAGTTTTGGGGAGAACAGGAATATCTTGTCTAAACAAGTACCCCCAAATATGGACATTTAGATGGGATATTTCGGATAGTAGAATGGGGATTAACCGCGAACATTTCTTCCGTAGCCTGCGGGGGCAAGGATTTTCCCATCTTCAAAGGCTGTCCTGCCGCGCAAGACCACTTTACGAACTTTTCCCTTCACCTTCCAGCCTTCGAACGGAGTCCAATTACAGCGTGTGAATTGCTCAGACGCTTTGATCTCATAGATTGCGTTTTCATCCACTTCGACCCAGGTCTCGGGTTGGTCAGGCAGGTTGAAGATGCGCTTTGGGTTCGTACACATTTTTTCGATCAAGTCGGGAATTGTGAGGCGGGATTCGGAAACGGCAGTGAGTAATAGCGGCAGGATGGTTTCCAGCCCGGGGAATCCCGGCGGCGGATTGTCCGAATCCTTTTCTTCGACGGTATGCGGCGCGTGGTCGGTGGCAAAGCAATCGATCACATCCATGTTTTCCCACAACGAATCCACATCTTTTCGAGTAGCCAAACGCGGACGGACTTCGCTTCTTCCGTGCGTTAGACCTGACTGGTCTTCATTACTCAAAAACAAATGATGCGGACATACTTCACACGTCACTTTGATTCCGCGTTCCTTTGCGGCTTTTATGAGCAGCACTTCTTCTCTTAAGGATATATGGGCAATATGCACCGGACGGTCATATACTGCGGCGAATAAGATCGCGGCGGCCATGCTTCTACTTTCGCTATGCGCTACGATGGGCATATTCTTTGGATAATTTTCAAAATGCGGTTGCCAGAGAGTCATGTTATCCAGCCGCAGTTCGCCGAAAGTTGAATCGAGGTACATCTTTAATCCGGCCGCGCGTTTGGGAAGTGTTTCATCCCAATCCGCGTTATCAGGCCCCGCGCCCACGAATTGTCCGTAGTCACAGCGCGCTTTTTGTTTTGCGGCGTTCAGGGCAAGATCAAGCGTATCCGCATCAAAGATGGGCGGCTTGGTATTCGGCATCGCCAGCACGATCGTGATCCCGCCTGCCAGCGCGGCAGAGGTGCCAGAGTCATAATCTTCCTTGTGTGTTGCGCCGGGCTCGCGCAGGTGTACATGGGGGTCAATTAGTCCGGGGAGTTTGAGCATCTGTCAGGGTTTTCCAAAAAGTTTTTTTCTCACCGCGAAGAAGCGAAGGTCGCAAAGAAAGCCTTGAACTTCTCTTTAACAGGACCTTCGCTCATTCAAAAAACAGTCCGCTACGCTCTGCGTGCGCCAATCTTCGCGAAATTTTGAAAAGATTAGTGTAAATTAGCGAGGATTGGCGGATAAAAGCGAAAGTCTTATTTAATAATCTTCGTGTTCTTCGCACCTTCGCGGTAAATAGGCTTTTTTCAGTAGACTCAAATATACTACACAAAAAATCCAACACCCATTGCGCGCGGTCCGGCATGGACAACGATGGCGGGAGGTAATTCATAGATCGGGATTTGGGGAACATTGATCCGCGACTTTAATTCAGCGGCGAGAGATTCCGCCTCCTTCTCCGCCTCAACCTGGAGGACGCACAAATGAGCGGACTCTCCACCCGGGCATTGCTCCACCGCCACTTCCACCAAACGTGCCAGTGCGCGTTTCTTTGTCCTCTGCTGTTCAAAGGATTCGACCTGTCCATTTTTAACCTGCAGAATGGGTTTGATCTCCAGCAGTTCGGCCAGCAGACGTTTTGCCCCGCCGATGCGTCCGCCTTTGGCAAGATATTCGAGTGTGTCCACCAGAAAGTACAGCCGTCCGCGCGGGATCATGTCGTTTAGTTTCGCCACAACCTCATCCGCAGATCCGCCAGCTTTGGCCATGTCATCCGCCACCAAAACGAGCGAGGCGAGATTGCAGGAGATGGTTTGCGTATCCACCACGCGGATATCCACTTTAGGGAATTCCAACGCGGCAGTCTGCGCCGAACGGACAGTTCCGCTTGCTTTGCCGGTCGGCGCTACGATAATCACACTTTCGCCCTTTTCCTGCGCCTGTTTGAAAATGGGAAAATACAACGGCGGTTCAGGCGCGGATGTTTTTGGCAGTGTTTTGGACGCCTTGAGTTTTTGCAGGAAAGTGGCGGTATCCATCTCTCTGTCGTCATGGAATGAATCTTCCCCAAATATGACGACCTGTGGAATTAAAGGAATACCACGTTGTTCGATCAGGTCACGTGGTAAACCGCAGGTGGTATCAGCAACAATAATGGTCATGGGATCCTCCCGATTTTGGATTTACGATTGGCGATAGAGAACGTCGCAGCAACGAAATAATATAGTCGTTAATTTCATTGTATGCCAGTCCTGTCACTGAGGCTATATGTTTTTTGTCCCCTCTTTTCATATAAGTCAACTATAGGGGGCAGATCGCGAGGCGAAGCCGCCCCCTACAGGATTACATGGCTTTTGCGCGGTCTGCCATTTGACTGCGGAGGTTGTGCGAGTCTTTATCAATGGTGAAGATCGCGCCGAGATAGAAGAAGAAGCACAACCCCCACGCCACGGTGCAGATCAGAAGGATGGCGGTTTGCAGGCTGAAAGCGTCCGCAATGACGCCGGTGAGGATCGGCGCGGTGATAGCCCCCGCATTTTCGATGAAGTATTCCACAGCCTGCGCCGTCGAGCGGACTTCCGGCACGGTGATGTCGTACACAGTGGCGATGACATTCGACGACGAAAGCGGCATGAAGATTGCCGTGAGACACATGAAAATGAAAAATTGAGTCCGCGCTTCGGTGGGCGTGGTGATGGCCAGCGCCATGAAAATTGCGCCAAGTAAAACTCCCGCGCAGGAAACAAGGATGCGTCCCTTGTTGGTGTACTTGAATGCAAAGTCACCGAGCGCGCCGCCCAGGAAATATCCGCTGGCGAGGATTAGGATCACGGGCGCCATGGTCATCAGGATGCTGTTGGCATCGTAGCCGCGTTCTTTCTCAAGATAACCGAAGAAGAAAAAGGTGATCACATTCCACGGGAAGACGCCTGCGAAGCCCTGTAAAAAGATGAACCACATGGTCTTTTTCTTGAATATCTCTTTGGCTTCGCCCCATGAGAATTTGAAGGTTTGCATTTCTGCCATGCTCTCGAATTCCGGCTCGGCCTGTCCGCGCGGCATTTCCTTCACGCCGAAGTAAATGATGACCGCGAGAATCAGTCCCAGCGAGCCGGTGATGTAAAACACCGAACGCCAGCCGCCGATCATGGGTGCGACCATCAACGCCAGAATCATGCCGATCAAATATCCGAGCGGCTGGGCGAGTTGCAAAATGCCGTACACTTTTCCGCGCAGGTTGGGACCGAAATAATCTGCCACCAGCGTGTACAAGCCGGGATAGGATGAGTCATCAATGCCGGTGGAAGCGCGGGTGATCATGAATCCGGTGAAGGTCCGCACGATGGCGTTGAGCCAGGTGGTCGCCCCCCAAACAAAAGACGCGAACGCGATCAGTTTTGTGCGCGCGTAACGGTCATATAAATATCCCCAAACTGGATAAAGCACAGTGGCAACGAATAATGCGCCTGAATTTATCAAGCCCCATTGTCTGTTGTTGAGTTGAAAGTCCTTGCTGATCTGCACTTGCAGGGAGCCGATCATCAATTTATCGGTTTGATGCAAAAGCATGAAGAAGAAAAAGATGGCGACGACAACCCAGCGATAGCGTGAATTTTCCTTGGACATGGAGACCTCTTTGGATTTGCGATTTATGTATTGCGTGTTGCGTTTGGCATTCCTGTATTTTACCTATTTACATATCAAGCGTGTCTTCCGAAATAATTTCCTGCGCGAGTTTTTGCAACTCATCGGTATCTTTGGCTTTTGATGCATCGAAGTATTGCCCCAACAAATCCAGCGGACTCAAACTGCTCACCACCTGTCCCTCGGCAATTCGCACGCGCGCCTCGCTTTGCGGGCGTTTCACAAGATGAAATTCAAACGCGCCCTCGGTGTATTTTCTCAACGCAGTTTCGTCGATCAATGTATCCCATTCTCTTGGATATTCCACCAACAGGCGGACAATCGCCTCAGACATTTCCTTCGGACTGGGTAATGCGCCTTTAAGGGAATCGGTCACGTTCTCGTTCGACCCGAGAACTGTTCGGCGGTCTATGAATTTTCTCGCCCCTTTGAGTTCAACCCAATTCACCCGCGTGTCTTTTCCTTTTTCGATTTCGGCAATGACAAAGAACCGGTCTTCCTTCGCTTCGCCAAAGTCCACGCGCTCGATGGAGCCCGGGTAAATGACCGGCGGCTGAAAGCCTTCGTTCACGTCCTGCGGCTTGTGGATATGTCCCATAGCCACGTAGCTGAATTTTTTATTTTTTACCAAACTGCCTGAGAGGACAAGGTCATTGCCAAGCATCACCAGTCTTTCGCCGCCGAACTTCGCGCCTTCGATGGAGGCGTGCGCAGTGAGAATGACCGGCAGGGACGGGTCGGCTTCTTCGAGCCAGCCTTCGATCAATTCTCCGATGTTGCCTTCGATGCGCGAGAATGCTTCGGTGGAGTCCACTTCTCCGGTCGCAGCCATCAGGCCCGAGCGGGTGATCCACGGCATGGCGATGACTTGAATCGGTAAATCCCATAGCTCATCCGATTTTAGAAAGCAGGGCTTATCCAGCACTTTCACAAAGGGTACTTGTAGGGTCTTGAATTCCTGCAAGGCGTGGGCTCGCCCGATGGACGGCGAAACATCGTGATTGCCGATCAGCAACAGGGTGGGGATTTTCGCCTGCGACAAACGCATGATGCGCCGTCCCCATTCGCGTTGAAAGGTCGGCGCGGGCGAGCGGTCTTTGTAGGCGTCACCCGCAAAGATGACCAAATCCACTTTCTCGGAGATGGCCGCATCCACGATGGCATCCAGCGATTTGAGGAAATCCAGCACGCGAAAAGGCAGCCCCGATTCGGGGTCGTGTTTGCCATAATTGGCCATGTCAATATGTGCGTCGGCGAAGTGGAGGAGTTTCATAGGTGGGTAGTTAGGTAGTTTTTAGTTGGGTGGTTTGGTAGTTTTAGGAGTGGACATTCGCAGGTATCCGATCATGCCGTTGACGAGGCGTTTGGTTTCGGTTGCAAAGTTGTAGGCTGTAGTGAGTTCATCCTGGTTGATGGATTTTCGGTCAAGAGCCAGATATAACTCTGATTGTACTTCGCTGGCAGAGCGCCGGGCTATTTTGAGAAAACGAATAAATTCAGGATTTGTCCCAGAGTCGAACCCTTCGGCGATATTGTGCATGACCGAACCAGCCGGTCCTGAATTTGCCCGCTCAAGTGAAAGTCTTTTGAAAACTTTGGGCGTTCGGTTAAGTCATAGATCAAATTCGCAAGTTGGCGGGCCTTTTGCCAACTCTGCAAATCTTCAAACCGCTCGATCTTTGCCATGAAATCCTCCTTCTTTCCGACTACTACCCAACTATTAAACTAAAAACTACCAAACTAAAACTACGGTTGCAATCCCAAATCTTGAAGCGCCTGCACGGCGGGCAGCCAATTCACATGGACTTTGAGCGCGGCGCGGTAGTCGTCCACAGCGGCTTGGGTGTTGCCGCTCATGTAGTAGGCCCGTCCGCGCCAAAGCAGGGACTCTTCGAGGGTGGGCGTGGAGATGGTTTCGTTCAATGTGGTATTCGCAAGACTGATGACATCACTGTATCGGGCTGAGTAGTAGTAGGCGAAATAGGGTCCGGTTTGATACCATAAGATGCGATAGGGGCGGTCGCCCTTTTCCACATCCCATTTTGAATAGTTTGTGAAAGCCTGGTCGTAAGCTGTGGCGGCATCGGGATATTGTTGCAAGGCTACATGGCTGGAGCCTTTGTTATACATGGCGAAAAATAAATTATTACCGTTCAGGGTCTTGATATCTTTTTCGGCCAACTCCAGCGCGTGTTGTGACGCCCATTTTTCATCAGACCAGGGACCCAGCAGATTGAGCACTTCGTTCTCGCGGTCGGCGGGGTAGATGACCATGAAAAGATAATTGAAGGTTCGCCATCCATCCAGATAATCGGTGTACTTGCTAAGCAGGTCTTTGCCGGGTTTCACGTAGGCATCCTGCACAATGAAACCGCCGCGCGCATCGTCGTAGCCGGTGGTGAAGAGATAATGTCCGAGCCAGCTGATCTTGCCGTTTGCGTCGCGCTCGTAATAGCCTTTTTCCACCAGCACGGGGAAGCCCGCGGCTAACAGGCGTTTGACAAGATTTTCATCGCCGCCGTTACGCATAAGGGCGCGATACTCCGTATTCTCGTTGACAAAATCCACCATTTCGTAGGGCATCACATTTTTATCGGATTTGCTTTGTTCGATGAAACTATCGCGTAAGTTGCCGTTGCCCGGTTTGACAACCCGCGCAACATCATCGCGATTGCCGGTCCAGCCCCAGAAGTTGAGCGCCATGGTCAAGTTGGCGGGACCGCAATAATTCCAGCGTTCGTGCTGATCCACGTAGACCACTCCTGGCAGGATAACCGAACCCGGCAGGGGCGTGGACGTGACCGTCGGTGTGGGTGTTGCTCCGGGTGTGGGAGTCTCCGTAGAAGGGGCTATTGTTGCTTGCGGGGTTAATGTCAGCAGGAATTCGGCGCGCGCGGTCAGGACGGCGGTTTCAATGGTTAATGCGGTTTCTCCGCTCGGTTGAAAGACGGCTTCGGAGGGCGGGTTGAAATAGTAAATGACCTTCGTGCGAAGTTCATCCACGCGCCAGGCGAGGCGGCTATGCACCGGTGGAATAAAGTAAACGCCGACGGCAAACGCGAGCGCAAGCGGGATCAGCCAATAGTTATTGAATTTAACTTTCTTTTTCATGGGTTGGATTATAAAGCAAAATAAATTTGATGGTTTGTATGGCGAAAATTATGCGTGCGCGTCCATCCTTTGTTATAATCCCACTTAACGTATCCAATTCAGGAGAGAGTACATGCCCAACAAAAAGAAGGGCTCTATTACGCTTCCCCTCGATAAAAAAGAAATCATAAAAGATTACCGCCTCGCCTACCAAAGCAGGCAGGCTTCTCTTATTGGACGACGAGAAGTGCTGAGCGGCAAGGCAAAGTTTGGCATCTTTGGCGACGGCAAGGAAATCGCTCAACTCGCCATAGCCCGCGCTTTCCGCAAAGGGGATTGGCGTTCTGGATATTACCGCGATCAAACCTGGATGTTCATGCTTGGCGTGATGAGTATCCAGGAATTTTTTGCCCAGCTATATTCCCATGCCGATGTGACCTAC
>DYDH01000156.1:1341-10583 GCA_020717985.1 Herpetosiphon sp. | reverse complement strand
CGGACAAAAAAGCGGCGTGCTTAATCTGGGCGTCGAAGGGCAAATGCTTTTGGGCGCCTTTGCCGCCTTCTATGTTGCCCTGACAACAGGAAACCTGTGGCTTGGCTTGTTGACCGCCATGATCGTCGGCGCATTGATGGGACTTGCCATGGCTTATGTTACCGTCAATTTACATGCCGAGCAGGGCATCAGCGGCATCGGTTTCTATCTTTTTGGTTTGGGCATGAGCGACCTGCTCTTCCAAAAATTGATGGGCACTGTCGAAACGGTCAAGGGGTTTCCTGAAATTTACATCCCCGGCTTGAGCGACATTCCAGGCATCGGAAAAATTTTCTTTAGCCAAAATATTCTGGTCTACATCGCTTACCTGCTTGTGCCCATCGCCTGGTTCGTGCTGAACAAAACTACCCTCGGACTGAAAATCCGCTCGGTGGGCGAAAACCCCGATGCGGCGGATTCGCTCGGCGTGAACGTGGGGCGCATTCGATATTTCACCATCATTCTCGGCGGCACGTTGTCTGGAATTGCGGGTGCATCCCTGTCCATTGCCTTGTTGAATGTTTTTCAGCAGAACATGACCAGTGGACTTGGCTTCATTGCGGTGGCTCTGGTTTACTTTGGCGCGTGGCGTCCCATCGGCATTTTGGGCGGCGCGTTGTTGTTCAGCTTGATTAATTCCCTGCAATTGTGGGTGCAGGTCTTGAGTATTCCCATTCCTTCGGATATTGCGGTGATGATGCCGTATGTCGTTACGATTTTGGTGTTGGTTGCCACAGTTTCGAAAGTTCGCGCCCCGTCAGCTTTGACGAAACCCTTCGAGCGGGGCGATTAATCCATGA
This sequence comes from Herpetosiphon sp., assembly GCA_020717985.1. Classification (GTDB taxonomy): domain Bacteria; phylum Chloroflexota; class Anaerolineae; order Anaerolineales; family Villigracilaceae; genus Villigracilis. The sequence goes on along the minus strand of DYDH01000156.1, from coordinate 9,744 downwards.
AAAGGAGGTGGTACCTCGGCTAAATGTGTGAACCTGAATTTCGAAACGGGATGAATTTTCCCGTCGAAAGAAAAATATCCAACCATATTTAAGGAGAAGAAGATGAAAAAGTTTGTTTGGTTTGTTCTCACCCTGGCGCTCGTTTTGAGCGCATGTGGCGCTCCCGCCGCCCCCGCCGCGACTGAAGCCCCCGTTGCCGAAGCGCCTGCTGCTACTGAAGCGCCTGCTGCCACCGAAGCCCCCGCCGCCACCGAAGCCCCCGTGGCTGAACCCTTCCGCGTCGCAGTTGTGATGCCCAGCGCCACAACTGACCTGGCGTTTGGTCAATCCATGTATGATGCCCTCGTCCGTGTTCAGGAAGAGATGGGTGCAGATAAGTTCGAATTCGTTTACTCCGAAGGCATGTTCGTTGTGGACGACGCCGCCGCCGCCATCCGCGACTATGCCACCCAGGGCTTCGACCTGATCATTGCCCACGGCTCACAGTACGGCTCCTCCCTGCAGGAAATCGCTCCCGACTTCCCCGAAATCAGCTTTGCCTGGGGCACCACGGTGGATACTTTCGGTCAGCCTAATATCTTCGCTTACGAAGCATTATCCCAGGAAGGCGGCTATGTCAACGGCGTGTTGGCTGCGACCCTTACCAAAAGCAAAGTGGTCGGTGTTGTTGGACCGATTGAAACGGGCGACGCTAAACTGTACATCGATGGCTTTGCGGCTGGCGTAGCGGCAACAAACCCCGATGTCAAAGTTAACGTGAACTACATCGGCTCCTTCTCGGATGTGGCACTTGCCTCCGAAGCTGCCACCACCCACATCTCCGCTGGCGCCGATGTCTTGACCGGTTCCGCGCAGATGGTTGTCGGCGCAATTGGTAAAGCTGAAGAAGCCAAAGCCTTGTGGTTCGGTACTCAGTCCAATCAGGCTTCACTTGCTCCTTCCATTGTAGTTGCCAGCCAGGTCTATCACTGGGAAGTTATGCTCAACGAGATGATTAGTCTCATTCAGGCAGGCACCCTCGGTGGACAGTCCTTCTCTGCCAGCCTCGCCAATGGCGGACAGGTGATCGAGTTCAACGACGGCTATGCCCTGTCCGCAGAAGCTCAGGCTTTGGCCGACACAACCATCAAGGGAATTGTTGACGGAAGCATCAAGATCACTCTTCCGTAGTTTGTAACTTTTCCACGCTCTTTCGGGGGCTTAGCCCCCGAAAGAGCGCTTTCTGTTATTTTTAGGATGGCACCCATGACTGAAACCGATAAACTTCCCTCTGGACGGGCTCGTATTGAAAGTCTGGAAATGCGCGGCATTACCAAGAGATTTCCCGGTGTGCTTGCCAGCGACCACGTTAATTTTGACGTGAAGTCCGGCGAAGTCCATGCTTTGTTGGGCGAAAATGGCGCGGGCAAGAGTACGTTGATGAAGATACTTTACGGCTTGTATCATCCTGATGAGGGTGAGGTGTTGATCAATGGCAAGCCGGTCAGAATTTCATCGCCAAATGATTCCATTAACCTTGGAATCGGCATGATCCACCAGCATTTCATGCTCGTGCAAACAATGACCGTGGCTGAAAATGTCGCGCTGGGACTGCCATCCTCCCGCGGCGCGTTGACTGACCTCGACCGCGTGTCAAAACGAATTATTGAATTAGCCAACCTTTACGGCTTGAAGATCGACCCTTCCGCCTACATCTGGCAGCTTTCAGTCGGTCAGCAGCAGCGCGTTGAAATTATCAAAGCCCTGTATCGCGGCGCAGCCCTTCTCATTCTCGATGAGCCGACTGCTGTTCTTACGCCGCAGGAAGTGGATGAATTATTCGTTATTATGAATCAGATGGTAAGGGATGGACACGGACTGGTCTTTATCTCACACAAACTGCATGAAGTGGTTGAGATCAGTCATCGCATTTCCGTCCTGCGTGATGGTCGCATGATCGGCACACGCCTTACATCTGAAACCACAAAACAAGACCTTGCCAACTGGATGGTTGGACGCGAGGTTGGCTTTACTCCTGACCGTGGACAGGTGGAATGCGGCGGGCCCCGACTGGAGATTAAAAACATCTCCTGTGGCAGTGACCGCGGAACACCGGGTTTGCGCGGAGTCAGCCTCGATGTGTGCTCAGGTGAAATTTTAGGCATCGCAGGCGTTTCGGGCAATGGTCAACGCGAATTGGCTGAAACCATTACCGGTTTGCGAAAAACAACAGGCGGGCAGGTTATCTTGGAAGGCAACGACATCACCGGTTTCGATCCTGCCTCTATCACCGACCGAATGCTTTCCTACATTCCCGAAGAACGTATGCGCGATGGCATGATCAAGGATTTCACGGTTGCAGAAAATATGATCCTGCGCGAGCATGAGAAGATGCCTTACTCGCGTTACGGCTTCCTGAATCTGCGCGAGATTTCCCAACATGCCGATTCGTTAATCGCCAAATTCCACGTCAAGACGCCATCGCGCGAAACTCATGCCAAGAATCTTTCCGGTGGAAATATACAGAAAATCGTCCTGGCGCGTGAAATCTTCCGCACCCCGCGCGTCATTATAGCCGCGCAACCCACCCGCGGACTTGATATCGGCGCGACGGAATATGTTCGCGACCAATTGCTCGAACAGCGAAAACAGGGCGTGGCAATCATGCTTATCTCTGAAGACCTCGATGAAATCCTTGCGCTCTCCGACCGCATCGCAGTCATCTACGAAGGTCAGGTCATGGACATAGTCCCGCGCGCAGAAGCAACCCCGGCAAAACTTGGTTTATTAATGGCAGGTGTTCACCCTGAAACTGCATAGTCACGTTTCAAACGCGACTGCCATCCATTTTTACTTTAGTACAAGTAGTAAAATACATCATCGGTTCGGTGGTCGCTCGCTGGCGCGTGCAAAGCGCAGCAGTGGCGTTGGGCTAGACCCCATCGAAAAGTACCGCCGCTTAGGCAAGAAAGAGGAAACCACTATGAACCTTTGGCAAGAATATAAACGCCCCGCTTCCATCTCGGAGGCAATTCAAGCGCTCGCATCCGCATCCGGCTCAGCCATGCCGATTGCAGGCGGAACAGATTTGCTGCTTGATTTGAAGCAGGGCCGCCACGCCCCCGTCCACACATTAATTGATTTGACATTTGTCCGCGAGATGACCGCGCTCGAAGTAAGAGGAGATGACCTTTACATCGGCGCCGCCGTCTCAGTCAATCGCGTCGCACTCGACCCTCTGGTTGGGACTCATGCCCAGGCATTGGTCGAAGCCTGTAATTTGATCGCAGGCCCGCAAGTCCGCAACACGGCTACGCTTGGCGGCAATGTTGCGCACGCCCTCCCCGCCGCAGATGGAACCATCGCCTTGACTGCTCTCGACGCCCAAGCCGAAGTTGCCAGCCCCGCAGGAGTTCGCCGAATGCCCTTCACCTCGCTCTTCGCCGGTCCGGGCAAATCTACACTCAATAAAAGCGAAGAGATCATTGCTGGCTTTTATCTTCCCCTGACTAAAAAAGGACAAGCCTCCTGCTTCAAACGCATCATGCGTCCGCAGGGTGTGGCTTTGCCTATCTTGAATTGCGCCGTTTGGCTCGAACGCGAAGGTGAAATCGTAAAAGATATTCACATTGCCGTCGGCCCCGGCGGACCGATTCCCTTCCGCGCCACCGAAGCAGAAGCAACCCTGTGCGGACAATCCTTTACCGAAGAGACTTTTGCCCGCACACTCGAAGCGTTGCTTGCACAAGCCAAATTCCGTACCAGCGCCCGCCGCGCCAGCGCCGATTACCGCAAACATATCGTTGGCGGATTATTCAAAGATGTGCTTGAAACCGCGTGGGTGAGAGCAGAGATTGGGTAGGTCACGCTTCCAGCGTGACTGTCACGTTACAAGCGTGACCTACTTCTGAGGAAACTATAATGAACAATCAAATTAATCTTACAGTTAACGGTACCAAACATACTTTCGAATCTGTAGCGGGCGAAACTTTATCAACCCTCCTTCGCCAAAGACTTCAACTGACCGGCACAAAGATAGGCTGTGAAGAAGCCGAGTGCGGCGCATGTACCGTCCTTGTGGATGGTGAGCCGATGATGTCTTGTGTCTATCCCGCCGAGCGCGCGGATGGCAAAACCATCGTCACAATCGAAGGACTTGCACAGCGCGTTCACGAAGAGATGAAACTGCACCCGTTGCAGGAAGCCTTCGTTGAACAGGGCGCAGTCCAATGCGGATTTTGCATCCCCGGCCAAATTATGACCGCATATGCCTTGCTCAAGCGCAATCCGAATCCCAACAGCGATGATATTCGTTTTGCGTTGAAAGATACGCTCTGCCGCTGCGCGGGCTATCCTTCGATTGAGAATGCCATCCTTGCCGCGGCTCAGGCTTTGCGGACAGGCGAACCGGTCCAGAAGCCGACGCATATTCCCGATTCAATTCACGATCACAAGACAGTGGGTCACAGTCACCTGCGCCCCGAAGCGGTGGAAAAGGTAACAGGCAAGGCAATCTACACCGACGACCTGACCTTCGACGGCATGTTGTTTGCCAAAGCCAAACGCGCGATGATTCCGCATGGCTTTTTGACCAAACTCGATGTATCCAAAGCCAAAGCCCTGCCAGGTGTGGTTGCGGTTCTAACCGCCGATGACATCCCCGGCGAACATCTGCATGGACTGGTCATTTACGACTGGCCGGTGATGGTCGGCATCGGCGAGCGCATCCGCTATGTGGGTGACGCTCTTGCCATCGTTGCCGCCGAAACTCAGGATATCGCCGAACAGGCGTCCGCGTTGATCGAGGCGGAGTTTGACCTCCAGCCCGTCATCACGAATCCGGTTCAGGCGCGTCAGGACGGCGTTCCGCAAATCCACGAGAAGGGCAACCTGCTCAAACATATCAAAGTCCGCAAGGGCGATATGGAAAAAGGCTTTGCCTCAGCTGATGTGGTTTTTGAACACACTTTCCACACCCCGACCACTGACCACGCTTTCATCGAACCTGAGTGCAGTATCGGCGTGCCGCTGCCCGATGGTCGCATGGAAATTTATGTCGGTTCGCAAATTCCGTATCAGGATAAAACACAGGTCGCGCGCGCGTTGGGTTGGGACGAAGATCGCGTTCGCATTGTGGGTCAATTGATGGGCGGCGGCTTTGGCGGCAAGGAAGACATTATGGGACAAATTCACGTTGCCCTGCTTGCCAATGTTACGCAACGACCCGTTAAATTATTATTTGATCGTCAGGAAAGTTTGCTTGTACATCCCAAGCGCCACGCCACGCAGATTCGCGTCAAGATGGGCGCGATGAAAAATGGCCGCCTCGTTGCCGTGGATACTGAACTTTACGGCGACACGGGCGCGTATGCGTCGCTCGGCGAAAAGGTGATGACCCGCGCTACCACTCACGCGGCTGGACCGTATGATGTGGATAACGTCCGCGCCGATTGCTACGCCATGTATACCAACAACCCGCCCGCGGGTGCGTTCCGTGGTTTTGGTGTCACGCAATCTGCGTTTGCAGTTGAATCCATGATGGACATGCTCGCTGAAAAATTAGGCATTGACCGAATTGAACTGCGGCGCATGAATGCGCTGCATGTTGGAAGCATCACCAACACAGGACAGGAATTGAAAGAGTCTGTGGGCTTGATGGAATGTATTGACCGCGTGGATGCGGAAATGCGTAAGCACAATTCCGATCCTTTCACGCCGGTAGTTGACTCTGCCAACCCGAACCTGGTCCGCGCCTGGGGCTTTGCCTCTGCCTACAAGAACACAGGTCTCGGCGGCGGCGCTCCCGATAAATCTGGCGCGGATGTTGAACTCTACGAAGACGGCACTTTCCAAGTCCGCAGTTCAGCCGCTGAACTCGGTCAGGGACTCGTGACCGTCATGCGTTTGATCGTCTCTGAAGAATTGGCTGTGGCTCCCGAAAAAGTGCGCGTGCTCGTGATGGACACCGACTTGACTCCCAACGGCGGCCCCACGACTGCTTCACGCCAAACATTTGTGACAGGTAACGCTTCACGCTATGCCGCAAAGACTCTGCGAGATGAGATCACTGCTACTATGGCTGAAAAATACGATGTGAAGCCTGAGCAGATTCGCTTCGAGAATAGTGTTGTCCATGTCAACGGTCATTCAATGACATGGGTGGAAGTTTACAAAGAAATGACAGCCGCAGGGAAAAATCCGCTAGTGCGCTACGAATACGAAGCGCCGAAGACCAAGCCGCTCGGCGAAGGCGGTGACATGCACTTTGCATTCTCCTTCGGCGTGCAAGCGGCTGAGGTCGAAGTCAACAAGCTGACAGGCGAAGTGCGCGCGCTGAAAGTTATCTCAGCCAACGATGTGGGCATGGCGGTCAATCCGCTTGGTCTGCAAGGACAGATCGAAGGCGGCGTGATGATGGGGCTCGGCAATTGTCTCACCGAAGAATTCCTGGTGGACAACGGCAACGTGGTCACAGATCATCTTGCGCGTTATCGTGTGCCTGGCATTATGCTCACGCCAGAGATCACATCCATTGTCGTCGAGCACCCTGTTGCGGCAGGTCCCTACGGCGCGAAGGGCGTAGGTGAGGTGTGCAGTATTCCGACCACACCCGCGATCACAAATGCCATCTACAACGCGGTCGGCGTGCGAATTGATAAGACGCCTGTGGATCAAGAGTTGATTGCGAATGAGTTGTGGGAACGAAGTAATAAGTAAAAAGTAACGAGTAAAAAATGTAAACCTCCGAGTTCTTCACGCGAAGCGCTCGGAGGTTTTGCGTTAAGATGGCGCTCTCTATTTTTCTCCCGGAGATGGATTGCTAATATATGAATTCGCAGAGGCGTTATAATCTGCGCTTTCTGCTAATTTATCGGCAAAAAAATCCATACATTTTGCAATAATAATCGAGCGTGAATTATGAACATAATTGACATGAAAACCCTGATTTTGAACCAGGTACTAGCCTATGCAGTCTGTATGATTGTGGCCGGGTTGTTGTGGCAGCAAAATCGCCGGCGTTTTCAGGGGGTTGGTTTGTGGTTGGCTTGTTTTGTGATGCAAACCATTTCGATTGTGCTCATCGCGCTGCGCGGCATTATTCCCAACTGGTTGTCCATTGTCTTTGGCGGCAGCGCGGTGCCGATAAGCGCAACCATTTTGTTGTACGTTGGTTTGGAAGAATTTGTCGGGCGGCGCACGCGGCAATATCACAACGTTCTGCTTCTGATCGTTTCAGGAGCAATTCATGCATACTTCGCCTTTGTCCAGCCGGGTTTGGCGGCGCGGAATATCAATTTCTCCATCGCGGCAATCATACTTTATGCGCAGATTGCCTGGTTAATGCTGTATCGGGTCAGCCCTGAGATGCGTCCCATGACCGGAACAATTGGCTGGGTGTTCATTGCTTTTTCTTTGGTCAGCGTAGGGCGTATTTTCTTTAACTTGACCGAACCGGCAGGCAACGATTTACTCAAGGCCAACAACACATTTGATACGGTCATGTTCCTTGCCTATCAGGCGCTTTTCTTTGCGGCTGCTTTTGGTCTGTTCTTGATGGTAAACCAGCGCCTGTTTTCGGAATTGCAAACGCAACAGACCGCCCTGCAAAAAAGTGAAATCCGCTACCGGCAGTTGGTGGAATTTTCGCCCGATGCGCTTTTTGTATTTCACGACGGCAAGTTTGCCCTGATCAATCCCGCGGCGCAGAGATTGATGCGGGCTGCGAATCCCGAACAATTAATTGGCAAAAATGTGCTGGATTTTGTGCATCCTGATTACCGTTCCGTCGCCGCCGGCAGGATCACGAATGTTTTGACGCGGGGAGAACATGCGCCTTTACTCGAAGAGAAATTTATCCGCCTCGACGGTACCATCATTGATGCGGAGGTCATAACCGTGCCGCTCGAATATCAGGGACAGCCTGCTCTGCAATCCATCGTGCGTGATATCACCGAGCGTAAACGAACCGAGGCTCAGTTGCAGACGTATCAGGCGCAGTTGATAGCGCAGAACCTTGAACTTCGTAAACTCTGGCTGGCCATTGAGCAGAGCGGAAATACCGTGGTGATTACAGATGCTCAGGGCGCAATTCAGTATGCCAATCCACGCTTTGAACATACCAGCGGCTACCTGTTAAGTGACGTCAAGGGCGAAAATCCCCGCTTCCTGAAATCTGGAAAACAAGCCGGAGTTTTTTATCGGGATTTATGGCAGTCCATTACCAATGGAAAGATATGGCATGGTGAGCTTCATAACCGTCGTAAAGATGGTACGCTGTATTGGGAATCAGCGACGATCGCTCCTGTCCAGGACGATACAGGACAGGTCACGAACTATATTGCAATTAAGGAAGACATCACCGAGCGCAAACAACTGGAAGCCAGCCTGGAACGGCTTGCCACGACAGATTCCCTGACGGGCGCG
>DYDH01000156.1:0-1325 GCA_020717985.1 Herpetosiphon sp. | reverse complement strand
TGGTTGCTGTGGCTGATCGTGAGTTGGATCGCGCCCACCGTTATAACCACCCTACGTCCGTTATTATGTTGGATATTGATCATTTCAAGAAAATCAACGATCAGTATGGACACGCCATTGGAGATATTGCCATTCAGCGCACGGCGCAGGTTCTGCGTGAAAATTTACGCGCGGTTGATTACTTGGGGCGTTATGGTGGCGATGAATTTACGATTGTCCTGCCGGAAACAGACCTTGTGGAAGCCGGTAAATTTGCAGAGCGCATTCGCGCCAGGGTTGAAAAACAAACCATCCACGGCGATGAGGATCAAGTGGTGCAGTTGTCCATCAGCCTTGGGTTGGTATGTGTGACCAGCGCCGCAGACGACCCCTGGGCAAGTTTTGATGAAGCCATCCAACTTGCCGACAAGGCGCTTTATTCGGCCAAGGCGGCTGGGCGAAATCGCGTTTGTATAGCGTAAAAAAGTAATGAGTATCGGATGAGAAGTAAAAATGACTCTCAACCTTTTCAGCTGAGAGTCGTTTTTTAATGTTGGGGGAAATGGGCGTTTCGTATATAGGGTGAAATTCGGGTTGTATGTGAAAACAGGATATTCAAGCCTTTCTGCCGTTGGCTGGGAGCTTTTTCTTTAAGAGAGTGTCTGAAAAGTCATAATTTTGCCAATCTGCGAACCATCAACCGGATCATAGCTGCATAGATAAAAGATTCGCTTGTTTCAGGAAGTCGCTCATAATCTCTTGCCAAGCGGCGTTGACGAACCAACCATGCAAAAGTACGCTCTACAACCCATCGTCTTGGAAGAATTTGAAACCCAACTTGATCTTTTAGTTTTTCAACAACTTCCAATTTCCATCCAAAATGTTCTGCTATCCAATCAATCAAGGCACCACGATAACTCCCATCTGCCCAGATCAGTTTCAAGCGTTTGATCGTGTCCACTTGTTCAGCCAGTTCTTCCAGCAAGAGTTTTGCTCCATCACGATCCTGCACATTACCAGCCGTTACTACAACCTTCATCACCAGTCCCAATGTGTCTACCAACGAGTGCCTTTTTCTGCCTGTAACCTGCTTTCCAGCGTCAAAGCCACATTCCAGACCACCTTCTGAAGTCTTGATCGATTGACTATCCAATATGGTTGCGCTTGGCTGGCGCTTCTTTCCAAATTTCAACCGCACTTTTTCGCGCAACAACTTGTTCAAGCGTTCCCAAGTGCCATCTTTGCGCCACAAACGAAAATAATGATAGACAGTTTTCCATGGTGGCAGATCACGAGGCAACATGCGCCATGAACAACCGCTTTGTAGAAGATAGAAAATGCCATCC